>JAIMBC010000020.1 GCA_023511675.1 Pirellulales bacterium
GGACCTTGACGGCGGCCAGTTCGCCGGTCGACTCGTCCACTCCCGCATAGACGGTCCCCATGCCGCCGCGG
Source organism: Pirellulales bacterium (assembly GCA_023511675.1). Classification (GTDB taxonomy): domain Bacteria; phylum Planctomycetota; class Planctomycetia; order Pirellulales; family JAIMBC01; genus JAIMBC01. The sequence continues at coordinate 72 of JAIMBC010000020.1, forward strand.
CCTAGCCGCTTGCCAAGGCGGAACGGGCCAAGCTGCTCGTGTTCCATGGGAAATCAGGCCCAGGCGAGGCTGGATCGATAGAAACAGTACCCTAACTTCGATGTTACCGCCCCGTTGCGTCGCATGCCAGCAGCCGTCTCTCGTGACCGCCAAAGTTGTGAAAAACACCTCTCAAGCTGATCCGGGGTGTTCTGGCCCGCCGCCCACCCACTGCACGATCAACCGGCTCAGCCATCCAGCATCCCGTTCCCCTGCCACGGCTGCCAGTAGACAATCTTTAGCCCGTCTTCGGTCCGCATGGCGCACCCTCGCTCCAACGCAGCCGTGTACGTGACCAAGGGGGCCGTCCTGTAGGCACCCCGCTGGCGCTGCGTGAGGATTGCGCGCTTGCCCATGCCTGGCTCGAGTACCCGCGAGCGATCCCATATCACCGCCGCGAGTGTGCGGCCCGCCAGCGGTCCGCTCTCCGTCAGCCTGGCACGCCGGTTGGAAGCCCGGTTGAGCAAGGCATCCTCACCGGCAGCACTAAGCCAGTTTTGATGAGTAGGATGCTGGCTTTATGGAGGTCCTGGCCAGGCAAAGAGCGACCAGGGCAATTCAATTGCCTGCCCTCGGCTGGTCAGAGTATCCTGAAGGCGAGTGCCTGCCACCCGGTCTCATTTTTCTTATTGCTATTGTGCGGAGGCTTGCGTGGCTCTCAAATGCCCTAACTGCCAGAACGCCCTTGCTATCAAAGAGCTGAAGCCCGGCCGATTTACACCGACCTGTCCGAAGTGCAAGCAGCGCTTTCTGCTGATCGTGAGCGATGAGCAGGGTGCTGAACCTCAGGTGGCAAGACTACCAGCGGCCAAACCCGGTACTGCCGCCGGGCAGACGCATTCCCCCCCTTCGAGCGCCGCCACGGATGTGACCATGGAGCATTCCGAGGCGGCGGGGCAGGCGGAGGCACGCCCTGCGGCGGTGCAGGGCAAAGCCTCAGCAGCCACGCGCGCCGCACACAGCGCCGCCACGGACGTGACCAGCGACTTCGCCCCTGTTGCCCAGGAGCCAGAGCCGACGCCAGCCCCCGCCGGCGTGCATGGCTTGCCTGCCACGCTCGGCGGCTACCAGCTCTTGCGAGAACTGGGCAAGGGAGGCATGGGAGCCGTCTATCTGGCACGGCAGATCTCACTCGACCGCCATGTAGCCGTGAAGACCATGAAACCGGAACTGGCGCGGGACGCACGGTTTCTGGTCCGCTTCACGCGAGAAGCCTATGCCGCGGCCCAGCTCACCCACCATAACGTGGTGCAGATCTATGACATCGGCCAGGATCGCGGCACGCACTACTTCAGCATGGAGTTTGTCAAGGGCAAGACCCTCGGCTCGCTCGTCAAGGAGCAGGGACCCCTCGATGTGGAGATCGCCGCCGGCTACATCTTGCAGGCAGCGCGCGGCTTAAAGTTCGCACACGACCAGGGCATGGTGCACCGCGACATCAAGCCCGACAACTTGCTGCTCAACGAACACGGTGTGGTGAAGGTCGCCGATCTGGGGCTGGTCAAAGCCCCGCGTCAGGGCAGCGACGACCTGGCCTCGCTGGCACGCTCCTCCTCCGCTCAATCCGCGGGCCGGCCTCCCTCGGCCCGCCAAGTGGGTTCCGACACGGCTGGCGATGGAGATGCCAAGACCGGACTGGCTGCCTCTCCGCAAGTGACCCGCGTGCAGGCGGCCATGGGTACGGCGGCGTACATGGCGCCCGAACAAGCCCGCGATGCCGCCAACGTGGACGCCAGGGCAGATATCTACTCCCTGGGTTGCACGCTCTATGTGCTGGTGACCGGCCGCCCCCCCTTTGAGGGCCAGACGGCACTCGAGGTGCTGACCAAGCATGCCAACGAGCCTATCGTCCCGCCGGATGTCATTGTCAGCCGTGTGCCCAAGCAGATCAGCCAGATCGTTCTCAAGATGACGGCCAAGCGCCCGGAGGACAGGTACCAGAACATGGGTGAGGTGATTCAGGATCTGGAGAAGTTCCTGGGCATCGAGGGGGGGCGGTCGTTTTCTCCACGGGCCGAGCATGCCGAGACGCTGGTGCGGTCAGCCCAGGCCTACTATGCCGCGCCCCTGGTGCGTGTGCGGCGTGCCCTGGTCTGGATGTGGTTGCTGGGGCTGCCGTTGGCGGCCTTGTTGTTTGCGTTGGCAGGGTGGTGGCTTGTGGCGGCAGCGGCCGTGGGGACGATGCTGGGGACCTGCCTGGTGCACTTCGTAGTGCAAGGCCTGCGGGAGCGGACATACCTGTTCCTCAAGGTGCGGGAGTTTGTACTGGGCAGTGGTTGGGCCGATTGGCTGGCGGGCCTGGCGAGTTTGCTACTGCTTGCGGTAGTGCTGTGGGCGTTGGGGCTGATCTGGGTGCTGATGGTGGTGCTGTTGTTATCCGTGGGGCTGGGGATGGCGTTTTACTATCTCTGCGATCGGCAGCTTGCCGCGCAGCGGCGGGAAGCGTTGGAAGCGGTGGAGCAGGTGCTGCGGGCGTTGCGATTGGGGGGTGTGGAGGAAGATGCCATCCGGCAGTTTGTGTGCAAGGATGCCGGAGAGCAGTGGGAAGAGTTCTTCGAAGCGTTGTTTGGCTATGAGGCCAAACTGGCGGCACGAGAGCGTTGGGGGAAGGGCAGGCGGGGCACGCCGCGACCAAAGTACGCCGCCTGGCGGGATCCGCTGTTGCGGTGGATCGCTTCTCGACAGGAGGCACGCCGGCTGGCGCGGGAGCGGAAGCACTTGCAGCGGATCGAGGAACAGGCTTTGCGGGCGCAGGGGGTGGCGGAAGATGAAGCGCGCCGCCAGGCGGCGAAAGAGGCCGAGAACCTGGTCCGCAAGGTACGCGGCCGCAAGCAGCTCGATCCCGAAGATGAGGTGCGCGGCCGGGACGTCGTCTGGTGGATGGACCGGCTGATCGGTCCCAAGCTGAGGTTTTACGCCGGGGCCCTGTTGCTGGCGGGGTCGATCCTCTGGCTCTGGCAGAACAAGCTGCTTAGCCGAGAGGTGGTGCAGCAAGCCGCGGACGCAGCGGCGGGAGCCGCCTCCGGCAGCGCCGAGGGCACGGGCCAGGTTCAGGAACTGGGCCGAGGTTGGTGGGAGCGCGCCAAGCAAGCCCAACCCGTTTCCTTGCCGTTCGTTCCTGAGGCGCTGCGCCGCTCGGTAAGCAATATCAATGCACTGCTGGCGGGGCTGTTGCTGCTGGCCTCTGCCTTCACCGGCCAGGTGCCCAAGGTGCTGTTGATGTTCGGCGGCGGCTGTGTCATCTTCGTCCTGCAATTCTTCGGCCTGGCGTGGCCATAGTGCGGCGGCCCAGGAACAATCCGAGGTGCCGGACAGGGAAGGCCAGGTTCCGACCGTGGCACGCCTTTCTGTCGAGGAAACTCCGAGTACTGCTTGATGAGCACACAGCGCCGCACGTTTCGGCTCGACTACCGCCCCGTACTCCCCCAGCGCCGAGACGTGCCGATCGGCTGCATCGGCGCCGGCTTCATCATGGCGGAGTGCCATCTGGCAGCATATCAGCGGGCTGGCTTTCGTCCCGTGGCGATTGCGTCGCGGACGCCGCGTCGCGCACGCCAAGCGGCAAGGCGTTACGGTATTCTGCGGGTGTACAAGACCTACCAGGAGCTGCTGGCTGATCCCGCGGTTGAGGTGCTGGATATCGCCGTACCGCCGGACGTGCAGCCGATGATCGTCCGCGGGGCGGTGCAGCATGCCCGGCACATTCGCGGCATCCTCTGTCAGAAACCGCTGGCCTGCAACCTGGCCGAGGCCTGCGAGCTGGTGCGGTGGTGTCGCAACGCAGGGGTGGTGTTGGCCGTCAATCAGAACATGCGCTACGACCAGTCGGTACGCGCCTGCCACAGCCTGTTGCAACAGGGCGTGCTGGGAGAGCCGGTGCTGGCCACCATCGAGATGCGCGCCATTCCGCACTGGATGCCGTGGCAGCAGCGGCTAGGCTGGCTCACGTTGCGGATCATGAGCATCCATCACCTCGACATGTTTCGCTTCTGGTTCGGCGATCCGCAAAGGGTGTACGCCAGCGTGCGCAGCGACCCGCGCACGGCCGCCAAGTTCGCACACACCGACGGCATCTGCCTCTATACGCTCGAATACGCGAGCGGATTGCGCGCCGCCGGCTGGGATGACGTGTGGGCAGGGCCGGCACGGGAAGGCGCTGCCGCAGAGATTGGCATCCACTGGCGGGTGGAGGGTACGGACGGCCTGGCCCGCGGTACCATCGGCTGGCCCAAGTATCCCCGCCGCGCGCCGAGCACCCTCGACTTCTCCACCCGACGCGACCGTGGCCGCTGGCACAAGCCGCGCTGGCGGGAAGCCTGGTTCCCAGACGCCTTCGCCGGCCCCATGGCCGAATTGCTCTGCGCACTCGAACAAGGCCGTGCTCCCAGTACCAGCGGTGAAGACAACCTACACACCATGGCACTGGTAGAGGCCTGTTATCTCTCAGCCGCAGAGGGACGCGCCGTGGCGCCAGCCGAGCTGCTGCAGCAGACGTGGACCGGCTGAGCGGTCGCCGGTTGCCATGCCGGACTGCACTCCGCGCGAGCATTGGGCTGTTAACGGCTGCTTGAGCCATTTCGCCCTTGCGTACCGCCCGGCGTGGGGCGCGTCCGCATGTCTCGCGGCCGAGCGGTCCGGCCAAGGTGTCCTTTGACAAACCGATCCGGTGTGGGCAGTCTATACTGGCATGCCACATAGCGCGGGCGTCCGGCGCGCCCACGCGAGCGCGCCTGCCGATCTTCCGCGTCCGTTCGCAAGGAGACCCTCGCGCCATGATTCCAGTCCGGCCAGCAGGCCATCCCAAGCCAGGCATCGGCGCCGAGCCGGTTCCGCTCGCGGATTGCGAATTTGTCGCCTTCGACCTGGAGACGACCGGGCTGGATGCACATCGGCACCGCATCATCGAGCTGGGTGCGGTGCGTTTTCGCATGGACGGCATGGAGCTTGGCCGCTACAGCCAGCTTGTGAACCCGGGCTGCCGCATGCCGCCGGATGCCACGGCGGTCAACGGCATTACGGACGCCATGCTCCGCCATCAGCCGTCTCTCGTCAATGTCTTGCCGGAGTTCCTGAAGTTTTGCGGACCTCCGCAAACGATTCTGATAGCGCACAACGCATCCTTCGACCTCGGCTTCTTGCGGCGTGCCATGGCAGAGCTGGCCTTGCCGCCGCTTGCGCATCGGGTTGTGGACACGCTCTTGCTGGCTCAGGTAGTGCTGCCTGGGCGGAGGAACTACAAGCTGGAGACGCTGGCCGCCGCACTGGGGGCGGTCCCTCCCCAGCACCGCGGCCTGGGAGATGCACTGACCGTGATGCACGTGTTTCGCGAGCTGGTGCGGTGTGCCGCAGGGCGGCTGACAGAGAAGACATTGATGTGCCGGGCTAGCTGCCTGAGCGAGACCTATTGAGTATTCGTCTCCCAACCTGGGGCTGGAACGCGCCGGGCGCCCTCACCAGCTCCGCACAGGCGGCCGCCAGCTACCTCGGCGCAGTGTGGGGTGGCATCCCCTGATCGCACTGCCCACCTCCAAAGTGTGACCACGCATGCCGGTGCGCCCATGTCTCCACGTCCCGCCTACCGTCACCGCGGCCCAGCATGGCTTCTGGTCACCGGCAAGCCAGTTAAGGGGGCGAACAGGATGGGCCGCGCGGCCGCAATGTGCTGGAGTTACTCTGTCGGCAGGTCGCTTCCAACTCAGCAGCTCCGCACTACGGCGCGCTTGCCAAGCAGGCGGCTCCCATGCCAGCTCCTTGCCCCCCCAGCCGCGAAGGCGATAACGTCATTTCGCAAAGTGCAGCACGACCAGCACGATGACGAACAGCAGCACGAGCACCGTGCCCCAGATCGAAAGCTTGAAGGCCAGGCGGTTGATGCGCGCCTGGCGCTCTTCCTCTGCCCGCTCTTTCTCTCGCCGGTACTCCACGCTGTTCTTGTATTGCAGCCGGAATTGGGTACGGCAGTAGGGGCAGAGGGCCTCCTGATCCAGCATCTCTTCGGGCGTTTGCAGCTCATGCCCCTTGGGACAGGGAATGTGCAGGATGCGCGGTTGCCGGCTGGCCGACGTGCTGGTTTGTGCGTCACTGGTCTGTGGCGGAGCAGCGGCCTCGCCAGCCGGGGCAGGTGCCGTCCGCTCCGCAGCCGCTCTCGGCTCCCCAGCGCTTGCCTGGGCCATGGCGGCGGCCGCTTGCGCGGCGGGATCCGCGGCCTGTCCGCCCGGCTCTACGACAGGGGCTGAAAGCCACGGGCCTGGTAGCTGCGGCTCAGAGCCTGTACGGATCAGTGGGGCTTGCTCCACTTGCGGCTCGCCCACGGTCGCCGTCCCAGGAGGAAACGGGAACGATGCCGCTTGTCCGGCGGGCCAGGCTGGCTGCATGCCGGAGAAGCCCGGCGCCACGCCTGGGCCTGGAGGGCCAGGCCAGGCACCCGGCACGCCAGCACCCGGCAGCGTGGTGGGCCCAGCCGGCTGCCAGAGAGGCATGCCGGGTGGGACCTGCTGTGGCAAGGTGCCAGGCTGAAATCCCATCGGAACGGCGGGCTGGACGACCGGCACAATGAACAAGCTGCCGCAGATGGGACATTGAAGCTGTTGCCCCATCTGGGATTCATCACCGGTGAGCCAGTGGCCCTGAGGGCACAAGAAGTTAAAGGGCATGGAGCGGCTGACGGGCCAATGGAGCTATGCCGGATGAAGGGGGGAGGCAGCGTAAGATCATAGAGCAGCATGCAACACGGCAGCGGCGTCTCGCACCCGATTTCATGCCACGGCCTGTTGGAACGAATAGGCGAACAGCAAGCACCATTCGGCAAGCTGGATCTCGCAACACAACTCGGCCAGCGGTCCTTGTTCCACCGCGGCCTCGCTGCACAGATCAACAAAGCGGAAGGGGTCCCACGCGGCATCGTTCAACAACCATTTTGCCTTGCGGCGCGCGGGATGACGCTCTGCCGCCGCGCATGCGGCACGTCCCAGCGGCTCGAAGACGGGATGCCGGCCGACGCGGTGAAACCAGTACTTGGCATTGGCATAATCGGGTTCACGACGATGCATGATGCCATGCCAGTAGCTGCCGGTCGTCGAGGGGATGTGCTGGCTGATCGAGTGAGAGCGATCGAGAAAATCGTGGTAGAGCCAGAGACCCGCGACACAGGCCTGGGCGTGATCGGGGTCACACACGCGGGCAGGCGTGATGGCGGCTTGCAGATCCAGGGCCTCGAGCCGCGCCAGCGCCGGCTTGTTGGGAGTGCCGGGACCCAGCGGCGGCAAACGCCCGGGAGTCAAGAGCGCAGCGATCTGGGGGCCGAACTGCTGGGCCCACACAGGTACGTCATCGGCGGTCAGTGGCGGTCGTTCCATAGCATGCAGCGTAGCATGCTCACGGCTCGTCGTCACGGCTGACTTGTCTGCGACCCAGGGCCCGCATGGCCACCTTGAGTACTTCCGTGGCCGTACCAGGGATCAGCGAGAGGCTCAAGACCAGCAGCCACAGACGGAGATCGAACGACACAGAATGGAAAATCGGCTGCGCCAGCGGCAATGTCAGCACGGCTACTTGTAACAGGGCGCTGGTGCCGATCGCACCCAGCAGATAGGGATTGGTAAAGAATCCCAGCTCCGGCATGGTCAGCTTGAAGCTGCGGCAGGCCAGCGAAAAACCGAGCTGAGAGAAGGCCATGATCGAGAAGGCCACGCTGCGTGCGGCGGCGTCTGTGCTGGTTGCCCGCACGATGGCGAACCCGATCGCCGCCGCCATGGCCACTAACGCTCCCTGTGCCAGCAACAGCAGGCCCCTCCGCGGCCGGATGACCGGCTCGCGTGGGGGGCGGGGCGGCCAGGACATGACATCCTTGGCAGGCCGCTCCATGGCCAAGGCGAGGGCTGGCAGGCCATCGGTCACCAGGTTGATCCACAGGATCTGGATCGCGGTCAAGGGCGCGGGCCAGCCCACGAGCGCCGCGAAAAACATGAACAGCACCTCGCCGGTATTACAACCTAGCAAATAGTGCACGAACTTCTGAATATTGTCGAAAATGCCCCGCCCTTCCTCCACGGCGTTGACAATGGAGGCGAAATTGTCGTCCGTGAGCACCATGTCGGCCGCTTCCTTGGTCACGTCCGTGCCGGCGATGCCCATGGCGATGCCGATGTCGGCTGCCTTGACGGCCGGTGCATCGTTCACGCCATCACCCGTCATGGCAACGATGTGGCCCAGCCGCTTCCAGGCCTGCACGATGCGCAGCTTATGTGCCGCGGAAACGCGGGCGAACACAGCGACATGGGCCACCTGCTCGGCCAGGCAAGCGTCATCCATGGCGTCGAGCTGCTGGCCGGTGACCACCACGTCGCCCGGGCCGCAGAGTTCCAGTTCGCGTGCAATGGCCAGGGCCGTGCCAGGATGGTCTCCCGTGATCATCACGGCGCGGATGCTGGCCTTGCGGCAACGCGCCACGGCCTCGCGGACCTCATCGCGAGGCGGATCCATCATGCCCGCGAGTCCGACGAACACCAGCTCGCCTTCCTGATAGGGGCTGGCGGAGGCCGCGTCGACCTCGCGATAGGCCAGGGCCAGGACGCGCAAGGCCCTGGCCGCCAGCCGAGCATTCAGCTCCATGATGGCGGTACGCCGCTCCCCGGACAACGGCTGGATCCGCCCGTCACGCTGCTCGTGCGTGCACATCTCCAGCACCGCCTCGGCCGCGCCCTTGGTATACATCACGGCAGGTTGCCCCGGGACAGCCACCACCACCGACATCGCCCTGCGCTGCGAGTCGAACGGGATTTCATAGAGAATGTGATCCCTCTCCCGCGAGATATTAAGCCCCGCCTTGATGGCGGCGACGATCAGCGCGCCTTCCGTGGGATCTCCAAGTACCTCCCACACATCGTCGGTTGGCCGCGGCCGCACATGAGCATTGTTGCAGTGTGCCCCAATACAAAGCGCTTGCTGCAAATCGGGTTCGTCCACGGCCTGCACCACCACAGGCTCTCCTCCGCCCTCTTCCGGAGGCAAACGCAAGAATTCTCCGCGCGGGATATAGCCTGCTCCCGTTACCTCGTACATCGCATCGCCAGCCGCCACCACGCGCACGGTCATCTCGTTACGCGTCAGTGTTCCCGTCTTGTCCGAGCCGATCACCGTGACGGAGCCAAGCGTTTCCACGCTCGGCAGCTTGCGTACCAGGACATTGCGGCGCACCATCCGCTGCACGCCCAACGCCAGGGCAATGGTGACCACGGCCGGCAAGCCCTCCGGTACCGCGGCCACGGCCAGACTGACGGACAACAGGAACACCTGTAGCAGTTCGCCGCCCCGGTACATCTGCATGGCAAATACCAGCGCCACCACCAGCAGGCAGACCACCACCAATACCTTTCCCAGTTGCTCCAACCGACGTTGCAATGGTGTCGGCTCCGGTTCGTGCTCCTCCAGCATGCCCGCAATGTGCCCCAACTCGGTGGTCATGCCGGTTGCCGTCACCACTGCCAGCCCCTTGCCGGCGCTCACCACGGTCCCCATGTACGCCATGTTGCGGCGGTCGCCCAAGGCCGTCTTCGCTGGGAGGACGCAGGCTGGCTCCTTTTCCACAGGCGTTGATTCGCCGGTCAGCGCCGCCTCCTGGACATGCAGCCCAAATCCCTCCAGCAGCCGCACGTCGGCCGGGACGTGGTCCCCCGCGGCAAGTTCCACCAGGTATCCCGGCACCAGATCCCGCGCCGACAGGGTACGGATGTCCCCATCGCGGATGGTGCGGGCCGTTGGCGCCGAGAGTTTGCGAAGCGCCGCCAGTGCCCGGCTCGCGCGCTCCTCTTGCACCAGGCCGATGATGCCATTGAGCAACACAATGGCCATGATGGCCAGCATATCGACCCATTCGCCCAGCGCGCCGGAGATCATGGCCGCCACAATCAGGATCCAGATCACCAAATCCTTGAACTGGTCCAACAGCTTTCGCCACAGCGGGATCGGCGGGGCCTCTTCAAGCCGGTTGGGACCATAATGCTCCAGCCGCCGTGCCGCCTCCGCCGCGGCAAGCCCCGAGCGGCGGTTTGTCCCCAACAGGCGCACCACCTCCTCGGCCTCCAGGGTGTAGGCCAGCGAAAGGCTCGGACGCTCCCGCGACCCAGTTAAGCCCTGCCCCTGCTTGCCCTTAGGCGGGCCAGAATCTGGTTGAGTGGGCGACGACGTTTCCGCTGCCGGATTCGTCAGCGCGCCAGGCTGTTGCGGCCGTTGAAGTGCCCCAGAGGAAGGCGAGTTGCCGGTCATGTTGGTCAACAGTACATGCGGAAGGGAAAGGCGATGTCAGGCGGCATTGCGGCGAGGGGAGCAGGTCGAGATGGGCCAGCGCAACGCAGGGGCGCGGCGAATTATGGCATGGAACCAGCGTGCCGAGTAGGGGAGCGGCCAGGGGACCAATGCCGGCGACCGCGGTCCATGTTTAGCAATCGAGCAGCACGCCCGACGAAGGGGAAGTCTGCGGGTCGCCGGCCCGGCCTGGGCTTGCCAGCGCCGTGAGCGGCACAGCCGGCCCAGAACCTGGGGCACTGGGCCTCGCCCGTACCAGGCACTGGCTGCCCCAGGGGCACTGCCAAAGCGGCCGCGGCTTGCCGTGCTCGGTAAGCAGATTCGCATAATCCGCGCCACCTTCGGGGCGCTGCCAGCTTGGCGACAGGGAGTTCCGCCCGCCTCATCCGGCGGGGATGATTTGCTTGGCCTCGCTGGGCCATTGCCAGAGCCGCCAAGGCTCAGCCCTCGGACTCGCTCTCGCGCTGCCGGAGCTGAAAGTCCCAGAAGGTATACTGCGGGTCCCCTTCGCGAAACGTAAACACCGCTTCGGGTACCGGCAGGTCCCCGTGCAGCGGCACTCGGGGTGGCACACGCACCAGCACCGCGCCGTCGCTGCGGCGCTCGAGTTTCCATGAACGATAGTCGGCAGATAATGGTGATGTAGGCATGCGCAGTTCCGGCCCCCGCATTCGACCCCAGGCGGGGCGTTGCCCGGCAACTGGGAACCCTGTAGGCTCACCGGCCTAGCAAGAGTCCCTTCCCCTCGCCGGACGCAACGCGGGGTCTGAAGCAGGCTCCAAGTCTGCTACAAGAATACGATATGCCGCGTGCCAACTCTAGCCCAATTGGCTACGTGTACACCCGTACCATGATTCGCTCAGCCTCACCTCGTGACCACCCTCCTGGTAAGCATTCCGCTGGACTGGACGCTGACCCTTTTTGGTACGCCCTTCCCTGGGCCGGTCCCCAGGCCATGGGCTCTCACCGCCTTGTACGCTGCCGGCAAACCCCATGACACTGTTATATAGCGACCCGTTCTTCCTCGAGCACCGTACCGGGAGCCATCCCGAGCATCCTCGCCGCCTGGAGGCCATTCTGGCCCGGCTAGAGCGAGAGGGCCTGGTGGCACGCTGCCAACGCCCGCCATGGCAGCCCGCCCCGGACGCATTGCTCTTGCCCCTCCACAGCCCGACCTATTTGCGGCGACTGGCAGGCTGGGCGGAAGCCGGCGGAGGATACGTGGAAGCCGACACCGTGATGAGCGCCGCCTCTTTTGATGTGGCCCGGCTGGCCGTCGGCGCCGCCTGCGACGCCGTCGACCGCGTGCTGGCCGGAGAGGACCGCCATGCACTCTGCCTGCTGCGCCCCCCCGGCCACCACGCCCTGCGCAACGCCCCCATGGGCTTCTGCCTGCTGAACAACGTCGCCCTGGCAGCACGCAGGGCCATCGACCACTGGCGGCTCAATCGGGTGCTGATCATCGACTGGGATGTCCATCATGGCAACGGCACGCAACATGCATTCTACGAGGACGCTCAGGTGGCCTTCTTCTCGATCCACCGCTGGCCGTTCTATCCCGGCAGTGGTGCGGAGGACGAAACGGGCAGCGGGCCGGGCCTGGGCAGCACGTTGAACGTCCCCGTGCAGATGGGAACACCGCGGTCTGTCTATCTCGACCGCTTTCGCAGCAGCGTGGAGTGGCTGGCTGAACGGCACAAGCCGGAACTGATCCTGGTGAGTGCGGGCTTTGACGCGCATCGGCTGGACCCGGTGGGCTCGCTCGGGCTGGAAGTCGAAGATTTTGCGCAACTCACCCAGGAGGTGCTGGATATCGCCGACGCCCTGGCGGGCGGTAAGATCGTCAGCGTGCTGGAGGGCGGTTACAACCCAGAGATGCTGGCCGCCTCTACGGCTGCCCATTTGGAGGTACTGTTGGAAAGAGAATCGTCCTGATGGGCTGTGGAAGCTGGGACGGCCGCGGCTGCCCTGGCGCTAGCGGCCGATGCCCAAGCCCGGGACACGGTCCATCAAGCAGTGGCAGCACGCACGCCAGGCACTTCCCATCATCCCAAACCGCCCATGACTCCCCGCGAACAGCAACGGTTGTTAGACGACGTCGAAGCCTTTTGCACGGAGCTGCGGCCGAGCGAAGAACTCTGCTACCTCGAACACCGCTACAATCCGGCCATCATCGAGCTAGCCCGCAAGTACGACCTGCTAGGCATGATGGTGCCGGTGGAGTACGGCGGCCGCGGTGCGGACGCAGTGACCTATGCGCGGGCGCTGACTCGCATTGGCCGGGAAGGAACAGGGGTGCGGACGTTCTTTTCGGGGCACTCATCGATCGGGCAGTACCCCATCGTTCGCTACGGCAGCCAGGTGCTGCGGCAAAAGTACCTGCCGGCAAGCGTGCGGGGCGAGTGCATCCTGGCATTCGGTTTGACAGAGCCCGAGGCCGGTTCCAACCCTCTGGAGCTGACGAGCACCTATCGGCGCGAGGGTGGCGGCTTTGTCCTCAACGGCATCAAGTATCTGATCTCTAACGGCTCGATTGCCCACGCGGTGATTGTGTTTGCCTATCCTGAACAGGCAGCGGGTTCGGCCCGCCGCATGAGCGCCTTTGTGGTGGAGACCTCGGGCGGCACCATGGAGCGTGAGGATCTGCCTGCCAAGCTGGGCATGTTTACGGCCAATACGGGCATGTTTCAGATGACCAACCATCCCGTGCCGCCGGAGAACCTCTTGGGCGAGGAGGGAGAGGGTTTTCGCATTGCCATGGGGACGCTGGTTTCTGGCCGGCTGAGCGTGGCGGCCGGTTGCGTGGGAGTGATGGAGGACTGCCTGGCGGAGTGTCTGGCTTACGCCCGCCAGCGGCACCAACACGGCAAGCCGATCGGGCGGCACCAGCTTGTACAGGAACATTTGGCGGAGATCGAGGTGCTACGCGCTGCTGCCGAGGCGGTTGTGCTGCGGGCTGCGGAGGCCAAGGCGGCCAGCGATGCCCAGCCGCAAGATGAGGCCCTGCACGTGCAAGCCGATCTCAGGGTGGCAGAGGCCAAGCTCTATGCATCTCGTGCGGCGTGGGAGGCCGCAGACCGGGCGGTGCAGGTGTATGGCGGCCGCGGCTGGTCAGAGCTGTATCGGGTGGGGCGGCACCTGCAAGATGTGCGGGTCTGCCGCATCTACGAAGGGACGGACGAGATCATGAAGCTGAAGATTGCGGCGGCCTTGCTGGGCAAGGAGTTTGCTGCATACCGGTAGGGATAGGTTTGAGCATCGCGGGGTGTGCCGAGATCGCAACGCCAGGGGGCGGCACGCCGCTGCGGCGTGAATGCTCTCAGGTTGTCTCGGCGGGCGTCGTGCTGTATTCGGCCGGGGCGAAGCCGCTCCCATGTCGGCAGACTGCGGCCGCGTGCGCGGCTTGATTGCCAGCGATGCCCACCAGAGATTCAGATTCCAAAGCCCCATCTGCGGCCGCGAGTTCGGCTTGATTGGGTCAAGGGGCTGGCCTAAACTCGCCTTGGGTGCGGGGGCCACGCCCCGCGTTGAACCGCCCCAACCCGCAAAGGAGCCTGCAATGCGCAATCGTGTGTTTGTGGCCGCATGCTGGGCGGCCGCCCTGGCGGCCTGTGGTTGGGCCGCTCGCCGCCATGCTGGGGTAGGGACGAACATGAGCCAGGCGGCAGCGGCGTTCATCGAGTCGCTCTCGCCCGAGCAGCGCGAGGCGGCGTTGCTGCCCTTCGAGGATGGGCGGCGGCTGGAGTGGCACTTCATCCCCAAACCCGAGCGCAAGGGGGTGCAGCTCAAGCACATGAGCGAGAGCCAGCGGGAACGTGCCCAGGCCCTGCTCCGCGCATGTTTGAGCCAGATCGGTTATGAGAAGGCCGAGACGATTCGCGCCCTGGAGGCCATTCTCCATGAACTGGAACGTAGCCGGCCAGACGGACCCATTCGCGATCCGGAGCGATACTACTTTACGTTGTTCGGCCGCCCGGGCCCTGATACGAAGTGGGGTTTGAGCATCGAGGGCCATCACCTCTCGCTCAACTTCGTGGTCGACCAGGGCGTGCTGGTCGCCAGCACGCCGGCCTTCTTCGGCGCCAATCCGGCCGAGGTCAAGACCGACTTCGATTTTGGACCGCCCAAAGGCCATCGTACCCTCGCCAAGGAAGAGGATCTGGCCTTCCAACTGTTGCACTCCCTGGACGAAACCCAGCGGCAAATCGCGGTGATTGATCCCAAGGCCCCCGCCGACCTTCGTGCCGCCGGCGAGCCGCATCCCCCCGATTCCCCACCCGCTGGTCTGCCCGCCGGCCGCATGACCCCCAACCAGCAAGAGACCCTCCGCGCCTTGCTCGAGGCGTATCTGGAGAACATGCCCGAAGAAGTGGCCCACGGGCGCCGCCGCGAAATCGAGCGGGGAGGATTCGAGAACATCCACTTTGCCTGGGCCGGGGCTGATACTCCAGGCATCGGGCATTACTACCGCATTCAGGGGCCCAGCTTTGTCGTCGAACTGGTGAACACGCAGCCGGACGCCTCGGGCAATCCTGCCAATCACATCCACTCGGTGTGGCGGCAGATGAGCGGCGACTTTGGACTGGCGCGATGACTGCCTGGACGAACCGTGGCGGAAGGTGCCTCGCATGGCACGCAGCGTGCTAGCTCTCATGCTGGCAGCGGCAGCAGCGCTGTTGCTGCGTGGCATGGCGCCCAGTGCGGACACACCGCCTGCCGGCGCGGGCCAGCTCTTGAGGGCCCAGTGTGCCGGCGCGGCCACCGGCCGGCTGCAACGCATCGCCGTGGAGCTGCCGCTTGCCCCTGCGGATTTGCAGCCGTTGGCCCTGCTGTCGCGATCGGTACAGCTCGAGTCCATTCGCTTGCCGAAAGCCCGAGCCGATCAGGCCGCCGCGCGGCGGCTGGCCCGCTGCCTCAGCCTGGAGGAACTCGTGTTGGGCGACACAACCTGGGACGACGCGGATTTCTCGCACCTCACAGCCTTGCGCCGCCTCCGTGTGCTGAATCTGAATTCCACCCGCGCCACCGACGCAGCCCTGCCCTGGCTGGCAAGGCTGCACGAACTCGAAGTGCTGCGGCTCGGTTCTAGCCGGATCACCGGCAGCGGCGCCAACCATTTGCTGTCGCTGCACCATCTGCGGCATCTAATCGTTCAACGCGCTCCACTGGAGGACGCCGCCCTGGACGTGCTGGCACAATTGCCGCAACTTGAGTCGCTCTACCTCGAGGGCACGCGGGTCAGCGAGCCGGCCATCGCTCGGCTGAAACAGCGCCGGCCCGAGCTACATGTACACTGGTAGCCGGTGGATACAACGCCACGATCCTACCCGCGCTTCAGCATGGCCCAACCCCAGCCGGATGCCGGCGGGTGCCTCGGCAGCGGCGCCCCTGGATCGCCACCTGCGCGGTAGCCGCGCCGCCCGACCCAGCGCGTCCGGCTGCCCCATGCCCGCCTGAATGAGCCCCTGGAGAGCTAATTCGACGGGCGGTCCGCGAGGTCAGCATCCATCTCCGCGGCATGCTCCAGCAAGATTCGCCGCACCTCCAGCACAGACAGCGGATGGCGATGCACGTGACTGTGGTCGGCGTTCACCACCAGTTCGCTGGACACGTCGTCCAAGTGCGCACTTTCGTAGGCCACCACGCCGTCGCTGCCCGCAGCAAGCTTGCCGAGCCAGTTCGTGCTCTGGATCACTCCCACAATGTTGTGGTAGCGGACCCAGGGGGCCTTGGGGGCGGCCAGCAGCACGGGCAGCATGGGTGAGGCGGGCGAGAGGGAGTCGAGGCTGGTGCTGGTTTCCAGCAGATCGGGGTTGCGCAGCAGGTCTCGGTTGTCGCGCACGACCTGCTGGCGTGCGGTAAGGGTTAATTCGGGCAGGGTGATCAACTTGCGGGCGAGGTAGCGGGCCGTTTCGCTGGCGAACGGGCTGCCACGATGGGGCGTGCCGATGGTAATCACGCGGCGGATCGAGGGGTTGGGCTGAAAGAAGAACTCTTGCTCGAGCTGCCGCTTGATCTCAGAGGGGGCCTTGATGGCCGCAAAAGGCTGATCGCTAACGATCTGCCAGAAGGCATTGCCGCTCTCGACGGTCTGGAGCTTGGAGACCAGTCCTCCCATGCTGTGTCCCACCAGGATGATCTGGTCCAGCCGCCGCTCAACGTGCTGGGGATCGAGGATCTCCCTGGCCTGCGCCAGATCTTGTCGGAACTGAGCGGCACTCTCCCAGAACGGTTGCCCGGTCGGGTAGAGATAGAACCAGAACTGAAAGCGGCGGCGGATGATGGGGTCCCCGCGCAGGTCGTTGAACATCTCCATCCAGGTGAGCGGGCTGGACCACAGGCCATGCACCATGATCACGGGGATCTTGCCCGGCTCGTAGGGCTGCACCATGTACAGGCCGCGCAGGTTTTGCGACTTATCGACCCTGAGCAAGCCAGCGGTGGCAAGCTGGTCGAGCTGTGGGTTATTGAGAAAGTATGCTAGGGGCGTACTGAGGTCGGTTTCCAGGGGGACGATACGCTGGCCAACCGTAGTTTCGCTGGTTGTGAGCGGATCGTAGAGTTCGAGCAAGGCACGGTGCTGCGGGCGAGTGCCTGGTGTGGTGTTGTGCTCGGGGGGCAAGAGGCGCACGAAGGCCGTGACGGGAAAACTGAGATTGGGCGGGTAGAACCGCTCACGGGGATCGTGGGGCTGGCGTGGGCGCCGCACGGCGATCAGGGGCACGCCCAGGCCATAACTGCGATACTGGTTCTTGAGGCCCTGGACCTCATAGTCAGAGACGAATTCGAAGCGTTCAAAGTCGCTGGCCAGCCAGTCGGCGCCACGTGCCACGACGGTGACATGCCAGGCCTGGCTGGCGGTTTCGATCGTATAGGTCTTTCCCGGCATGAGCATGCCCTGCTTGCGCACGATGCGCAGCGTGCTCTCGAGTGCCGCGTTGTACACGTCGCACGCGCCGCGGAACTGAGGATCGTAGGGGTTGCGATGGCTCGCAAAGCGATCGTCGAACAGGTAGAGGTAGGCATAGCTGACAGCGGCCCCCAGCCGGTCGAGCGCCGCCGGGGGGTTGGTGTGTTCGAGCCGTTTGCCGGCCAGGTAATTCAGCTCGGCGTAGGAGTACAGCTTCTCGGGGGAGGGCTCCTGATCGACAACCTGCTGGAAGCTGGCCAGCACCACCTCGGAGGGGCCGCTCAGGGAGCGATCCAGATCGTACTGCCGCAGCAGTTGTTCCGTGCGCTCGGTGGGCCGCGGTCCGCCTCGTGCCGTGAGCTTGAGCTGATCGACGAGGGGATTTCGCGGTACACTGCGCAGCTTGACATACTGTGTGCTCGTGCAGCCGAGCGTGACCGCTAGCGCGCAGAGGAAGGCAATCCATCGCCGCTCGCCTGCCGTAGACGGGGGCCGCCCTAACGAAGCGCGCATGGCACCGCAATAGCCCGTGTGTCTGGAAAGGTAGACGCGCAGTCCGAGGCAGTGCTGCCCCAGGCATGCGAAAAGAGGCGGGAGCATAGATCGAGTATCGCGGCTGCGTCAATGGCGGCCTGGCGCACTGCCGCGGTGTGGGGGTGCCCGGCGCGCGGGGTGCTAGCGTAACGGCGCCAGCGCGGCGACACAAACTGGGGCACCGCCGAGCATCGCCAGCGCAGCCGGCTGGACAGAACCAACCTGGCGGAGGCGGTAAAGGAGTGAGGTAGGCCGCGAACTGCCGCCGTCCCGCCCGCGCCACGGTGGCGCGGGCAACTGCTGGGCTTAGCCACACCAACCTATCCTGTGCCACGGCCGCCGGTGCTCGGGATGGGGGGAACTGGCCTCGAGCCGTTCTACCATGAAAGGCAGCACAAGAGCGGGCGGAGGCCGCCGAGGCGGGATGGCACGCACTGGCCCCGATCCGGTCTGCCAAGTCGTCTCTGCGTCTTGACCTACCGCTGCCGTGCGGCGGGTTGCTCCAGCAAGCGCAAGGCGGTACGCTGGACGAGTCCCGACCTGTGCCGAGGCCGCGCGGAGAGCATGTTGATGCGTTGTCTGCCATCCGTGGCGTATACGGTGGTTGTGGCGGCAGTCTGGGTGCTGGCACCCGGCGTGCCTGGGCGCGCCTCGGACCGCGATGCAGAGCTGTTCGAGCTACGCATCCGCCCGGTGTTGGCAGGCATTTGTGGCCGTTGCCACGGGGGAGAAGATCCCGCGGGCGGGTTGCGGCTCGATGGGCGTGATGCCCTGTTGGCCGGAGGATCGCGCGGCCCGGCAGTGGTGCCGGGCAACCCGGCGGCAAGCCTGCTGCTGTCTGCCATCCGGCAGCAGTGGCCGGACTTGCGCATGCCCCCTGAGGGGAATGCGCCCCTGGACGCGGAGACTGTGACGGCCTTTGAGCAATGGATTGCGGCCGGCGCGCCATGGCCTGAAGCGATGGCAGCGGATGCATCCTCCCGCCATTGGGCCTTTGAACCGCTGCGGCTAGTGGAGCCTCCGGCGGAGAGCGGCTGGTCGGCCCATCCGATCGACCGATTCCTGGCGGCCCGCCGCCGAGAACTCGGCCTACGGCCTGTCCCTCCGGCGGACCGCCGCACGCTGTTGCGGCGGGTTACCTTCGATCTCACGGGACTCCCGCCCGCTCCGGAGGAGATCGAGGCGTTTCTGGCAGATACGCAGCCCGACGCCTGGGAACGGCTCATCGACCGCCTGCTCGCCTCTCCGCGCTATGGCGAACGGTGGGGCCGGCACTGGATGGACGTGGTGCGCTACGCCGACACCGCGGGAGACAATGCAGACTATCCCATTCCCGAGGCGCGGCTGTACCGAGACTACATCATCGACAGCTTCAATCTGGATCTACCTTTCGATCGGTTTGTCCGCGAGCAACTCGCGGGCGACCTGCTGGCAGACCCTCGCGATCCGGAGGAGTATGCCCGCTTGCTTGCGGCCACCGGATTCGTAGCGCTTTCTCGGCGATATCTCACAGCGCCTTACGAGCAACACCACCTGACCATCGAGGAGACGATCGACACGCTCGGCAAGGCATTCTTGGGTCTGACGCTGCGGTGTGCGCGTTGTCACGACCACAAGTTCGACCCTGTGAGCATGCGAGACTATTACGCCCTGTACGGCATCTTTGCCAGCACGCAGTATCCGTGGGCGGGGGGCGAAGAGTTCCACTCGAAGCGGACGCCGCGCTTACATTTTGTGTCGTTGCTGCCGCGGGAGCACCCCCAATGGCGTGCCGGCATGCAGCGGCTGGCGCAGCTAGAGCAGGAGAAGGCGGCATTGGAGCAAGGGAGTCCCCCGGCGCGCAAGCTCGGGGAGCTGCGGGCGCGGATAGCCGAGCTGGAGGCGCGGTTGCAGGCGGCTGAGCAAGGCGGCGGTCCGGTGGAGGCACTGCGGGGGGAGCTGCAAGCGGTTCGGCAGCAGCAGCAGGCTCAGGCGGCGGAGTTGGCAGCCTTGATCGGCCCAGTAGCAGCGGAGCTGGAGGCCGTCAGGCGGAGGGGCCTTCCTCCCGGCGTACCCGGCGCCTACGCGGTGGCAGAAGGCACCGCGCAGGATGCGGCCATTCACCTGCGAGGCGATCCCGGTACGCTGGGAGAGGTCGTGCCTCGCGGGGTGCCTCAGGCCCTGCCCGGCGGCGGCCCCTTGCAGATTGCCGAGGGCGCCAGCGGCCGCCGCGAGCTGGGAGAATGGCTGACCGGCCCGGCGCAGGCGCTGGTCGCAAGGGTGATTGTCAATCGGGTCTGGCAGCATCACTTTGGACGGGGCCTGGTGGCGACGCCTTCCAACTTTGGCCGCAGCGGTGCGCCGCCAACACATCCCGATTTGCTCGACTGGTTGGCGCGGCAATTCGTCGACAGCGGCTGGTCGCTCAAGGGGCTGCACCGCTTGATGCTCACCTCTCAGACCTACCGCTTGAGCAGCAGCGACGACGCTGCCTGCGCCTCGATCGATCCACAGAATGCCTACCTCTGGCGGTTTGCGCGGCGGCGGCTGGAGGCGGAGCCGCTGCGAGATGCCATGCTCGCTGTGGCTGGCACACTCGATCTTGCCCGCCCAGGAGAGCACCCCTTCCCCCCCATCAGCGAGTGGAACTGGACACAGCATCAACCGTTCAAGGCGGTGTATCCCTCGCCGCACCGCAGCGTGTACCTGATGACACAGCGGATCCAGCGGCATCCCTTCCTGGCCCTGTTCGACGGGCCTGATCCCAACACGTCGACCGACGAACGCACCCAGGCCAACGTGCCCCTGCAAGCGCTCTACTTGATGAACAATCCCTTTGTCAACGAACAGGCTGCGGCGTTCGCCAAGCGGTTGCTGGCCGAGCCAGACCCCCAGCGGCGCCTGGAGTTGGCCTGCCTGCTGGCTTGGGGACGGCCGCCCCTCAACGACGAGGCCGCGCGAGCAC
Organism: Pirellulales bacterium; assembly: GCA_023511675.1. Classification (GTDB taxonomy): domain Bacteria; phylum Planctomycetota; class Planctomycetia; order Pirellulales; family JAIMBC01; genus JAIMBC01. The sequence continues at coordinate 20,801 of JAIMBC010000020.1, forward strand.
GCACCTTCCTCGCGGCATATGCCGGCACCGCCCAACGTAGCGGAGGGCCGCCCGCTGAGGCGGAACGTGATGCGTGGACCAGCCTCGCCCGCGTGCTGCTCGCCTCCAGCCAGTTCGTGTATGTGGACTAACCCCATGGAGAACCCGTCCATGCGCTTCTCCCCGTGCTGTTCGCGACGAGAGTTCATCGGCCGTGCGGCAGCCGCCGTTGGTGCGGGGCTCTATCCGGCCCTGTTGCGGGCCGCCGAACTGGGGGCCGGCCATCCGCTCGCCCCGCGTTCCGGCCACTTTCCCGCGCGGGCTCAGAGCCTGATCTTTGTATTCCTTACCGGCGGCTACTCCCACGTCGATACCTTCGACTACAAGCCCAGGCTGACGCGCGACAGCGGCAAGGTTGTGCCGGCTGAAAGCTTGCGCGAGCGGCATGAGTTTCCGCTGCTGGGCTCGCCCTTTGCCTTCAAGCCGTGCGGCCAATCTGGGCTGTATCTCAGCGAGTTATTCCCGGCACTGCAACAGGTTGCCGACGAGCTGTGCGTGATCCGCACGTTGCACACGGACATCTTGGAGCACTTTCAGTCGACGCTGGCCATGCACACGGGTTCGGCAACGGTGCCTCTGCCGAGCCTCGGTTCCTGGCTCAGCTACGGGTTGGGTACCCGCAATGCGAATCTGCCCAGCTTCGTGGTGCTGGCGGAACACACGCCTTACGCCGGTGCCCAGGTGTGGGACAACAATTTCTTGCCTGCCTTCCATCAAGGGGTGCGTCTGCTGCCCGGAGACAAGCCGATCGCCGACATCGATTCCCCGGTAACGGACGTTACGCTGCGCGAGCTGGAGCAGCGGATGCTACGCGATTTGAACGAGCACTACGCTGCTCATCGCGCGGGCGATCTCGAACTGGCGGCACGCGTCAACACATTTGATGTGGCCCAGGGCATGATGCGCGTGGCCCCCGAGGTGTTCGACCTCTCGCGCGAAACGGCCGCGACGCTGGCAGCATACGGCTGCGCAGCGAGCGACAACCGCTCGTTCGGCTGGCAGTGCCTGATGGCCCGCCGGTTGGTGGAACGCGGCGTACGCGTGGTGGAACTGATCGACACAGGCTCGCACGATAACTGGGACGCCCATGGAGATATGCAGCAACACCGCGGCAAGGCGGCCCGCGTGGATCGGCCGCTGGCGGCATTGATTGCAGACCTGAAGCAGCGCGGCCTGCTGGACGAAACGCTGATCGCCATCTGTACCGAGTTTGGCCGCACGCCCTGGACCGACAATGGTGCGGGCCGCAATCACTGGCACAAGGCATTCTCTTGCCTCCTGTGCGGCGGAGGCGTGCGAGGCGGCATCGCCTATGGCACCACGGACGAGTATGGCATCCAGATCGTGGAGCAGCCCTGCCACGTCCACGACTATCATGCCACCATCTTGCACTTGATGGGGCTTGACCACACGCGGCACACGTATCGCTATGCGGGCCGCGATTGGCGCCTGACCGACGTGGCTGGCCGCGTGCTGCACGAGATTCTGGCCTAGCCGCCCTCGTCACCTGCGGGGGAGCGTGATGCTCGGCCGCGTTGCGGGTGCGGGCGTCTCGCCCGCTTGCACCCTACCTTGGGGGGTGGGTGTCTGGCGCGCCTCGGCGCACGGAGGTCTCTCCCGCCTCGGGGGCGGGCCTCTCGCCCGCGTCCGCCCGTCGATTCCTCGTCACGGGGGGAAGCGAGTGCGCACTAGGAGGTGCTGGGGTCCGCGTGCGGGATTTGCAAGCCGTCCTACACACGAGCACGGCATCAGGGCCGCCTTCTCGCCCCAATCCATCGGCGCCACTTCAGGCCGCCTCCTGGGCTGGGGTGCTTGCGGCGCGCGGCGCCGTCGGCGGCAGCAACTCCATGAGCAGTTCACAGGTGCGCTGTTGTGCTCCTCGCTGGGCCAGCACCAACTCGCGTGCGCGTTGGCCGAGCGACAGCCGATAGTCCGGCTCGACGATGCATCGTCTGACAAAGGCGGCCAGCTCCTCCGCGCTGTGGACGACCACGGCGGCCTGTTCCGCCTTGAGCGCCTCGCTCACGTCGCGAAAGTTCCAGGTGTTGGGACCGAAGGCCACGGCCGCGCCGTAAGCGGCAGGCTCGATCATGTTCTGTCCGCCGCGCCGGCTGAGACTGCCGCCCACAAACGCTATGTCGGCCGTCCCCCACCACCAGCCGAGTTCTCCAACAGTATCGATCAAGATCACCGCTGGCGGCGCATGAGCGCAGCTTGTCTCAAGCTCTGTGCGCCGCCGCCAGCTCAAGCCGCTTGCGCGGAGGAGGGCACAGACAGACGCATACCGCTCCGGATGCCGCGGCGCCAAAAGCAAACGAAGTTGCGGGAATTGGCGCGCCAGGGGGGCAAAGGCCTCCAACACTAGGCGTTCCTCCGGAGCGTGGGTGCTGCCGGCAAGCCAGACGAGGTGTTCATCTTCCAGGCCGGCCAGACGCCGTAGGCGCTGCACGTGGGGATGCTGCCGGTCGTTCTGCGCACCGTCGAACTTTACCGAGCCGGTCACTTCCACGCGCGGCGCGCCCAGAGCCCGGAAGCGCGCGGCGTAATCGGCGTGCTGGGCGGCCACCAGATCCACCTGCGCCAGCCAGCGCGCCACCAAGGGACGCAGGCGGCTGTATCCCCGGAAGCTCCGCTCGCTCAGACGGCCGTTGACCACGGCGATCCGCACCCCCTGGCGGCGGGCCAGGGCAATCAGATTGGGCCACAGTTCCAGCTCGGCCAACACGAGCATGGCCGGTCGTTGGCGCGTAAGGGCCTGCTGCACGGCCCAACTGAAGTCGAGCGGCATGTAGAACACATCGAGCCCGCTGAAGCGGCGGCAGGCCAGTTCATAGCCGGTGCGCGTCGTGGTGGAGACGGCGCAGGGCAGGTCCGGGCAGCAGCGGCGGAAGTGCTCGATGATACCGGCCAGCGCATTGATCTCTCCCACGCTGACACCATGGAACCAGATGCCACCCCACGCTGCACGGCGCTGGGGAACCCGGCCTAGCAGTTTTTGTGCCAGGCCGTGTCGGTACTTACCCTGACGGAGGGCTTTGACAAGCAGCCATGGGGCGGCCAGCGCCAACAGCAACAGATACGCAGCGTTGAGCAGCCAGGTCATGCGGGCATCCGTTCCCAGAGAGCAGCGGCTTAGCCGGCGGGCGAACCCTTGCGCATGCAGCAGTTCTTGTACTTCTTGCCGCTGCCGCAAGGGCAGGGGTCGTTGCGTCCGGTGGCCGTACCGCGATTGCGAATCGGCTCGGTCTTGGCCGGAGTATCGGAGCCCGCGGCGGCCTGGGCCATGTCTCCTCCCGCTTGACCGTCCAGCAGGCTGGGCGCCTCTTCGTGCACCGTCTGGCTGCTGACCCAGGTCGCGCCGACAAAACCTTCGTCGAGCTGCTCCATGCGAAAGATCAAATCGGTGACGCGCTCGCCGATGCTGTTCCACATCTGTTCGAAGGTGCGCATGCCTTCGCGCTTGTATTCCACCTTGGGGTCGACCTGAGCGTATCCGCGCAACCCAACGCTGGAGCGCAGATGGTCCATGGCCAGCAGGTGATCCTTCCAGGCCGAGTCGAGCAACTGCAACACCAAGAGCCGCTCCATGCGGCGGATTTCGGGATGGTAGTGGTCCTCGACGGCGGTTTCGACCAGGCTCAGCAACTCGTCGCGGCTGCGATGGGCGAGCTGTGCGGCAGAGACGTGGTAGTGGAGAGCGTCGTTCAGCCAATCGGCCAGTTCGGCCAGGCGGGATTCATCGGGCCGGTTGGACCGGTCGCCGCCCAGCAGGCGTTCGCCCTGCGCCAGCGCCTCGGCCATGGCCTGCTCGGCCTGCACGTGCCACTGGCGGCTGACCTCCAGCAGATAGCTGCGCAGCTCCTCTCGAGTGGTGCTGCGCAGCCGTTGCGGATCGACCCCCTCGCCGAACCGTTGTTGGGCCCACTGGATCAACCGCTCGCGGTCATAGCGCTTGGCGCCGCTGGCATCGCGCAGGGTGAAGTGAGAGAGACCGGCCAGCACCGGATACTCGATTTCGCGCTCCCGGTAAATCTGGCGTGCCACGCCGCGGATCCGCTCCTTCACCGCCTCGGGCTCCAGACCGGCCAGCTCCTGGGGATCCAACCGCACTCCGAACTTGTAGTGTACCCAGCCGCAGATCTGGCGGAGGCCGTAGTCAGGCTCCAGGAAGCGGGACCCGCCCGAAAGGTCGGCCTCTTCGATGAACTGCTGCACCTGGGGCAAGACCGTGTCCACAAGCTGATCGCGCCCGATCTGCTTCAGATCGCGGTCGCGATACTTGAGCTTCCAGCGGCTGGAGAGCATCTTGGCCATGGCGCCCCAGTTGTATTCGCTCTCGTCCTCGCCGGCGGGCAGGTTCTCGTCCAGGGCGTCCTGCAAGGCGGTTTCTGCCTGGTACTGAGCCTTCTCGCGGGCCACGCGCTGCGCCGAGTCGAAGTCCAGGCCGAAAAAGTCGCTGGCATCCAGTTCGGCGCTCAGTTCGCTGCCGGCCCATTTGGCGAAGGAACTGGGGCCGTAGTCCTTGTCCAAGAACTCGTCGAGATGCCGGTCGATCTGCGCGTCGATCATCTCCACGATGCGCGTCTTGCAATTGACGCCATCCAGGATCGCCTGGCGGAAGCCGTACACGCGCTTCCGCTGCTCGTCCATCACTTCGTCGTATTCCAGCAGGTTCTTGCGGATCTCGAAGTTGCGTTCCTCGACCTTTTTCTGGGCGCCTTCGATACGGCGGCTGACCATCCGGCTTTCGATGGCCTCGCCTTCCTGCATGCCCAGGCGGGTGAGCACGTTCTTCACCCATTCGCCGGCGAAGATCCGCATCAAGTCGTCTTCGAGCGACAGATAGAAGCGGCTGGAACCGGGATCTCCCTGGCGGCCGGAGCGGCCGCGCAACTGCAAGTCGATGCGGCGGGCTTCATGCCGCTCCGTGCCGATGATGTGCAGACCGCCGAGCTGCTTCACTTCCTCTCCCTCGGCCTTCATCTGCTCGCGGCGCTCGATCTCGGCCACCAGGGCGTGCCACTCGTCCTTGGGTACATCCAGACGCGTCTCGTACTTGTGCTGAAGCTGTGCCCAGGCCATCGTCTCCGGATTGCCGCCCAGGATGATGTCCGTGCCGCGGCCAGCCATGTTCGTGGCGATGGTGACTGCCCCCTTGCGGCCGGCCTGGGCAATGATCTCCGCCTCGCGCTCGTGATGCTTGGCGTTGAGCACCTGGTGCGGAATGCCCCGCCGCGACAACATGGCGCTGAGCCGCTCGCTCTTCTCGATCGACACCGTGCCCACCAGTATCGGCCGCCCCCGCTTTTGCACGTGTACGATCTCCTCAGCAGGCACGTGGACCCGCTCGCGCGTCTCCGCCAGCTCCACCTCCACCGAGCCATCTGCCAGGGTCCGCACCGTACCCGCCAGCACCGCTCCGTCCTTGCGCTGCACCGTATCATACCGGTGGAGCTGCTCGATCTCGTTGACAATCGCCTCGTACTTCTCCCGCTCCGTGCGGTAGATCACGTCGGGATAGTTGATCCTCCGCAATGGCTTGTTGGGAGGGATGGCGATCACGTCCAGCTTGTAGATCTTCCAGAACTCGTTCGCCTCGGTCATGGCCGTACCGGTCATGCCGCAGATCTTGCGATACAGCTTGAAAAAGTTCTGCAACGTGATCGTCGCATAGGTCTGCGTCTCCTCCTTGATCCGCACCCCCTCCTTCGCCTCCACCGCTTGGTGCAGCCCATCGCTCCAGTTCCGCCCCGGCATCAAGCGGCCCGTGAACTCGTCGACAATCACCACCTCATCCCCCGCCACCACGTAGTTCACGTCCAGCTTGTAGAGATGGTGGGCCTTCAGCGCATTGTCGATCAGGTGCGGCCAGTCCATGTTACCCGCCGTGTAGAAACTCTCCACCCCGGCCAGACGCTCCGCCTCGCGCACTCCCTCCTCCGTGAGATGCACCGTGTGATCCTTCTCCTTTACCTCGAAATGCACATCCTTGCGGAGCATGCGGGCAATGCGGTCCGCCTTCGCGTACCGCGTGACGTCGTCGTGCGCCGGCCCGGAAATGATGAGCGGTGTCCGCGCCTCGTCGATCAAGATGTTATCCACCTCGTCGATGATCGCATAGTTCAGCCCCCGCTGCACTTGCTGCTGCCACTTGGGGTAGCGGTCGTCCCCGCGCGCCGCCGGCTTCATGTTGTCTCGCAGATAGTCGAAGCCGAACTCGTTGTTGGTCCCATAGGTGATGTCGCACTCGTATGCCCGCTGCCGCCGCGCGGGATCCATGCCCGCGTAGATGGCGTCCACCGTCAGCCCCAGACCCATGTACAGCGGCCCCATCCACTCCATATCCCGGCGTGCCAGGTAGCTGTTCACCGTCACCACATGCACCCCACGCCCTTCTAGGGCATTCAGGTAGGCGGGCAGGGTAGCCACCAGCGTCTTGCCCTCGCCGGTGATCATTTCCGCAATGTTGCCCTCATGCAACACGATGCCGCCGATAAGCTGCACGTCATAGTGGCGCATGCCAATGAAGCGGCGCCCCGCCTCCCTGCACGCCGCAAACGCCTCCACCAAGATGTCATCGAGCGTCTGACCCGCCGCCAGCCGCTTGCGGAACTCGATCGTCTGCTGCTTCAGTTCCGCATCGCTCATCGCCTGATAGCGAGGCTCCAACTCGTTGATGGCCGCAATCCGGGGCTGCAGCCGCCGCAGGTAACGGGCGTTGGAGGAACCAAAAACAGCGGTCAATCCCCGCTCAATGGCCGTACCAAGGCCGCCAAATATGTTCCCCAACACCTCAAACGTTCGTTCCAGTGCTTCCATGGCTCTCTTGTGCAGGGGAAGAAGGGCTTGACTCTGCCATAATAGACGCCCGCAGGCCGTAACTTCGCGCTGGGGCAGGGGATGGACGTAACGCTAACAGCGACTTTAGTTTATAGCTCGCACCATGACGGGTCAAGGACGGTTGTGCGCCCGCCGAGGGGGGGCCGCTTCGGCCGCGGCCTGGCTCCGCCCCACCCCACACGGCTGCCTGCGAACGTGCTGGCAACCAACTGGCACCCCCGTAACCCAAGATCTAGAGTCCTTGCTGGCCGCTCGACAGCAGCCGCATGGCCGCCCAAGGCCGCAGCGCGGCGCATCATGTGCCCATGCCAAAGGAATGCATCGACGGCAGCCGTTTGGCTGCCCAGAGCCGCGTTGCAGGCCCTTGCGAACATGCCGCTCGCCCTCCTACGAGGGTGAGCTTGGTCAGCGGAGGTCGACCGTAGGTGCCCGCAAGTTGAGGAGCATCTGCCGCAACTGCCGCCGCAACCGCCAGCAATAGTCAGCTCTACATGCGCCGGCGGCCTTGGCCATGATGCTGCCCGCCCCGCCCCTCGCCCTGGCGACAGCACAGGCTGCCGCCAGGGTGCCGTACTCGCAAAGGGCACTGCCGCCGCGCCGCCTCCTGGCCGAACCATGTCCACCGCCCCACCGCGGCTCAGCGACGGCGCACAAACCACGGCCCCCGCATCAGGGGGAGTCCACGCTCACGGGCTGGTAGGACCGGTGCCAAAGTGCCAGGTCGGCGTAGCCTTCGGAGACGGGCCGGAGTCCACGCTTACAGCCTGGTAGAACCAGTGCCCGAGCCGCCTGTCTCAGCCAAGCTTCTTCGGGAAAGGAGCGGTTCCGGGCCGAGGCAGCAACCAGCGACCCGGCTCGGGAGCCGGCCGCCGTGCGCAGGCCTCCTACCGCCTGTGGCCAAAGATGCCGGTGGCGTACCAGATACCGTTGCTGCCCCGGCGGATATCGTAGGCATAGCGCACGTGCCTGCCCCGCACAGCACTCCAGTGCCCAGGAGACTGCCGCCAGCTATACACGCAGTCCACGGCAGCATCGACGAGCCGCTCTCCCGGCCAACTCTCCGCCACCACTTCGGTCGCCCGCAGTCCGCCGCCAAGTCGGGCCACAATCCGGTGGAATCGCCAGCCCCAGTTGTGGTGGCCTTGCATCCGAATCCTGGCCTGATATTCCGAGTGGCTTTCTGCCTCTACGGCTAACGAGCGGTCGTGTTCGCCATCCGTGCTAGCTGGCCGCTCCGGGTGAATGCGCACAGCGAAAATCATGGTACGCTGGGTGAGCGTGCCCGGCGGCAGATCCAGCAGCACCCGCAAGTGCTGCGGCTGGTAGCGATAGTACTTCCCCGGAGTGAATGGCAGGATGCTCACCACATAGCCGTACTGGGGCTGGCCGGGGTTTGCATAATCGACCACCGCCAGCCCCGGCCCACCCGCCAGCTCTTCAAATGCGGGATGATCGAGCAGCCGCTGCTGCTGGCCTTGAATCACGATACGGCTCTCCGTGCTTGTCTGGCACGGCACGTAGCGGTCAAGAAACTGCCGCAGCGGATCGGCGAGCACGGCAAGCTGGATCTGCCTCAGATCCCGCAGCGGATCGCGGTAGAAAACCACCAGCAGGTACTTCTTCTGGCGTTGTGCGCTGTGGACTGCAGTGGCATAGTCCGTTTGCCACGCCACCTCGGGCTGCAGCTCGTTTGCCTGCAAGACCACACCGCCCGTGCCCAGGGTTGTCGCCACCATGGCCAGTGCGGCTATCATGAGCCGTACGGCAACCCACTGCCCCGCTGAAGATGTTGACCTCTCCCGAATCGTGTTGTAGACCATCGAACCTTCCTCTGCACGTCAGTGTGGGTAAAGAGTGTGAACTGCGGCGTCGCCGGCGCTGTGGCGCGGCCATGCCGTGGCAAGACTCCTGGGGCGGGCTGAACGCCCTGGCCTCGGACCGAGGCCCACCCGCAGCGACGATCCCAGCAGGTTGCTTGACCTGCTTCCCATTCATGCTGCCGCCGTGTTCATAATGGGAAAGCAGCACCAAGTTTTCCGATTGAGTCGGATAACCAGCTTGGGAAAGGTGACTTTTACAGCAGAAATGGGAGAAGTCAACCCCGTGCTAGCACGCGCCAATCCCTGCTAGCAACAAGAGCTGCCCTCCTTAACGGAAACTTCCCAAAAAAAGTTCGCAAATCCGGCCTTGGCAGAAACGCATGAAAATGCTTAATTACAAAGGGCTTACACGTTTCGCCACGACGGATCAGGGAGCGGACGCATGCCCCGGAGGGCCCTATCTCGCATGTCCGCGGTGCATTTTTTCTCAAGGCATTGCCGCAATTGGCTTTGCGGAACAAATCTTCGTGCGGCCCTCGTGTCTACGGCCGTGCTTGCTTTGGCAGGACCGGCCATGGGGGCGGAGGGCCGTCCCGCGCAGGCCAGCCCCGTACAGCAAGAAACGGGCGACCACGCCCCGCTTGCTCATCGATTGAGAGCAGCCGCTGTGCCTGTGCCCGAGCTGCTGTTTGAGAAGGCTCGCGGCACGCTGGATGAGGCTCTAGCAAGGCTGGAACAACGGCTGCAGCAGTCGCCACACGGGGCGGATTGGCAGCGATTCCTGCTCTGGGACCTGCTCAAGCGTGAAAGAGGTGCAGGCCACAACGGCCGCACCGAGGTGTTGCGCAGCGTGTTGCTGAGGTTTCGTTCGGGCTACCCGGGGCTGGAGCTGGCGGACTTCCGGCGCGTCGAAAGCGCACTTGAGACCTATGTTTTTGCCCTAGAGGCCGTGCAGTTGCCCGATTTTGCTGCTGCGTTCTCCGGGCGGCTAGAAGTTGTGGCTGCCGCCGTGGAGGGACTGCCTGGCACAGCCTCTCGGTCGGCATTGCTGGGTGCCAACGAGGCGCTTGCCTGGCTGCGATCCCACGGCCTATCAGCAGACGTGGCCGCAGAGGCAGCCCAGCAGCTTTCTCATCCCAATCTCGTCTTCAGGGCATCGCGAGAGTTGCTGGCTGCCGGTGTGGACAGGGCCGTGGAGGAGAACGCGCCGATCGTGGACTGCATTTTGGGAACCCGCATCTACGGCAGCGGCACCACACGGGGGCGCGTGGTGTTGGAGCTGGTGCCCAACTCCCGGCAGGGAGAGTTGCAGGCCCTGTTCACGGGCATGAACGACTCGCAAACGGTCGGCTATAACCGCTCTGCGATCATCTTCACGCGCGGCCAGACCCGTCTGTGGGGGGCGCGGCGTATCCTTGTCGATGACGGAGGTCTGCGGGCCATGGCGGTCGAGGCCGAAGCAGCCACGCGGACCACCATCACCGGCATCGATTCCAGCCGGCGGGGTGTGCTGGGCCGTCTGGTACGCCGCGTGGCCAGCCGCAAGGCCGCGCGGCAGAAGCCCGAGGCTGAGGTCATTGCCAGCGAACACGCTGCCGACCGCTTCAGGGAGCGATTTGCCTCCCAGACAAACCAGCCGCTTGCCCGGGGCCAGCAATCGTTCCAGACGCGTTTCCGATCCCCCATGTTGCGATGGGACCTGTTGCCACAGCAGCTCGCCTTCGGCACCACCACAGGGCACTTGCTCGGCGCCGTGGCGCAGGAAGATGCCGGCCTGCTGGCGGCCCCCCAGCAGGCCCCACCGATAGAAGGCGAACCACTGCTAGCCGTGCGGTTGCACGAGTCGTTCGTTGTGAACACCGCATGCCGCCTGCTGGCTGGCAGGACGCTGGACCGGGAAATGGTCGAGCGTCTGGCACGCGACTTTCTGGGGTATACCACAGAGCAGGTGCATGACATGCTCTTCAAGGAAGAGGGAGCGTGGACCATGACCTTTGCAGCGGGCCGCCCGCTGGAGTTCTCCATCGATCAGGGAGGGTTCACCGTCACGCTCCATGGCCGGCGCTTCACCTCGGGCAAGCTGGGCCGGCCCACACGGTTCGACGCCATGGACATCACCGCACGCTACCAGCTCGAGGTAGGAGAGCGCGGCCTGAGGGCCGTACGTGCAGGAGAACTTCAGATCGTGCCTGCTGACCACGCTCCCGGCAAGGCCCTCGGCGCGCGGCAAATCGCCCAGGTTCGCTGGGTCCGCGGGAAGTTCGAGAAGATCCTCAAGCCCGTGTTCGAACGAGCAGACGAGGGGCTGGTGCTCGGCGGAAACTGGTCTCAGTTGGGAGAGCTGCTGGTCCAGCTCGAGTCTGCTGAGGACGGCTGGCTTTGTCTCTCCTGGCATCAGGCGGCTTCCGCACCAGCCGCCGCCACGGGCAGCCGCGCTGCGGCAGCAACACCGCCTGCCCGGGGACTTGCGGTCACGCTGGCGGCGATCGAGGAGGCCAGAGAGCAGCAGGCAGAGGAACCTTGATCATGCACCAGTATGTGGAAATCAGCTTCGACTGCCTCCCTCTGCGTACCGTAGGCCGGATCGATATTCCGCTGGATGCCTCTCCCGCCTATCGGGCGCACTGCGAACGCGTCCAAGCAGCTCTGGCCGCGCATGGTGCTCACAATACGTACTATTTGTATAACGCTCACTGCGTCTTCCACCTCACGAACGATCCCCAACAGGGCATGCTCGACTTCGCGTTCACCGGCACGGCTCTTACGGATGAGACAGACCAGAAGACGCTGCGCTGCGTGCTGGACGTTGAGCTGGCCCAAGAAACCTGCGATTGGCTGACGGCGCCCATCGTCGAATGGTTCCGGCGCAGCGTGCACGAGGCCGTACGCGTGGAATTCGACCGGTACATTCAGGCGGGCGATTTGCAAAAAACCCGCGAACGCATCGAGCGTATTCAGCGCGAGAGCGACAACCGAAGCGGCTACGTGGGAATGTACCTGTAAGATTCCCGGCAGGGGACGTGAAATCCCGCTGCCCCGCACGGGGGTAGGCCGACTGGCCATTGCCGGGACGAGCGTGCAGCGTACAAAGGCCCCGCGCAAAAACGACCGGCAGAGAAAGGGTCTCTGCCGCCGGGGCCAACACGAAGCCGTGTTGCAGGCAAGGCCAGCGCGGTGAGACACCGTTCTCCCTGCGGCGAGAAATGGCTAACGGCATTGAGCAATAGCTTGCCCTGGCGAGCAGTAGCTTGCCGCGGTGAGACGCAACTCGCGCACTACGAGCAACAGCTCGCCGCGACGCATCCGGCCTACTGCTCCCGCATCAGCTTGTTCAGCGGAGAGTAGATGGGCAGGTGCCGGTAGTAGACTTCGAGCATGTACAGGGAGAGGCAGGTAACGTACAACCGCCCGCCCTGGGGGCCCCATGCATCCATTGTGGGCTCACGCGGATGCCAGCTCCCACGTTCGGCCCCCTGCTTCTCCTGTTTTGCGGGCAGCAGTTCGCGCATCGCCTCATTCCAGCGATCCCAGTACTCGCCTTCCATGTGGTGCAACACCTGTGTGGCATAGTACCAGTAGTACACATCACGCTCCTCCCAGTTGGGGAGGTGGCGCAGCAGGATTTCGCAGCCCCGTATCAACCTGGGATCGTTGCGAGGCCAGCCCAGATACTGCCGACACAGCAGGCCCTCGGCCGTCATGGACAATTTTGGTTCGCTATCTCCGGGCTGGTACTTGTATTGCGCTCCCTCGTCCGTGGCTGCGTGGTCAAGATACAGCTCAACTTTTCGGAGCACCTGCGACGGCACTTCCAGTCCAGCCATGCGGGCACTTTGCAGGGCCATGACCATCCAGCCCGTGACGGAGGTATCGCTGTCGCGGGCCTTTTCGTACCGCCAGCCTCCCTGGGCGTCCTGCGCCTCGATGCAGTACTTTACGGCCAGTTCGGCGGAGTCTCGCAGGGCAGAATCGCCCGTCATGCCGTACAACTCGCACAGGGCAATGGTGCACTGGGCCTGCGTGTACAGGGCGGCGTTTCCTCCACTGTGATAGAAATTGCCCTCTGCGTCCTGAAAGCGCATCAGGGCCTTGATCCCCTTTGCCACGTTCTCCTTGAACTGGCCGCGGCGATGCGTGTTTCCCGCCCCCTGAAAAGCCAGCAACGCCATGGCTGTAGCCGCCTCGGCACGCTCCACAAACGAGCCATCAGCATAGGGACCCTTGAGGCTCCAGCTCCCATCCTTCTGCTGGTGTCGTGCCAGCCACTTCAACCCTTCGACGACGGCTTGTTCCGTGATCTCGGAACCGCCGTACTTGCGCAAGAGTTGCTGCTTGATGCCCAGCTCCCGCCCCTGTAGCGGCGAGCCAATCACCGGTGCATTGAAGACCTCCGCGCCGATGCCCTCCGGACGCAACGGCACCTCAGGTGGTGCCATGTTCGGGTCGTCCACCAGCGGCAAGGTCTCCATGGCCACGATCTCCTGCATGGCCTCAGAAGAGTCGTCCACCGCGTCGAAAGGTTGTACGTCGAGTTGTTCGCCCAGCTCCTCGGCGTAAACCGCCTCCAGATCCACCATGTTGCGGTTTGCCACGCTGGGCAGCCATATCAAACCAGCGATCAGTACCGCCACCATGTGCAGTACCAGGCTGATCAACCAGGGCGGCCCCTTCGTGAGGGCCAACCGCTTCAGTTGTTCCTGAGGCTCCAGCTCCTCTTCCTCTTCAGCAGGCCGAACCGGCACACCTTCGCCGGCGCGCTGTACGGGTATCGGCCGCGCGGCTGCCGGCCCCGACGCTGCCGGAGCTACCAGGGGCAGCCCCCGCGATTGCGATGCAGGCCCCCCCTGCGCGCCGCCCGCACGCTGGGGCATGACCGTACCCGTCGTCTGTTTCACTTTTTCGGCATGGCCTGCTGCACCAGCCGCCCGCACGGGCAGCGGCTGGACCACGATCGCCTCGGCTACCGGCACGTCTGATCGGTCCGCCGGGAGTGATTTGCCCGGCACCGTGCCTGGCAACGGGCTAGACGAACTGAGCCCAGTCACAGGTACCGCTACCGGCCCCGCCAGGCCGCCAGCCGGCGGTGCTTGCGACTCTCCGCCCTGCTGGGCAACATGCTTGGCCGCCAAGGGAGGCACCCCTGACACGCCCAGGTCGCCTGGCGCGGCAGGCAGAGCCTGAGCCTTGGGCAGGCCCTTCGCCCCGGGCTTGTTGGCAGTCATTCGGGCGTTCCTCGCACATCATGTAAATTGCCCCGGCCGTACCGTGCCCCGCGGCCCGTGCCAGATGAGGCAACAGCTTGTTCGTTGCGCCAGCCGCTGCTGTGTGCCTCAAGCCCTCGAAACCCGCTCAAGGCCAACCAGTGGTTCTGCTCAGCGGCCGGTTCCTGGTGAGAACACACCTCCTACTGGAGTCTACCTGCCGGTTCGACCTGGGGCAAGCAAATGGCGGGCACGGCGCGGTCCGTCCTGAACCGTGGCGTCTGGACTGCCGCTGTACTTGCCGCCAACATATTATGAGCAACCGGCCGACCATCTGAGAGTTGGTGGTGAGGAGGCGGCAGTTTCCGCAGCGGGGGTAGCGTTCCAGACACCCCCGCGCGGCGAACCGCAGCTCTCCCCTTGCGCGCTACAGGCCCCTCTGCCAGACAGCTCACCATCCATTCTGGAGCAATCACCACGGTGTCTGTCCCACATGTCGTCTTCTTGTGTACCGGCAACTCCGCACGCAGCCAGCTCGCGGAGGCATTGTTAAGGCATCATGCACAGGGCCGCCTGGCTGCACACAGCGCCGGCACGCATCCCAAGGGCGTCCATCCGTTGACACTGGCTGTGCTGCACGAACGCGGCATCGATACGCAAGGGTTGCGTTCGAAGCAGGTGGCCGAAGTTCTGGGTGATATTCAGCCGGCCTACCTGATTGTGGTGTGCGACGAGGCGGATCGAAACTGCCCCGCCGGCACGGCTGCTGAGGCCGAACGCCTCTTCTGGCTTTTCCCCGACCCTGCACGCGCCACAGGCAGCGAAGAAGAACGCCTGGCGGTTTTTCGGCAGGTGCGAGACCAGATCGAGCAGCGGATCCTGGCCTGGATAGACGAGCTGGAAGCAGCCGGCACCCTGGATCGGGACTCGCCCGGGGGATCGAATGGCTAGAGGGCAGTGCGGCGCTGGCCGGGCGCCGAATCAGCACTCGCCGGGCGCTGGTCCGCCGCTGGCCGGCTGCTAGCCCCGCACTGCTGGAGCGCTAGTCCAGCACCGCTGGGGCACTGGTCTGGCGCTGGCAGGGCGCTCGTCCGGCACTGCTGGGATGCTGATGCGTTGCTGCCAAGCACCCTGCCAGCGGGATGGTTTAACAAGCGTACGAGGCGACCGTGCAGTTGCGCTGCCAGCAGGGCCTTTGTGCCATTTGGCTGCTGGATGCTGGGCTGGACCATTCATACGCCCTGAAAGCGCGATTGCGCGCTCGGGGATGCCGGGTGGACGGCTGCCCGGCTGGCCCGGCGGTCCGCTGGAAGTCCGCCTCGGCTAGCTCTGGCACGCTGATTGCAGGGTTGTGCGGCAGCGGATCCCCGGGTAGGGGCCGCAGCCGCTCAGTTGGCAGCCTTAGCCTCGTGATCCGTGGGGCTCGACTTGGGGAGCCCGCAGTGGCCCCGCCGTCAGCCAGGCACTTCCTGCGCCTCCCCGCGGCAAGAAGGCACCGGGCCTCCTGCTACGCGGCACTCTTGCCTGCCGTGGTGGCACGGCGGCTTGGCAGCCTGCAATCCTCTTGCCTGCTGGCCGACCGCCCAGAACGCCAGTAGCTAGCACGGCCGCACAGCGGTGATCGGCTGATCAGGCTGCAACCCCTTGCCTGAGGGCGGCTACGCCGCTATGATGACTCTGGCTGGCTGGGAAAACGTGCCCTCATGCCAGGCATAACACCGCGGGGTGGAGCAGTCTGGTAGCTCGCGAGGCTCATAACCTCGAGGTCACAGGTTCAAATCCTGTCCCCGCAACTGGTTTCGACGGTAGCGAAACTCCCGTACCGTCGGGTTTTACGAAAGGCCGTCATCTTCGGATGGCGGCCTTTTCGCGTTCTATCGCCAGTTGTGGCAACCACTTCGAGCATCACCGCCCATCTCGAAGTCTCCGTCTCGCCCCGACGCGCGACGTTCCGATCTCCCGCCCGAGTCGTTGTTACCGGCCCGATCTCGCCCGAAACTCTCGGTCGTCTCGGACTCTCGCCCCGTCCGGGTTAACGACCGTTGCGAGCGCTCAATCGGTCCGACTCCACATGGTTGCGAGCGCTTGGGCGATTTCGACTTCACGATTTGTGGCAAATGATTGTCGCATCCAAGGCCCGAATGTCGAGCGCCTTGCGGCCCGCTGATTGTGCTTGTTCGCAGAGAATTGCCGATAGTGCTCCGGCCGAGCAGAGGAGCAGGTCCCAGTCTGTGGCGAACAGTTCCTCCCGCATACGGGAGCAGTGGGGGTGCTTGGGCTGATTCAGTGGCGGGCAGGTGATGGCGGCCCCGATGCACCAGGTCACGTCCTCGCCGCCGGGCGAGCGGACGAACGTTGGGTCCGTCAGTCGGGAGCCCAATGCCTCCGCCTGGCGGCTGACGATCGCCAGCCGCTTGGCGGCCGGCTGAGGCCACGGCTTGAAGTAGGGCTGCAGCAGGTGCAACTCATCGCCGAGGAGCTTCTGCCATTGAGCCAGCACCGCCGCCGGGCCGGGGAGCGCCTCAAGCGCTTGCCAGAGTCGCATCGCCCTCCCCCCTTCCCGTGTCGGCAGCCGCGAAGATGACCCCCCGCCGCCTGAGCCACTGCTCGACCAGCTCCGCGTCGTCGTGGCGGGTGTACTGCGCGACCTTGGACGGCCGGATCGTGACCAAGCGCGGTCGCTTGGAGTTCGTGAACTTCACCTGGAACACTGCGTGGAGGCTCCGCCCCGCCGGCGGCTTGATTTGTGGCGGGCGACCTCTAAAAATAACGTTCAAAATCACAATGACATAAGTTGGTTTGCCTCATAAAGCTCCATGAACAACCAGCGCGAATCAAGTACGGATGACGAAAGCCGAACAGGCACGGTCAGTGTTTTGACTCGCTGGCTCATCAATCCGCCCGCGAGCAACCCGGGTCTATTGCCGCTCAACCCCTTCCGTTACTGGCGTTGTTTCCCGCTGTTTCCAACGCTGCACCTGATCGGCCCGCAGACGATGATCGCACTGGCTGTGTGCGTTCACTGGAGCTTCGCCATTGCTGCCGTGGTTTGGCTGCTCGTCCTGGTTCTGTTTTGGATCAAACGCTACGTCATTGCCGACGGCGGCGATTTGTGCCCGGCCATGATTGTCCAGGTCAACCCGTGTCGCATTGCTGTCCGAGCTGACCTGACTTTCGGGCTCGACTCTTGGCCAGTGATCAAGGTCATCGACGAACCTTTGGATCGCACCCGAATGAGAACGCTGGAGGTCGGCACCTGCTTGCCCGTCGTGGCGACATATGCTGAATATGACGGTATCAATCACTGGGCCGACATCGAGCCCTTTGCGGCACCCTGCCTGACCGACAACCAATCGGCCATCGACCACGCCAAGCGTCGCATCCCGGATGAGGAGTGGCAAGCGCTCCGTCGTGACTACGCCGCGCTGAATCAGCCCTCCCAGCCCGGCTTGTATCATCTTCGCTCGGAGGGATGCTGCAACATCCCTGTTCGCTTGTGGCGGTACGCGCGTTCCATTCCTCTGCTGCCAACCCTTATCGTCCTTCTTGTCGTTTGCCCGCTTCTTGTGGGCATCTTTTATCCCGCGTGGTGGGTCTGGTGGCTGAGTCTAATCGGTTTGTTCTTAGGGTGGGCGTGGGCAAAAAGCGCTGCGATGATCGCTCAATATACTTTCCCCTGTGCGGCGAAGCTCATCGATCAAAACGCTGGTCGTATTGCGATGTATGCCAATCTTGACGCTTCCGGAGGTTTTTATCCGGCCATCAAGGTGGTCGATTATCCAACCTGGCTCATCCAGCTCGATGAGTTAATACTACAGCGCTAGACCGCTATTGCTCCTCAGTGAAATATCAGCCATACAGCGGCCTGGCAAGAGGGAGTTGGAGTCCCAAGGCATGGATGCGGAACAGATTCGCCAGTTGGAGCCGGCGTTGACCAGCTACCTGGAGCGGTTTGCGGACTGCTTCAGCCGGGAGGATACCCGGGCACATCTGCCGGTTTATGTGCGAGGGCAGCTTTCCGAGTTGCCACGCAAGAGCGTGGAGCCGATGGCACTAGCGGCCGGCGTGCCGGTGCGGACCTTGCAAGAGTTTCTGACACACTTGAAATGGGACGAAGACCGCATGCGCCAGCGCGTGGCAAGGATCGTCGCCGAGGAGCACGCCCACGAGGAGTCGATCGGCATCATCGACGAGACCGG
>JAIMBC010000198.1 GCA_023511675.1 Pirellulales bacterium
CAGATCGTCATAGGTGGGCGTATTGGTGTGGTAGGCGAAGAGCGTTTCGCCGGTTGTGGTGGGGGATGAGGCCGCCGGGTTCTGGCCGATGATCACGTAGGCGAACAGGCGCTCTTCGCGTACCAGTTGAGAAAGCAGCACGTCTGTGCGGCTTCCGTCCGGCTGGAAGGGGGGATACCGCTCCGGAATGTAGCGCGGCGCCTTCTGCCGCCGCGTACCGCTGTCCTGTGTGTCGTAGATTTCCGTTTCATTGCGGCGGCGGGCGGCTTGTTCGAGCACGTCGAACATCTGGCCCGAATGGTCGATCACGCCAAAGCGATGGTCGCGCAGATCGACCTGATCTTGGGTCAGGTACTGCACGAGGAAGGCGCCGCCCATCATCAGCGGCATGAGCAACAATCCGACCAGAAACGCCTTGCTCCGCACGGCGTTCAGGTACTCGGTGCGTGCCACAACGAGGATCTTACGCACGGCCATTCTCCGCTTCGGGACCCGCGATGCGGATGAAAATGTCGTGCAGCGACGGGTGTGCCACCTCGAACTGCTGCACGCGGGTTCGCGCCGTCAAGGCGGCCAGCAGCTCCTGTGTATCTCCGGCGTACTGCACCTCCTGCATGGCCCCCAGGTCGCGCAGCCGCTCGATGCCTGGCAATCCCTCCAGGCATTGCCGCCCCCCTTCCAGCCGCAGCCGAATGGTGTCGGCCCCGTAGGCGGCCTTGATCGACTCCAGCGTGCCGTCGAGCACCTTCTGGCCGCGAAAGATCATGCACACAAAGTCGCACATCTGCTCGGCCATGTGCATGTCGTGCGTGGAGAAAATCACCGTGGTGCCGCCGGCCCGCAAATCCAGAATCGCCTGCCGCACCACCTCCAGATTCACGGGATCCAGCCCAGAAAACGGCTCGTCCAGGATCACCAGCTCCGGCCGCGCCACGACGCTGGCAATGAACTGGACCTTCTGCGCCATGCCCTTGCTCAAGGCCTCCACCTTGCGGCCCGCCCAGGCTGCCAGCTCGAACCGTTCCAGCCAGGCGTCAATCTCCCGCCGAGCCGCTCGGCCGGTCAGCCCCTTGAGGGCCGCATAGTAAGCCAGGATCCGCCGCACGCTCATCTTCTTGTACAGGCCACGCTCCTCCGGCAAGTACCCCACGCGATCGCTTGCCGCCGCACCCTCTTTGGCCCCCAGCACCTCCACTTCTCCTTCGTCCGGCAAGATGATCCGTAAGATCATCCGCAGCGTGGTCGTCTTTCCCGAGCCATTCGGTCCAATGAACCCATACAGCGACCCCGCAGGTACCGTCAGCGTCAGCCGATCGACGGCCACATGCCTTCCGAACCGTTTGCTCACGCTGCGCAACGATACCGCGTTGGGCATGGCCGCCTGAGTACCCAGCTTGATGGTGTTCGCATGATCCCTGGTGCCGAGGAGGGCACCGCGTGATGGGCTGCGCCGCCTCCCGCCTTGGCCATTCAGCATGGCCACTCAGCCTCTATCCTGCTGCAAGGCCGGGCCAAACGCAAGGCATGCCACGGTCCCGCGGGGCCGGGCTCGACTGCGCCGCTGCTCGACTTGCACTGCATCCGCATCACTGCACGTAATTCGCTTGCTGCGGCGGCTTCTTGGCGGCAGCACCCCCCGTGACAATGAGGCGGCAAGCCCGGACCGTCTCGCCGCCGCGCGGCGTTTGAGCGAATCGCAGCAGAGGCTGTCCGCACTCCCCGCAACCGGCGCCCCAGCTCTTAACTGCGTGCCAGCCTTTCGAAGCGTCCCAGCCGGCGGCGGCCGCCGTGAGCAAATGGCACCGCGCCTCGGCGCAACGGTGCCCACGCCAGCAGCAGGGCAGACTGCAAGATCCCTTCGGGCACCGGCGGGCAGTTGGCCTCTACACGTGCCCTCGGCCAGGCCGATGCCCGAAACGCTTCTTCTGACCAAGCGTCGGAGGCGTCGGATTGCGCGTCGAGTGAGACCGGTTTGAACTCTACCGCGGCGTTTGCGGGACCCATGTGCGCCAGGAGCGCAGGTGTGGGAACGGCGTCGTCGGCGACGCTCGCTAGTGAGAGGCTTGGTGAAGCTCCCGCTGGCGAGTCAGGCAGCACTGACGAGTCAGGCACCGCAGGCAAGCCCTGCTCATGCCGCGCACGGGCCTGTTGCGTCTGCGGTTGATGAGAGGCCGCCTCTGCCGTGCCGGGCGACGGCGGGGCAACGGCTGCATCGCGCTGCTGCTGTTGTGCGTGTTCAACTGCCTGCGCCGTGCTGAGCAGGCGTTCCAACAGTCCAGCCGCATCCGGCGTGCGGCGCTGCGGGGAGCCTGCTGGCGAGCCGGGCGAGGGCGGGGCGTTCTGCTCGGGCACAGCGGGGGCGTCTCGCTCTCGCTGAGGCGCGGGCTGCGGCGCCGCAGGCTCTGGAATTTCTGGGCGATTGACGGTTACCCGCATGCGAGCGGCAACTGCCATCGATTCGGAGATGTGCGGCACGCCGGTATCTGCCAAAGGGGAGGGGCCGACGGGCAAGACACGGAGATTCCGACCCGGCGCGGCCAGGATCGCATCCTCCCCAGGGGAACTGGGCAGCGGCGCTGGTTGCGGCAGATCGGAAGCCGGCAGTTGGGCCCGCACGGCGCCGACCGGGTCGGCTGCCAGGCCGGCAAAGCCGACGGTACTGACCACAATGTCGAACCGCTCGCTGGCCGATTGAGGGGGGCTGCCGTCATCGCTGACGACGACAACCACCCTCTCCACGCCCTCGCTGCTGGGTGCGAAAAAGCGCAGCAAGCCGGTGGCAGGATCGATTTGTGCGTGAGGCGACGAGCCAGGCGCCAGGCTGTAGGTCAGCCTGTCGGCGGGCGTTTCTGCATCCTGAGCGACGACCTGGATGGCAAACTGCGTGCCCGGGGCCGCGAGCAGGCTCCCAAGGGGGGCGATGGTAGGCGGCTGATTGCCCGAGGACGTGCTGAGCAGGCAGCGGGCTTCGAGCACCTCGACAGCGGGCCGCAGCCGCGCGCCGGTGCGGCGTGCCAAGGGGACAGAGCGTGCTGGCGATGGTCGCGGCTTGATGGATGAGCGGTGAGCGAAGCGCATGTGCATGCCCATGGTCCGGAGGCGCCGTGCATGCGGCCGGGCAGCCGCGTCAGCGGTGCTTGGCGAGTCGCCCCCTATTACCAATTAAGCTGCCTGGGGCCTCCAACGCAAGCAAGAAGTGCCGAACCGCAGTCGCAAGGAATGGCGGCAAGCGGACAGAAGCTGCTGGTCCAGCATGGCTGGCAGGACCGGCCCAGGCGAGCGGGGCGGCGTGCTGTTCAGGTTGGGCCGCGTGGATTTTGTCGCTTTTGCTGAAAGAAGCGGGTGAGCAGGGCGCCGCATTCGCGTCCCAGCACGCCGGAGACCACCTGGACGCGGTGATTCAGCCGCGTGTCGGAAAGCAGGCGGTACAACGATTCCACGGCGCCGGCCTTGGGGTCCGCAGCACCGTAGACAAGCAGGGGCAGCCGCGCCAGCACGATGGCGCCGGCGCACATGGGGCACGGCTCGAGCGTCACGTACAGCGTGCAGCCCTCCAGCCGCCAGCTCCCCAGGGCGTGCGCCGCTTGCGTGATGGCGATCATTTCGGCATGGGCCGTGGGGTCTTGGAGCTGCTCGCGCTGGTTGTGTGCCGCGGCGATCAGCCGCTCTTGGTGCACGATCACGGCGCCCACCGGCACCTCGTCTTCCCGCATGGCCTCCTCGGCCTGGGCGAGTGCCATGCGCATGTATTCTTCGTGCATGGGCTACTCCTCGTGCTGGCACCAAGCAGAGCCGGCCACGCGCAGACCGGCTGCGCCCAGGCGCAGCTCCAGGCGGGCAATCTCGTCGGCCTGTCCGGTGAGCTGGAAGCGATGGCGGCCGGCTGCCAGGAACAACGGCAGGTAATGGTACGCATCGGCGTCCCCCCCCTGAGACTCGTACACACGCTGCGCGTCGATTTCGAGAGCGACGTCTGCACTGTGCCTGAGCTGAAGCTGCCACCAGCCGTCGTCGTCTGCCCGGAATTCGCCTTGTAGCACAAAGGGGGTGCCGGGCGGCACGCCGCACTCGGCAAGCCAGGCTCGGGCGTCGGCACGCTCCACCACGGCTTGCGACCCTGATCCCCACTTCAGCAACAGGCCTGGCTTGAGGGCCGCGTCGTTGCTGGCAGCAGCGGCAATCAGCGGCGGGGGCCGGATTTCGAGTTGCGCTGGGGCGGAGCGAACGAGCCGATTGGGATCGTCCTCAAACGCAGCAGCCGCTTGCAGCGTGAGGAGGCCAAGGCCCAGCCCGCGCGTGTTGAGACGCAGCACAGCCTCTGGGCCCTTGGCAAGGGGAGCCACGCCTGGCAGCGTGGGCAGAAGCCCCACATACGCCGCTCCCGCAGCGCGGAGCCGGATGGTGACGGTTTCTCCCCATGCACATTGTGGCGGCTCGAGTTCGAGCTGCACAGCGCGCCCGTGGTTCGCAATGGTGACCGGGCACAGCCACCGCCCTTGCGACTCGATGTCGCTGTCTTCGATGGCCACCACGCGCAGCTCATGATAGCCGTCCGGCAAGCTCTCGCTCTGGAGGGAGAACGTCTCGCCGGCGGCGTGCTCGCCAACCTGGATGCCGTCCACGAACCACACGAAGCGATCGACGCTCGGGCCGTGGGCGGCTGCCTGGGGGCACAAGGCAACGGTTCCGCGCACCACATCGCCCGGCCGCAGCTCCGGCACATCCACTTGAGGGATGCGTGCCCAGGGTCGGCAGAGGGGATCGCCCACCACGAGGAGCTGATACGGCCCTGCGACAGATTGGTACACCGCTTCGGCCAGGGTACAGCCGCGTACGTAATGCAGGTGCATGGCCGGATGAGGGAACTTGGCGGCGATGGCAAAAGGCTCGACAACCGTACCGCATGCGCCGGCCGCTCCATGTCTGAGGAACTCCGTAAGCGGCGTCTGACCGGCGCCCTCGCTGAGCACGCCTCCGAAGCTCGTCAAGTGGTCGCAGATCGCACCGGGCAGGATCTGGCTTCTGCTGGCTGGCCAGTCGAAATCAGCGATGCCCATCTGCACTCCCTGCACGTCCGCCTTTGCCTGCGGCGCCACCCCCTCGATCACCGCGGCGCACACGCCGTGTGCCTCGATGGCCTGCGCCACGGCAGCAAACGCCGCATCACGGGTGCGGGAGCGCACATCGGCATTGCGTACGAAATAGATCGTCCCCTGGGGATGGGTGCCATCCGCCGCGGCCGAGCGGGAGAGGTAGCTGAGTACCTCCTGCACCGAGTTGCCCCGGCCGGAGACGACGCCCAGCATGGTCGATAGCAGGTGAAACGAACCGCCTGCCTCGCGGGGACGGGGCTCTGGTCCCCAGCCGTACCAGTTCCGAAAACCATGCGTGGCCGTCAGTGGCGGCAAGCCTGCCACAGCGTCGTCTTCCATCTCGCCTGCTGCCGGGTGGGCTGCCCCAGCGAACGTCGGGCGATAGTAGCGGTTAGCGTCCAGCCGCAAGTAATCGATGCGTCCAGCGTTTACCAGCGGCCACAGCACGGTGAGGCCCGTGAGCGAAGCTGCTGGCGCGTGCTGGGGCGGAAGCTGCAAGCCCTCCGCGTCCAAGCTACAGTCGACCAGCCAGGGAAAGTCCGCGGAATAAACCACGTAGTCGATCTGGCCGGCCACGCCCCGTGCTGCGAGCGTGGCCAGCACAGGTTGCAGAATGTCCCGCCGCAGGCGAGCCACATCAGTCTGTTCGTTGCTGGCGGGCCAATCAACGTACACCCAATGGGAGACCGGTATTTGCCGCAACTGCGCAAAGTGCCAGGCCACGGTCTGCGAGGCCCAGCTCCGCGCATTGATCACCAGGGCGACGTTCTCCGGGCCGCCGCCGGCTTCTGACCGCATCGCCAGCAGCAGACACGCAGCAAACCAGGCAGCCGCCGCCCGCCGAACAGGCACGCCGCACTGAGCAGCCATCACCCGCAGAGCAACCAAGGCCAGCGATGCATGGCACGCTCGGCCTATCGCCCCGCCGTGGCGGAAGGTCAAAGCGAGCGTCTCCGACAGCAATGTGAACAAGCCTACCAAGCTGCGCGGCGGTCAACGATTCTACGGCTACTCAACAGCGATTGCCGATTCTAGTCCGCCGAAGCGGCGGCGGCCACGACCAGCCGGTCCCCACGGGGGTATGCGTGGCAGCCCACTCGGCCCGGCACAGCCTCCGCACGAGGGAGCATCCGCCATGCTGTGCAGGCGGGGCGGGATCGTATCGCAGCCATGCACAACCATCAATCGGGACCGCCATGCCCAGCAAGCGGGCGAGACCTAGCGGTCGATCTCGCCCATGACAATGTCGAGCGATCCGACGATGGCCGGTACATCGGCAATCAAGCAGCCGCGACAGATCTCTGGCAGCACGGAGAGATTGCAGAAACAGCTACTGCGTGCTCGAGCGCGCCAGGGGATAGGGCTGCCGTCGCCGACGATGTAGAAACCCATCTGCCCCCGCGGGGCCTCGGTCTCGAGATATGCTTCGCCCTTGGGGAGCTTTTCATTCAGCTTCACGGGCACGGCGTGGGGGCCGCGGGCCGTGCTATAGCGGTCGATGGCCTGGCGCACCAGATCAACGGACTGCACCACCTCCAGCATGCGGACGTAGAAGCGGTGCCAGCAATCTCCGAGGACCGCCTGGCTGGGCACAGGGGGATAGTCGTGGTCCTTGGGGTAGTGGCCGTTGCGCTGGCAGATGACTTCGAAGGCGTAGCCGTCGTACATCTCGGTGTAGCGCTCTTCGACGTCGCGGCGCAGGTCGTGATCCACGCCGCTGCCGCGCAGCACCGGGCCGGTACAGCCATAGTCGATGGCCATGGCGGCGGGCAGCACGCCGATGCCGGCCGTACGCCGCACGAAGATGGCATTGGTCGTGAGCAGGGCATGGTATTCGTCGATCACGGGCACGAACTGATCCAAGAACTGCTCGCACTTCTTCAGCCAGCCGGGCGGCAGGTCGTGCGTGGCGCCGCCGATGGTCAGGTAGCTATACGTCAGCCGCGCGCCGCAAGCCAGCTCGAACAGGTCGAGGATCTTCTCTCGCTCGCGAAAGGCGTACAGGAATGGACTGAAGGTACCCAGGTCCAGCCCGTAGGCCCCCATGCCCACCAGGTGGCTGGCGATGCGGCCCAGCTCGGCAATGATCACGCGCAAGTGCCGGGCCTTCTCGGGGATCTCCAGCCGCATCAGCTTTTCGACCGTCAGCGCCCAGCCGAGATTCATGTTCATTCCGGCCAGGTAGTCCATGCGGTCGGTGTAGGGGATCCACTGCTTGGGCGTGAGGTTTTCGCCAATTTTCTCGGCGCAGCGGTGCAAGTAGCCGATGTGTGGAGTGACCTCGGAGACCACTTCTCCGTCGGTGCGCAGCACCAGCCTGAGCACGCCGTGGGTGCTGGGATGCTGCGGCCCCATGTTGACCAGCATCTCGTCGGTGCGGACGTCGAATTCGATGATCCGCGGATCATCGGCGCCGATGGCCATGGTGGTCTCCTTGCTGTCTACCTGCCGCGAATGCCGTGGTACTCCAAGGGCATCTCATAGTCTTTGCGCAGCGGGTGGCCCACCCAGTCCTCGGGACAGAGGATCCGCCGCAGGTCGGGGTGGCCGACGAACCAAACGCCGCTTAGATCATACACCTCGCGTTCATGCCAGTTGGCGGTGCTCCACACTCCGGCCACCGAAGGCACCTCCGGCAGTTCTCCGGGAACATCGCCCTTCCAGCGCGGCAGCATTACCTTGAGTACCAGGCTGGCCTTGTTCTGGAAGCTCCAGAGGTGGTACACCAGCTCCAGATGCGGTTCCCAACCCACCTTGGCCGCCTTCTTCGGATCCGGCTCGAAGTAGTCTACCGCGGTAATGCAGTTGAGCATGGTGAAGCGCAAATCGGGCTGGTCGCGGAGGTAGGTACACACCTCGACCAACGCCTCCGGCGCAACCTCAATCCAGGGATCGAGCGCCTCGAGCTGGGCGCCCCGGATCCCGCTGCCAAACCGCTGTTTCAGCCGCTCCACAAATGCTTGGCCGCTCACGTCAAATTCCCCCCCGGTGATTCGGTACGCTGTCTGGACCACAGACGGCCATCAAGCCCCGGGCCTTGCCCAGCCGTGGCGCAACGGTGTGCTTTACCAGAGCCGCCATCCCGGCTCACCCCGCCAGTACAGGCTGCTGGCGCTGCGGCAGAGGAGTGGGCCGCTCGGGCGGGGCCGCCCGCTGGGCACTCAGGGCACGCACCCAGTCGAGGTCGCCACGGCTCCACACATAGGCAAAGCCCGCCATCAGCACGCCAAAGAACACCAGAATGTCGACGATCGCCGCCCCGGCCAAACGACGCGCCGTTGCCGCTACCGCCTCTGCGGCCAACGGCTGCCTGGCCTCGGCAACCTCCGCCGCCAGCTCCCGATCCGCAGCCGTCATCCCGCGCGTTTCGATCGGACGGCCCATGCCGTCCTCGATGCGGATCTCTCCCACCGTGGCCAGCGCCGTCAGATCCAGTGCCTGCCCGCCCGACTCATAGGTCAAGGCATCGTCTGGCACGCCGAGCTCGCGATGGATCTGGATGTAGGCCGGGTGCACGCTGAACCGCACCGTTCGTTGCTTCTCGACCACGCCGTTGGGCAGCGTGTTGGCGGCCTGCGACTCCGCGGCCATCACCGTGGGCTGCGCGGCTGCCAGCTCGGGGTCCATCAAGTGCGTGGCCTTGCCATACACGGTGGCCCAGGGAAAGAACAAGGCCACCTCGACATCGAAGATGATGAACAGCAAGGCCACGACATAGAACCGCAGGTCGAACTGAACAAAGCTACTGCCGATGGCCGGCTCGCCACACTCGTAGACCTCAAGCTTTTCGGGATGTGGATGGATGGGCCGCAAGAAGCGGCCGACCAGCAGGTTGATAAAGAGGAACGAGGCGGCGGCGGCAACGAACAGCGCCACGTATGCTGCGATGGCAGTGGGCGACATGGAGACGTCCTTTTGCTATTTTGCGGGCGGGTCGTTGGGGTCCGCGGCGTCTGCCGCGTCGGAGCCGGCCACGCCGGAGTCGGCATACAGCGGCTGACGGCCGGGGAAGCCTGCGTCAATTTCGTGCCAGTATAGAACCTCAGGCTCGCCCACCTTCCAGCACAGATATACGGGGCGGCCATCCATCATGGCGGGAAAATCGACCAGTCCCTCCGTGGCGCCCTTTGGCTCTACTCCGAGTTCGCGCAGCTCCTCGACATACTCTTGCAGGCGGCGGATATCCCGCTCCAGTTCCTCTTCTACCAGCGCCACCTCTTCGTCGTACAGCTCGGAGGAGCGGCGGTCCCCCATCCGCTCGCGCATGGCCAGGATGGCCTTCACCCGCTCTCGCCGCGCGATCACGTCCCGCGCCAGTTCCGCCAGATCGCCGGCAATGGCGCGCACCAACGGCAGCGCCGCATTGGCCTGCTCTACTGTGAACACCTTGCGGCCCTGGAATGGGTTTTCTGAACCGCCCTCATGCCGACTGCCAGCCATTCAGGTGGACCTCACTGGTTGGGACCGCCGTGGACCGGCTCGACAATCGCCTTCGAACTGGCTACGGCCGTGGGATTCAGGGTTGCACGGCCCCAGGCCACCTCCACCGGCAGCCGGGCAAAATCCACAATGCATCCGTCTCGGCTATAGCAGCTCAGATCGTGCGTCGCTCCCATGAAGATGCAGTCCACCGGGCAAGGCTCCACGCACAAAGCGCAGAACATGCACTTGGTGTAGTCGATCGTAAACCCCGTGACCCGAAAACCCTTGCCCTGAGTGACCCGCTCCTTGCCGATGTAGATGCAATCTACCGGGCAGGCCTTGGCACACTGGTCGCAAGCGATGCACGTCGTCAGGTCGTAGCGGTGAAAACCCCGGTACCGCGGCGCCACGGGTACCGGCAACTCCGGATACTCGAAATGTTCTGTGAAGGTCTTGCGCTGCGGGTCATACGTCTTGAACCAGTACCGCAGCGTTACCCACATGCCCTGGGCCACGGTGAACACAGCATCGAAAATGTCTTTAAACCACTGCCGCATGTGGGCTCCCTCTGCAACTCGTCGCCAAGGCTCGTTGGAATTATAGACATGCAGGGCGGCTTCGCAAGCGGGTCTCTGCCACCCGCTCAGAACGTGCGCTGCATCCAGCGCAGTGGCCGGCCTGTATCCGTAGCATCTTAAGGTTGGGAGCCTGACCATCCCTTCCCACGCCGATACCAACCGCACGCTCCGCCACCAGCCAGGCGGCCGCCCCACCACAACGCCAACGCCGCCAGCCCTCGCAGAGAAGCGTTGCGAGGGTGCCGACCGTCGCTGCTAACGCTGGTGGCGGCAACGAAGATAGCCGCGAGACGGAAGCGTTTCGAGGGTGCCGACCGTCGCCGCCGCCATGCACGTGATCACGTTGCCCCCGGGGGCGGCCCACTTGGCCAAGCCAACTACTGCAACTGGCTTTCCGAATCGTCCATGGCCACCAGATGCCCCACCGCCCCTCTCAGGCGCTCGCAGCCGCGCTTCGCTCGCTGCACTGCACCTGCTATCCAGAAACTCCTCCCTGCCCAGGGGTGGTTTGTAGGTGGGCCGTGGAATCGAGTTCACGAATGCGCTTCCGCGAAGCTGGTGCCCCGTAGCTGCTTGCAAGGTCGCTGCCGGCCCCCCCGTGGTTCGAGGCCGCCCCCCGTTTGTTGGTGACAAGACGGTGATGCCTGAACGGCGCTACGCGAACTGCGCTGCGCTCGCCTGCCGCCCCCCGGCATGCCCACCCATGCCAACCGAGCTATTGCTTCATCAGGCGCTCGTCTCATCGGCCATCTGCCCAGCCTCGGACCTGCCTGCTGCGGCTATGCCCGCATTATCATCTAGGGAAGATGCGTCGGAGGCCGTGCCCCGGGTCCGCGCGTGGCCATCGCTTCCCCAGTTCCGCGATAGCACGTAGCTATTTCCAGACGTTTGTTGGCACATCGGCCTGCGTTCCCGCGGGCAGACGCCACGGCACAAAGTGTCGCTGGACGGCCGTACAGAGGCCGAGCGGCCAATGCCTGTGGTGGTTGGCCGCGCCGCAACGAGTTGGTGGCGCTGGCTGCACGTACGTGCCGCGTGCCACGGCCGACGGCCGCTTGCTGAGCGGCCAGGTGAGTGTTGTGTGACATAAGTCATTACTTATCAATGTGTTATGAGGTTACAGCCTGCCAAAGGCGAGTTGCAGGCGGCCGTGGCGTGCAGGGTCAGCCAGGGGCTGGGCCTCGCCGGGGTCGTGTAGGGTCTGTCT
>JAIMBC010000199.1 GCA_023511675.1 Pirellulales bacterium
ACCTTGCGCTCCCGTTTTCCCAATCTGAGCTGGTTTTATGCAGTTCTGATATGCTCTCTCCCGGCTATCTTGCTGGAGAATCCTGTAGTTTTTCAGAGCTATGGTGTCTACCTGGCTTACATAGCACTTCTCTCCGGGACCTACGGCGGGATCATGATTGCCGATTACTTTTTGGTAAACCATGGGAAAACTAGCTGGAGGATCAGGGACCTTTACATTACCGGACCGGCGAGCCGTTACTGGTACTGGGGCGGGTTTAATCCTGCGGCAGTGATTGCCACTATAGCCGGGGCTGGATTTTATCTGTGGACGCTCGACCCGCTTGCCTGGGTCAGCCCGAACGGGCTCTTCCCCTATATCACCGCCGGTATCCCTTCCTTTTTTGTATCCTTTGTGCCCTTTGTGGTCCTCTTCTTTGTGGTCTTGTGTACCCTTTCTCCCCTTCGTGGTCCTGTTCTCAGTGGTCTTCGTGCGCTTCGTGGTCACGCCAGCACGTTCGAATCGCCCAGTTCTCTCAGCCGTCTACGGCGGGCGTCGCAGCTCCAGGGTCCTCCGCCGCAGAGGAGCAGCACGAGGAGTCCGCCGGCGAATGGCCAGGCGGCGAGGGTGCGCAATCCTCCGGGGATGGCGGCGCCCGCCTCCATTGCCTCGGGCAAGAGGCTGTCGAGCATCAGCAGCATCAGCAGTGCCGCGGCTGCGCCGCGCGTATAGTGTCCTAAGGCCAGGCACAGGCCCAACAGCACGTGTGCGAGCACCAGTGTTGCCAGGAGGATGGAGGCGGTGGCCGTGCGGCCGGGCAGGCCAAGCGATTCGAGGTAGTCGAGTGGGCCGGCACAGGACAGCAGCCTTCCCACGCCGCTGGCGCAGGCGGGTATTGCCAGGCACAGTCGTCCGACCAGGATCCCCAGTTTCTGCACCGATGTCAGGCCGCTACGGTCGGGCTGCCAAAGCCGTCGTCGCCAGCGCCTGAGGCGGAGTCGGAGAAGTTGAAGCATCTCGCTGCGGAGCCAGCGCATGGGCCATCGCTCGGCGCGTCGCGGGGGCGGCCGCGCCCGCAATACACGATCCCATTCGCCTGATTGTTTGGCCGCCTTTCACACCGTGATCTACTGTAAGCGATGGGATCTGCGTCAACCAGCCGTTGGTGCTACCATGGCAGGCAGCGTTTGTGCGGGGCCGGTGCAAGAGGTGCCGGCTGTAGGTCCTCCCTGGCAACGCAGAGCTGCCGCGCGAGTGAGACAGCTTGGTGTGTCGAAACGGGGGAGGCGTTGGGGCGGTACCTGGCGAGCGGTCAGTCCAACTCCTCTTCTTGGCGCTGCTGGCGGCGCAGGGCCTTGCGTTCGGCCTTGGTGAGCTTGCGGCGTGTGGGATTTTCGGGCGTGGCTGACTGTTGGGTTGGGGCGTGTGGTGATGTGGCACGCACGGCGACGTGCTCATGTTGACGTGTGGCGGCGGGTGGCGGCGTGGGGTGGGCTGCGTCGACGCGGCGGGCGTTACCTTCCTGGTGTTGAGGTGTGGTGGGCGAGGGTGGAGCGGGCTTGGCTGTGCTCTTGTCGTTGGGCGCGGGCTTGGCTGCGGCCGTGGTGTTCTTGCTGCTGGCGGAGGCCAGTGCCGCAGCCTGGAGATCGTGTTGGGGTTGGGCATTATCTGCCAGAGTCTGGGCAGTGGTGTGTGAGGGCAGCAGTCCCTGTGCTTCGAGGATCACGTAGCGGGCATGCACGGCCATGGCAAGGGCGAGGAAGAGATTGCCAAGCATCTCGCAGCCTTCTTCCAGCATCACGCCGCGGGCACCGGTTTCTGGCAGCAGCCAGCCGAGTTGCACTGCCACGGCTGCGAGATAGCAGATTGCGGCCGAGGCGAGCGCGCAAGTGGAACTGCGGCAGGATTTCATTTCCATGAGCAGTCGCACACCCACCCAGCCGAGCAGCGGCAGGTATGCTGCTACCCACCACAGGGAGCCGTCCATGCCGGGGCGAAGGCCAGTGAGCCAAACGGCGAGTTCCTTGAAACCTTCGTGCAGGCTGGCACTTTCGTCGATGGCGAGAATGAGCCAGCAGGCGGCGGCCCAAGCCCAGACGCGATAGCGTGCGTGGTAGTCGTCGGGCTTGTGGCGGCGGATGGACCAGACGATCAGTGCCAGCAGGCTGGCGAGCATGAGGGTGGTGGAGGAGAACCAGGCGGCAAGGCTGCCCTCGCCATCGAGGTCGAAGGCCGCCACGCGGCCGTCTTGAGTCATGGCCGCCAATTCGGGCATCCAGGCATAGAGGGCCTCCAACCCTACGATCACCGCCAGTCCTCCCAGAAACCAGAGCAGAAAGGCCAAGGGGTGGCTGGGGATGAGGTCGGAGATGCGGGGCTGCCGCTCCATGGCGTGTGTCTCAAGGTGCAAGGCCACATTCTCCCGTCGGCTAGCTGGTCTGTAGTTCTGGCCGGTGGTTGCATCCCCTTGCACGGCGCCAGCCGCGAGCATCTGGCTGCGTAAGGCGCGGCGGCGACGATCGAGAGAAGATTCGCTGTGCAACAGGGGCATGGGCCAGGGTGGAGAATCGTACAGATCGAGGCCGCATTGCGCAAGACAAACTGGGCAGGCTGCCTTGTGCGCAGGGCCCCAGCGGGGCTTGGGTGCCAGGGTCAACGCCGCACCTACCTCCGCGGCGAGCTGTACGTACCTGTGCCCCTTGCGATCGACTTCGGCATTTGTCGGGTACCGCCGTTAAGCCAGCGGGCACACTGCGTACGCAGCAGAGAGAGTCGGCAACTTGCGCAAATTGGGAGGTTGGCCGCGGGACGGTGTACGGCAGTCTCGCTGGAGTGAGCAGCCACGAGGGAAAGGGAGGTGGCACGAGCCGAGAGGCCAGCCAGCCACGGCGCGGAGCTAGGGTGTATAGCGGAGGTGCGCAGCAAGCAGGGGCAAGCATCGGCCACTGGCCCGGGTAGTTGGAAACGGCAGGTGCGCTGGGCGGGTCGGTGTGAGGAATGGTTGGTATTGCCGCAGGTTCCCGGGGGGAGCGAGGGAACAAGAGCCGCTGCGGGTAGGCAAGGTGGAGTGTGGGAATTGCCGTCTGGTCGGGACAAGGAGACAGAGCCGCTAGGAGGGCGCGACTGCCTCTTGGAGAGCTTGCCGACATGGCTAGAATGCACACATGGCGATACTCTTGCAGCGGCAGATCGAACAGCTCAAGCAGCGCGTGCTCTATGAAGGAGCCATGGTGGAGGGGGCGATTGCCAAGGCCGCAACGGCCTTGGTCAATCGGGACGAGGCCTTGGCCCGCCGTGTGTTTGCCGAAGATCTCGAAATCGACCGCATGGAGGTCGAGATCGAAGAAGAGTGCCTCAAGCTGCTAGCGCTCTACCAGCCCGTGGCAGGCGACCTGCGGTTCGTGGTGGCCGTGCTCAAAATGAACAACGACCTGGAGCGGATGGGCGATCTGGCCAAGAACATCGCCAAGCGCGTCGTGTATCTCTGCCGCGCCGAGCCGGTCGACTTGCAGATCGACTTCCGGCCCATGGCGGCCAAGGCGCAGGACATGGTGAAGCGCAGCCTGGATGCCCTGGTCAACGCCGACACCGCTCTGGCCAACCAGGTGCGTCAAGACGACGACGCGCTAGACGAGATGCGGCGCCAGATCCACGAGCGTCTCCGCGCCGCCATTCGGGCCAATCCCAATCAGGTCGATACGCTGCTCAAGCTCTACTCCGTCGCCAAGCATCTGGAACGCCTGGGCGACATGGCCACGAACATTGCCGAAGACGTGATCTACATGGTCGAGGGCGAGATCGTGCGCCACCAGGAGGCGGATTAGAGCCCGCGCACCACTCCGGCCGGGCAGATTATCCTCGTGCCCCTCTGCGCCGGCGCATGGCTCGGCCCGCGCGCGGGGCACCGCTTTCTACCCCGGCAGGCGGGACCGCCGGTCCGCCCCCCAGCAGACGCCGCACCAGCCACGGCGGCACAAACGACGCACAACCGATGAGCATCACCAGGCCAAAAGTCACCATGCCCATCCCCACGGCAATTCCCAGGTGGAGCGGTACCGCAAATGCCAGAACCAGCGGCCGCAGCAGGCGAGGCCAAACCAGCACGCAGAAAAACAGCTCCCACCAGACCGTCGCCTGGGTGAGCAGGGCCACCAGCCACGGTGTGTGGCACATCCAGGTCAGATCGAGCGTCTGGTACTCCAAGTTGGCAACTGCCCCCCATAGCGCCGTGCCTGCCCACCAACTTTGCCCCTGCAGCTTGGATATGCCCGCAAAAAAGTAGATCACGCACATGTGTACCTGAATCAATCTCACCGCGAGATTGGCCGCGGTGCTGGGCACTGCCGGCGGCAGCGGCCGGCCCGACCGCCACCTGGCGATCCATCGATCGACCGACCATGCCGCGCCGCACGGCCCCAGCATCAGGTACATGGCCAGCATGGCGTTGATCTGATCCAAGCCGAATAACGCCCCCGGTACCCGGTGCGCATACGCCACCGCGCACAACCACGACAGCACCGCCGTCACCCGTGAGAACAGGCCCAAGGCGAACATGGCCATCACCACCAACACCGCCGTGTGCAGCAGCCATAGCAGCGTCGGGGAGGAGATGTGCCAGAACCAGCTCCATGGCACATCGCCGCGGTACAGCTCGTGTGCCGCCTGCGGGCTAACCCACGAGTAAGGCCCAAAAAAGTCATTCAGCCCCAGCGACCAGACGGCGTGCGTGTACAAGAGCATGCCGCCTGCCAACGCTCGTAGCAGGCCCAATGTAGCAGGATCGGCGGGAGAAAACCAAAAGCGGTTCCAACCGTCCACCCACCAATGCCACAGTTCCCGCAAATAGCCGCGCAGCACGTTCTACTCGCCTCGCCGCCGATAGGTCCCGAGCTTGCGGCTGCGGTACAGGCTTGGATCGTCCAGCCGCAAACCTTGCTGTACCTGTTCTGGGTTGGGCAGGGCGTGCTCGATCAGCTCCAGGGTGACCGACTGCGCCCCAAGCTTGTACAACAAGTGCCGGGCAAACGAACGCGCCAGCAGCCGCTGCAACTCTGAGTTGGGCAGGCGTTCCCACGGCGTGTCAGGCTCCCAGTTGGGATCGGGCTGGCCCGCCACGAACTCGCTGAGCATGAAATGCCGGTGATAGAACAGCCTGGGCCAGTGTTGCTGCCGGTCCGGCAGCAGGCCCTGCCGGCGCGACCCATCCGGCATCACTGCCGTCCAGCGGAGCAGGTGGCTGGGCCCAGGGTCAGGGGCAAAGAACTTGTAGGCATTGTCGAGATAGGCTGCCTCGATGTAGGGAGAGTAGACCCTGCGCAGGTAATCCGCCAACAGTGCCGGCGGCAGAGACAGGGGACCCACGAGGATGCCCACGAGGTGAAAGGCCAACGCGCCGCTGGCAAGGCGGCGAACCGTGCGGCCCCACGTGGGCAGCTCAGCACCCCCGGATCCATTGGGCGTGGCAACAGGCGTGGAGGCCATGGCATTTTTATCGACGCCGCCGTTGCCGGCGGCCCAGCTTGGACCGGAGAGTGCCAGTGGCGCCGGCTTTGCGGATGATCTTCATCGAAGCGGGTTGCCGCCGCCCTGTCATCCCCCCCGCGCGAAAAAAAACCGCCCGGGAATAAAGTTCCCGGGCGGGAGATGCTCCTTGCGTGCGTGGGTGCAGACCGCTCGCCTAGGGCAGGAGCCTCCTGCCTTGCTTCCCGCGCAACTACCTGGTAGCCACGGCGGGAGCCGTGGGGTCAATCAGGATCTCGCGGCTTTCTCCGGCCTTGAGGGTGATCTTCTCTTCCTTGACCAGGGTCTGACCGTTCCGCTCCACCTCGACGCGGATCGGATAGTTTGCCCACTCCTCGCCCTCGTTCAGACGCGTGGTGGTGAACTCCCGCTTCTCCCCGCTGGATGCGGTGGGGTTGCCCGCCAGCGTCACCTTGGCATCAGCCGGCACGCGCAGGATCAATGTGGTACGAATGGGCTCGCCCCCCTGCTGGAAGTCGAACATCAACTCGGCGCTGTTGCCCGCCTCGAGCTGCACCACCTTGGTCTGCCGAGCGACGCGCCCTCCATCGTCGTACTCCGCACGCACCTCGTAGGTATAGGCATGGCCCGGTTGCAGGCCCCGCGAAATGAACCGCCGCAACTCGCCCGTGCTGGTGGTGGGGCGATCGTTGACATAGATCCGCGCCGCGGCGGGAACCATCACAATGATCTGGGCGGCGTCGTTGCCGTAAAAGCTGCTGTCGCCAGGTTCGGGTGCCGAGGGCTGCTCTCCCTGCTCAGCACCCTCCGCCTTCTTTTCCTCGGCTGGCTGCTCGCCCTCATGGACCACAACCCCGCCCACGGAACCATGGCTGCCGTAGCCGTACGAGTAGTACACCACCCCGCCGCTGGAGCCATGCGAGCCAAAGCTGCCGTACGAGCCGTAGGAACCGTACGACCCGTACCAGGCTGCGCGATGCCAACGACGGTAGGCACGCCAGTAGCGGCCTCCGCCCACGGAACCCCAGCTTCCGTACGAGCCCCAACTTCCGTACGAGCCCCAACTTCCATACGACCCACCGCTGGAATGGCCCCACCAGTAGCCCTGGGCATCTGGCGACTCGATTGCCAAGAGGCCGCTGGCCACGGCCACTCCCAGCACGAGCTTCGATAAGCTACCTCGCAACATAAGTTTGTGCTCCAAGTTCTCCCCGGTAACTACGTGTTCGCTTACCCTGCAAACATACCAACCGTAGCACGCAATTCAAGAAGATTGCGTAAATTTTTACGACGACAAAAGCTGGGCCATCGCCGTCAACTCTTCCAGCAAGGTAAGCTGACCGATGTGGCATCGCCCATGCCAGGGGTCAAACCGGCCGACCCCGGAAGGCTGGGAAAGCTGCCCCACTGGCCCATCAGGTAGCCACACTCGTCAGCCAGCCGCCCCGCCAACTGCCTTGCTAGCAGCCCAAAGAACTCGCACGCCGGAGCGCGGCCTGCAACGCGTGTTTCAAAACAGCCCCAACCCGCCAGCAACTCTTACGCCACAGCCAGCGTAGCCGCGGCCCCTTCGCGTGAACGACTGAAAAGCTCGCCTTGCGGCGGGGAAGTAAGTCTGCCAGACTTTGCGCGCTGGTGGGGCGGCAAACAGATCGTTCGGGCCGCAGTGCAAGACCCTCTTCCGGGTCGCGGAGTTCCTCGAGTGGGCAGTTCGAATCGTCGCGGTCGATGGTAAAGCCGGCACGCGCAACAGCAGGCTTGTCGTTTCTGATGTGGGGCCTGGCAATCTTGCCCGGTTGCATGGGGCCGCCGCCGGTGCCGCAGGTCTATCAAAATCCCCTGGCCATTCCCCAGGCCGACCGGGACCTGGTCTGGGACCAGATTGTGGATGTGGTTGACAACTACTTCGATGTGGAGCGCGAGGATCGCGTGCGACTGGAGGGCAACGTGTTGACGGTGGGCCGGATCGACACGGTACCTGAACCGGGCAGCACCTTTCTGGAGGTATTCAAGGGAGATTCGGCCACCCCCTATGAGAAGCTGGAGAGCACCCTGCAATCGATCAGGCGGCGTGCGTTGGTACAGGTTGTTCCCACCGAGAGCGGTTATCTTGTAGACGTGGCGGTGTACAAGGAACTCGAAGACGTGCCCCAGCCGGAGATGGCCACGGCCGGCCGGGCCACCCTCCGACACGACACCTCAAACCGCCGTACGCTGCCAGGCGGCTGCGAGCAGCCGGCTACCCAAGGCTGGATCCCCCTGGGCCGAGACCCCGCGCTGGAACAACGGATGCTGCACGAAATCTACTTGCGGCTGGCACGGCCGCCCGCCTGGCCGCCCCCCTGGCGTGCCTGGCGCAGGCATGGCGCACAATCTTGAACCAACGTAAACCAAGGAAACAGCTTCCTTCCCCCACTTGACAAGGCCGTGCCAGGGCGGCGCTTTCTTCTCCTCTGCTGAACAAGGGGGGTGGCGGGGGGGGAGTGGGCGGTCCCTCCATCAACAAGAACCGCCAGGGAGGGCAGTCCATGCCGGCAAGCTGGCCTCGTGGCAGGGTTCTTTCTCCCTTATGTCTTGCGCGGCCGAGGGTCGTTAGGCCGATGACTCGCGCGATGCGCGCCAACACGAAGCGATGAGAGGAGCAACCCTGGCATGGCGATCCGCTGACGGCTTGGCGACAGCTCCTCGGTGCAAAACGACGCCTTCGCTTCAGCGGCCCTCCACGCCGGCATGCCCCCGGTCGCACTCTTGACCGCACAGCCGCCAAGACATGAAGACCCTCGGTGCCATGGCGGCTGGCAGTGCGCCCTACCGGCGTGGTGGAGAAACGCCAAGCTGCCCGTGCCCCTCTTTCCCCAAGAAAGTGCGGCCTCCCGGCGTGGGGGAGAAAGCGCCGTGTCCGGCCTGGGAAGACGCCTCCCAAGGCGTGCTCTGGTCCGGTGCGGCCTGCCCCGGTCTGCATGCCCTCGCGGACAGCGGCCAGCGCCTCCCCCGTACCTGTAGCTTGCCGTCGCGTTGCCGCGGCGCTAGACTGCGGGACATGATGCGAGAAGTTGTGAAGCGAGAGCTGTGGCTGGCGTCTTTGGTGGTGATCCAGGGGGCGGCATGGGCCCTGGGCGGGCCTGCCGGCGGCGAGGAGGTGGGGGGCACGGCGGCCGAACGCGGCTGGCGGCTATTGACCGGCAAGGCGGAGTACCTGCCGCCCGACTTCGATCAGCAGGTGTTCGAGGCATTGTGGGAGGTGTGGGAAGAGCCGCTGCGAGAGCGTGCAGCGCGGGCCACGGCGGCTGAGCGCCGGCAGATGGCATTTGAGCGGTATGGGTTGTGCGAATCTCCGGATCGGCCAGGTGGCGTGCCGTTGCAGTACACGAATGACGGGCGGGGCGGTTGGGTGATCAATTGCCTGGCGTGCCACGGGGGGGAGGTGGCGGGACAGGTGGTGCCAGGGCTGCCCAACGCGCGGCTAGCCTTGCAGACGCTGGTGGAAGATGTAATGGCGGTGAAGCTGCGGCAGGGCAAGCCGCTGGCACATCTGGAACGCGGTGCGCTGCTGGTTCCGCTGGGCAGTACGGTGGGGACCACCAACGCCGTGATGTTCGGCGTGCTGTTGATGAACTACCGCGACGCGGATCTGAATGTCCATGTGAATCGGCCGCCGCCGGCGATGCTGCATCACGACCACGATGCTCCCCCGCTGTGGCATTATCGCAAGAAGCGGCGGCTGTACATCGACGGATTTGCCCCGCGGCACCACCGGGCGTTGATGCAATTCCTGCTGATTCCTCGCAATGGACCGGAGCAGTTCCGCCGCTGGGAGGCCGACTTTCGTGACATCGAGGCCTGGATCCTCTCGCTGAAGCCGCCCCGTTGGCCCTGGGAGGTGGATGCATCCCTGGCCGAACGCGGCCGTGACCTGTTCGCACGCCATTGCGCCGAGTGCCACGGCAGCTACGAAGAGCCCGAATCCTATCCAGAGCGGATGGTCCCCATCGAAGAGATCGGCACGGACCGCACCCGGTACGACGCGCTTTCGCCCGAGGCCCGGCGGGTGTACTTGCAATCCTGGTTTAACGAATACGGCACTTTGGGCGGCGAGGCGGAGCCGGCCGGTTACGTGGCACCGCCGCTGGACGGCATCTGGGCCAGCGCGCCCTACTTTCATAACGGCTCGGTGCCCACCTTGTATCATGTGCTATACCCCGAGCAGCGGCCCGTGGTGTGGGAACAGCAGGGTCGGGCGTACGATCGGCAACGCGTCGGCCTGAGCGTCGCGGAATACGAGGAGCTTCCAGAAGACGTGGCTTCTCCCGCACAGCGGCGGCGGTACTTCGATACCCGCCGCGCAGGCAAGAGCCGCGCCGGCCACCCGTTTGCGGATGGCCTCAGCGACGAAGAACGCCGAGCCTTGCTGGAGTATCTCAAGACACTCTAAGTCGCCGGCAGCACGCCGGCCCTCGGCTGCGCACCTCAATGCGCAACACTCTTCGATTGCCAGGGTGATTGTTGTTGGCCGCGCTGGCCGCTGCGTGCAGGGTGCTGGAATACCTGTGACGCCATGGTTCGGAGGCTGAGTTGCAGCCTGTGGCGGTGACGCCTCAGCCAGCGCAAGCTGCCGTTACGATCCACGCAGCTTCACCAGTCTGCGGGAGCCGAAGAGTTCGCGGCTTCGGAGTTCTAAACCATTTAGAGAAAACGGCTTTGGAGCATTCAAGCGTGCTGCGCGGGGCAGCCGATACGGTAGGTGTCCCTCAACGAGGTACACGCGCCGGCAAGGTGCGTCAAGCTGCCAGGCAACCGCTGGCGTGAATCGGGCCATGGATTGGTTCGACGGACCTGGCAATGACCAACCGAACTGTGGGCACCGACCCAAGCATCCCACCTAGGCGACCCCCCCACGCGCCACACCGAATTCGGCCTGCCACCGCGCAGGCCCTCACCAAGGCCGGATACAACGACCGACCCCCTACCACCCGGTGCCGCGGGACCAAGATCGACAGGATGGATGCGCGCCGCCTTCAGTTCTAGGCAAAGGAGACGTTGCTCGATGAAAAGCAAGATGTTTGTTGGAGCGCTTGTCGTCAGCGTCGGCCTGTGTAGCCAGAGCTTCGGCTTCGACCTCCTGAACCGGATGTTGGGCTCGAGGGGTGGCTGCTGCAAGGCCAACTGCTGCGAAAAGTTGAACACCAAACGGTCGATCTCGTGCTCAATCATCACAGGCGGAATGTCGATGGTCGCGCCGTCGACCGCGGCCTTGACCGCTTGCTCCTCCAAGTGGCGTTTGCGATCCTCTTCCGCGCGCTCCTCCAACTTTTTGCGCACGTCGGCCACAAACGCGTCGACCGTCTCGAACTCGCTGATCTCCTGCACAAACTCATCGTTCAGCTCGCGCAGCGCCTTGCGCTTGATGTCGTGCAGCACCACATGAAACGTCGCCTGTTTGCCTGCCAACGACTTGACGTGGTAGTTGTCGGGAAACGTGATCTGGATATCCCGTTCCTCACCCGGCTTCATGCCGATGAGCTGTTGTTCAAAACCCTGCACAAACAGGCCGGACCCGATTTCCAATTGGTAGTTCTCGGCTTCCCCGCCTTCAAACGGCTCGCCATCGACGGTACCGACAAAATCGATGTTGACCGTATCTCCCTCTTGCACCTCGCCGTCCTCAACCACCTGGATTTCCGCGTGCTGCTTGCGGATACGGTCAATCTCCTCCTGCACCGCCGCGTCATCCACCACGAAGCGTTCCCGGTCGTCATGCAATTCAATACCCCGGTACTCGCCCAACACCACCTCGGGTTTCACCGTGAC
>JAIMBC010000200.1 GCA_023511675.1 Pirellulales bacterium
GTGACCAATGATTTTTCGGTGCGCTACGTCGCCGAAAACTCCAACCGCCTGCTGCCGCTGATCTACCGCTACACCGCGGCAAACTGCTCGGGCGTGCGCAAGTCGGTGGCGGCGGTGACGTTGAACTCGCGCTGCAGGCTCTCCACCCGGCCCGCCGGCTGCCCCGTCCTGGCCATCGT
Source organism: Pirellulales bacterium (assembly GCA_023511675.1). Taxonomy (GTDB): domain Bacteria; phylum Planctomycetota; class Planctomycetia; order Pirellulales; family JAIMBC01; genus JAIMBC01. The sequence goes on from JAIMBC010000200.1 coordinate 180, forward strand.
CAGCCTTTCCACTGGCGGCGCCATCGGCCGGTGGACCTTCATCTGCCGCAGCATCGTCTGCCGCAGCAGGTCCTTCTCCATTGGTCTGGCCCCATGCCTGCGGGCCAACCCACCCCACGAGCAACACCAAGGCACAACACCCAGCCCCTAGCGACCTCCACCACCGCATAGCAGGCCCTTCCGCGTTCTCAAGTTACCGGGCAAAACGTCACGACGGCGCCGGGCGCACGTTGACCGGGCGCCAGACGCACCACGCGCCGCCTACGCCTGGCACGCCTTTTGGGGATGGCCGACAAGTTCGCACGCCAGCAAAAGGCACAACGAGGCATCGCCGGCGTGCACCGCCGGGCATCAACACGCTAACGTGTCTTGCGCATGGCGTAAAGGCATATCGCGCCAACGGTCCATGCTGGATGTACGCCTTTGCGACACGCCCATGTTCCACCATAGCTTGAAAGCGCTGTCGCTGAGGCCACGGCGGGCCTACAGGGCGGTTACAAAGGTCCCTGCGACAACGCAGCACGCTACTGCCACAACCCCCTCTCGGCCCCCCGCGGTACGATACGCCCATCGCACCGGCGGTACGATATTCCCACCGCACCGATGGCCCCGGTCCCAGGCAAGTCACACATTCGTTCACAAGCGTGGCAAAGGCGGCAAAGGCGGCAACAACCGCACCAAAGGCAATCGAGGCAACAAAGCGGTCGTCGGCAGCGAAGCCACGAATCGCAGCGGGGGAGCGAGGAGTGAGAGATGGGAGGGGCGGGCGGGTTGCGGGCGGCGTGGGATGGACGTTGCGAAACCGGGGAGTGTTTCCCGACCAGCGTGTGCACCGGCCCGGACGTGACGGAGCGCGTCCTTCCAGGCGGGTCTGGCGCCGACGGCACGCGTCGCTCCAGGGCAGGGATGCAGCACCCCGCGGCGCCCTTCGCAAAGCCGCAACGGCTTCGACTGGCAAGGCCGTTCAGCGAGCCAGGGCCGTGCCGCTTCCCAACGCCGCTGCCGGCGGGGGGGCCCTCAAGGCCGACATGCCCGAACCCGTGGGCCTGCAACGTGCGCCGCCACAGGCAGAGCCGCTCCAGCGGCAGGCCTTGTTGCAGAGACCGCTTGACCGCAGGCAAGCGGCTTTGTTCGCACGCAAGCTACCGACTCCGTCAAGAATGGCGGCGGTGTATGGTTATTAGCTGTTATGGCGTGTCTGGCGGCACCGGCTCCCGCATGCTAGCCTCGTGGCTCGGCTGCTGATGCCACGCTGGCAAGCGGCTTCTTTCGTGTTTGCAGGTCCCAGCCATGAAGATTGCCGCCGTTCAAACCCTCGTGTGCCACGCACGCATGCGGAACTGGGTCTTCGTCAAGGTCCTCACCGACCAGGATGGTTTGTGGGGTTGGGGCGAAGCCACGCTGGAGTGGTGTACCCGCGCCGTGGTCGGGGCCATTGAAGACCTGGCGACGCTGATCGTTGGCCAGGACCCCACGCGGATCGAGTACCTCTGGCAGATGATGTTTCGCCAGCACTTCTGGCACGGCAACGACGTGGTACGCGGCACGGCGATCAGCGGCATCGATCTGGCCTTGTGGGACATTCTGGGCAAGGTTCACGGCGTGCCCTGCCACAAGTTGTGGGGCGGTCCGGTACGTGATTACGTACGTACCTACTGCCACCTGGGGGGCGGCCGCATGGAAGACTTCTACGAGACCTCGCCTGCTGAAGCGGCACGCTTTGGAGAGCTGGCCGCGCGAGCCGTTGCTGAAGGCTTTACCGCGTTTAAAGCCATGGCCGTGCCGCCCACCATGCCCCTGGAAGGCCTGCGCCCCTTGCGGCACGCCGAAAACTGCGTGCGGGCCATGCGAGATGCGGTGGGCGACGAGATCGATATCATGGTGGATTGCCATGCTCGCCCGTCCCCCCGCATGGGCCTGCTATTTGCCCGGGCACTGGAGCCGTTTGGCCTGTACTGGTTTGAAGAACCGTGCTGGCCGGAGGCGGTCTCGGGCATGGCAGCTATTCAGCAGGCGGTGAGCACTCCCATTGCCACGGGCGAACGGCTGGTGGGGCTGCATGCCTTTCGCGGCCTGCTGGAAGCCGGGGCATGCAGCGTGATTCAGCCCGACATCACGCACTGCGGCGGGCTGAGCGAGGTGCGGCGGATCGCCGCGCTGGCCGAGCTGTACCGTGTTGCGGTCGCACCACATAATCCGCAAGGTCCTGTTAGCACGGCGGCCTCGCTCGAACTGGGGCTTGCCGTACCTGCCTACGTGATCTGCGAGACGGTGCATGAAGACGTGCCCTGGCGTGCCGACGTGGTGCGCGAGGGCTACACTGTGGAGCAACAGGGCCGGATCGTACGGCCCGACAACCGGCCAGGGCTGGGAATCGAGATCAACGAGGCGGAGGTGCGCAAGCATCCGTTCCAGCCGGAGATCGTGCAGCGGGTGTTCTACCCGGACGGAGCCGTGGGAGACTGGTGATGCGGCCCGAGAAAACGCTACAGCACGCGCGCCACAGCCAACGCCTATCCCGCCTCGACGCGCTCACCGGCCGGACGGGCGGTCGAAAGGCAGGTCGAGTCTGGTCACCGTCCGTCGCTGCCTTTCCTGAGGCGGAGCTGCTGCCTTTGGCTCCCGCCCCTCTTGACGATCGGGGAGAGGCAAGCGCGGCTGCTGGATGGTCCGGCAGGGGCTCCAGCAATGGGCCGTGCGCGCAGCAGGAAGCCACACGCGCGGTGTGTGGCGCCAGAAGCGGTGGAACGAGATGCCACCGTTCGAGGCAGGACCGCCCAAGGTGAACCAAGCGGGCAAGAGAGGCGCCACACCGCATGCCGGCGGAATGTGCTGAGAGGGGGTGTCGGCTTGACCGCAGCCTCGTGACCGGGACGCAGAGAGCCGGCGCAGCGGCCAGCGCGCAAGCCGCCGGAGGGGCCGGGGTGAGCCCAAGAGGTAGGGTCCCATCAGGCGGGCGGGATCACTGCTGTCCCAGCAGCAGGTCGATTGCCGCACCAGGGTCCGGCTGCGTGACGAGTGCCTCGCCGACCAGTAGCGCACGCACGCCAGCTGCTTCCAGCCGCCGCACGTCGTCTCGCGTACGAATGCCGCTCTCGCTGATCACCAGGCAATCGGCGGGGATCTGGGGCAACAGTTCTAGCGTGTGCTCCAAACGAGTCTCAAAGGTGTGCAGGTTGCGGTTGTTGATGCCCAACAACCGGGTGCCGGTTTCGATCGCCCGGGGCAGGTTGGCCGCTTCGTAGAGTTCCAGCAGGGTGGTCATGCCCAGTTCGCAGATCAGGTTGTGCAAGGTGCGCAGGGCGGCGTCGTCGAGGCACTCAGCGATCAGCAGCACGGCGTCCGCACCGGCGGCGCGGGCCTCCCACACCTGGTAGGGATCGAGGATGAAATCCTTGCGGAGCACCGGCAGCTCCACAGCGGCCCGCACGGCGCGCAGGTGTTCCAGACTGCCCTGGAACCAGCGTTCGTCGGTCAGCACGCTGATGCAGGCAGCGCCGTGCGCGGCATAGACGCGAGCCAGAGCGACCGGGTCGAAATCTCGCCGCAACAGGCCGCGCGAGGGGCTCGCCCGCTTCACCTCGGCAATCAGCTTGATGCCGCCGGGCGCGGCCAGTGCGGCGTGGAAGTCTCGGGGTGCGGGGGCGCGTGTAGCCAGGTCGCGCAGGGCGCGCTCCGGCAGCGCGGCCCGGGCGCGGGCCACTTCCTCCCGTTTGCTGGCCACGATCTGATCGAGCAAGGACATCAGTGCTTGAAGTGCCGACGGCCGGTGAGCACCATCGCCAATCCATGGCGCTCGCAGGCCGCCAGCACGGCCTCATCATTGCGCGAGCCGCCTGGCTGAATCACCGCGGCAATTCCCGCCTCGGCCGCCCGCTCAATCGAATCTGCAAAAGGGAAAAAGGCATCCGATGCCAGCACAGCGCCTGCCGCCCGCACGCCAGCCTTGCGCAGCGCCAGCTCGGCCGCATCAATGCGGCTCATCTGGCCGGCACCCGTCCCCACCAGTGCCCGCCGGCGGCACACCACAATGGCATTCGACTTCACCTGCCGGACCACCGTCCACGCGAATCGCAGATCCTCCCACTCCTCGGCGGTGGGTTGGCGGCGGGTGGGGACGGACCAGGCGGCCTGGTCATCGGGCAGGGTATCGGCTTGCTGGCGCAACAGTCCGCCGGCAAGCTGCCTGTGTTCGAACCTGACGGCAGAGGGAGGGGGGGGCCCGGTTTCCAGCAGCCGCACATTGGCACGCCACTTGGGCCGCGTGGTGAGGATGTGCAGAGCTTCGGGGTGGAAAGAGGGAGCGGCCACCGCCTCGATGAATCTCTCGGGCGCGGTCAGCACCTCGGCCGTGGCGGGATCGACCGTGCGATTCATGGCCAGGACGCTGCCGAAGGCGCTGGTGGCGTCCCCTTCGAGCGCTGCCTGAGCCGCCTCGGCGAGGACATCGGCCTGCGCCGCGCCGCACGGATTGTTGTGCTTGATGACCGCGACCGCTGGCCCGGGAAGGAGTCGCACCAGCTCGAGGCCGCTTTCCAGGTCGAGCAGATTGTTGTAGGAGAGTTCCTTACCGTTGAGCTGCCTGGCTCCCACGATGGTGCCGGCAAGCGGGCGCGGCTCGGCATAGAGGGCGGCCTGTTGGTGCGGGTTTTCTCCGTAACGGAGCGTGCACAGGCGCCGCAGGGAGAGGTTCAGAATCTCGGGGAAAGCGTCCTCGCCCAGGGAGCGGGCGAACCACTCCGCAATGGCGCTATCGTATGCCGCTGTGTGTGCGAAGGCGTCTGCCGCCAGGCGGCGGCGCAGTTCGGCGGAGGTACCACCGTGCGTCTCGATCTGGCGGGCTATCTCCTCGTACTGCCGAGGATGCGTGGCAATGGTCACAAAGGCGTGGTTCTTGGCAGCCGCCCTCACCAGGCTGGGACCGCCAATGTCGATCTGCTCGATGCATTCCTGCCATGTGGCGTCGGCCTTTCCGGCTGCTTCCGCAAACGGGTACAGATTGACCACAACCAATTCCAGCGGCTCGATGCCGTGCGCCGCCAATGCGGCGAGGTCGTCGAGCCGGTCCCGCCGGCATAGTATGCCGCCGTGAATCTTGGGGTGCAGCGTCTTCACCCGGCCCTCCAGCAGCTCGGGAAAGCCCGTGTAGGCCGACACGTCGATCACCGAGATGCCCGCGTCTTGCAGGTATCTGCCCGTGCCGCCGGTGCTGTACAAGACGATCCCCCGCGCGGCAAGGCGGCGGGCAAACTCAGCCAGGCCCGTCTTGTCGCTGGTGCTGATCAACGCCCGCTCAACGCGGGGAGATATGGTGCTGGGCGAATCCATGCCAGGCGGGAGCGCTATGCGTCTGCGTCCGGGTTTTCGTCGCCGGCCCCTTCGTCCGCATCGCCCTCCTCGTCGTCGCCGCTGCCTTGCTCGTCCGCATCGTCGGAGGCATCTTCTGCTGAGCCCTGGGCAGGCTGGTCGGTCGGTTGCTGATCGGTGGCCGGGGCGGCGCCGGCAGGCGCGGGCGTGTGGCGCAACGGCTTCGTGCGGGCTTGCTCGTGCAGGCATTGCAGAATGCCCGTGCGCGACCCGAGGTAGATGCGGTCGGTTTGCGTATTGACCAGGGCCAGCGACATGCGAGCCACGGGCATGGCGAACAGGCGGCTGCCCGAGGCTGCATCCAGGCAGACGATTCTGCGGGCAAAGTCGAGTACGTAAACGCGATCCTGGCTCGCGGCGAGGAACTGTGCGATCTGCATGATGGACCACAGCACGCGGCCCTTGCGGACTTCGAGGGCGTACATGTGGCCCGACTCGGGGATCACATACACGGTGTCGCCGATGACAACCGGCTGATGTTCGATGGGCGTTCCCGCCGAGAACTGCCAGCGAAGCGACCCGCGCAGGTTCTGCATGCAATAGACATACCCATCGCGAGAAGCGGCAATGATGCGGTCCTGCCAAATGGCCAGGGGGGCATTTACGGGGCCGCGCGTGGAAAAGCGAAAACGGGGCTGCATCGAATCCGCCGCCGCGACATAGACGTACCCATCGGCCGTGCCCCAGGCCAGGGTGTTGTCGTGCACCAGGGGTGGTGAGTAGCTCATTGCGGCAGCGCGAAAGGCCAGGGTGCGTTCGTAGCCGGGGGGCGAGGCGGTCCTCTCGCCGCCGGCCCCCTCACGCGCTTCCTGCTGCCGGATAGGCCGCAGCGAGTAGCTGACCACCGCGTTGTTCACCAGCGGCACATACAGGCGATCGGCCCCCATGGCCACGCCGGCGCTGGGGCCGTTCTCCAGCCGCCGCTCCCACACCAGATTGCCGTCTGACCGCCTGAGCACATACAGAGTGCTGCCCACGCAGCTCGTCACAAACTCCTCGCCCGCAGCAGGCGACATGGCCGGGTAGCCCGGCTTGCCAACGTGCTGCACCCACAGCTTGCGGCCCGTTTCCGCGTCGATGGCCTGGATCGCAGCCTGGTTGGTCTGCACATACAGCACGTCCCCGTACAGGGTTACTTCGGCAACACGGCCTCGCGAGGGGTCTACTTCCGCGCGGGTCAACCAAGCGCGCCTCAGGCCGTAGCGCTGAGCGAGGGGGGCGGGCACGATTTCGCTCGAGACTCCCTGGGCCAGGGCGGCGGCCGGCAGGGCAAAGCAGGCAAACAGGGCAAGAGGGAAGCGCAGCATGGATGCACTACCGCTGAGAATCAACAGGCTTTGGACCGGTGGCCCGCGGACCAATTGTCCGATCGCGGGCTGAACCTCTATGATACCTACAAGCGATGGGGCGCACAGCCAAAAAAGCCATCCTGCGTCTCGAACCCGTTCGTCTCCTCTCCTGCCCAGTGATCCGGCATGGAAGTGCTCCAGCCACCCGCTGAGATTCACGCTGGCCTCAACGACGTGGTGGGCTATCTGAACTACTCCTCGGGCAGTCCCCAACCCGCATTCTTGCGGCAGCTCAACAGCGTGTGGACGTGGCTGGTCTCGCAAGGAGAGAAGGAACCCTGGCGGCGGTTGGGGGAGGTGCTGAGCCGCCACCTGGAGGCCGTGCAGGGCACGGCCTCTGCATTTCGCGATGTGGAGCAGGCCCGCGCGGTGCTGCGGCTGGTGTGGAACGAGCTGCTACCGGCATATCGCCGCTTCCATGCCGACTTGCTGTTCCACCAGAGCGAGGCCGGTCTGTTCCAGCCTTTCTTCGTCGGCCGCGCCTGCGAGGCCGTACTGGCCGAGGGCCCCCCGTGGAATGAGGTGCAGCGGGTGGTCCAAGGGGCGCTGCGTCGGCTGAACAGCTTCGTGGGCCATCGGCCGGTGCCGCAGTTGCATGGACGTGCGCCTGGGGCGCCATACGAGCATGAGTGGAGCTGTCCGCTGCCGATTTACATCCGCGATGCGGGTACAGCCGCGGGGCCTTATCAGGCGGTGACGGACCACGCGCTGGCCATCTTGCGTGGCACGCCGCAGTCTCTGCTGCACGAGGCGGGGCTGGACCTGGATCGGCTGGAAGAGTTGGCCGTGGATTTGAGGGCGTACGATTTTGAGCATCCAGCGGACAAGCGGCCGAACTACCAGTTTGGGCAGTGGGATCCGCATAGCATCAGCAAGGAGGGATACTACCAGCGGCTGGTGGTGCGGCAGCTTGCCCTGGAGTTGCTGCTGGAGCGGGTCCGTGAGGCACCTCCGGCGCTGCACGACGAGTACCTGTATGAGGCGGGCGCGGTGCTGGCGGGCACCATGCTGATGGCGTCTGGCGTGGACGGGCCGGGGCCGGGTGCGCACGATTCGCAGACGACGCTGGCCACGTTGATCCCCCGGATTGCCTCTTACCGGGACCGATTCTACGAGCACCTGTTGGAGGCAGTGCCCGGCCATCACGGCGCGCGGCTGCGAACCGAGGCCCGCCGGCTGTACCAGCCATTTGGCGGGGCACGGCAGAACTTCAATTATCGGCTTTCGCGGGTGCGTGCCTTGCAGGTGCAATATGTACACGTGGCATTGTTGTTTGCCCGCATGGGGTATCCCGAGGCCGCGCATCGCCGGGCGCAGCAGGTGCTCACCGCCTCGGCGCGATTCCAGTGCGAGATCCGGTGCCTGATGAAGGCAGCGTACCGCGCGCTCAACCGGCGCGAGCTGGCGGAGGCGGCGCGGCTGGCGGCGCAGAGCGAGGAGTGGCTGCGGCGGGGCATCGAATGCGGCGCGCTGGCGGATCCGTGGACCATCTTGGGGTTTCAGGCGCACTACAGCCTGTTTCCGGCCGTGGAAAACAGCATGTACGATCACCGGGTGGACGTGCTGCTGGAGTTGATGGATGGGCTGTTTGCGCTGCGGGGCAGACTGGTGCGGGAGGCAGCCGCCATTGGCGCCGCAGCGATCCAGGCACAGCAGGAAGCCGAGCTGGACCGGCTGGCGCGCTGGTGGGATCAGTTTGCCACGACCGAGGTCAGCGGCCTGATGCATGTGGGGGGGCGAGAAGCCGCGGCATCAGCCCGACAGGTGGCGCGCGCCTTGACCTCCTGGCGCGATGCCGGCGCGGCCAGCGGAGCGATCGGCTTCTGGCGGCAGCAGGTGGATGTGTTCGATTCTCCCAAAGCCTATGCACAGGTGGTGGAAGCCCTGCTGGACAAGGGCGACACCTTGGCCGCCCAGGCCCTGTTGATGCAATGGCTGAGCCAGCGGCAAGATGTGCCCCTGGCTCGGCGAGGGTTTTCGTTCCATGCCCTGGCTTTGCGCTGGATGCGTAGCGTGCTTCAGCCCCTGCTGGACCACGGGGGCGGGGCACAGCTCGGCATGCCAGCGGGGCGCATACCGGACGCACCAGCTCATACGGCGCAAGGGGTGCCGCCTGAGTCCCACGCTCGAGGTTTCGACGCCGACGCGCCCGGCATGCCGCACGACCCGCAGGCAACAGCCGATGCACCCCCGCCGGCTGCCCAGAGCCCAAAGACGACCGCCGCCCAGCCAGCGGAGAGCAGCGCCGCCGCCAAGGGGGCCGGGCCTCCCCACCTCGCTCAGGAGGTCTGGCAGCGTTGTGCCCGATTCATGGACTTCATCGAAGCCAATGCCGAGGACTATTGGATTCCCACCGAGGACGTGCTCGGCTGGGGTGTGCCGCGGCCCTCCGGCGAGTCCGCCGCGCTGCGGGAGCCGCACGACGACGCGGAGGAGGATGAGGACGACCAGTCGGATGACGTGGTGGCCGCTGCCTACGAGGGCATGGTTTACCGGGACACCACGGACGACGGCACCGATGCCCCTTTGATGGATGAAGAGGCGGTGTTTCCCGACGCGATGGAGGGCGGGCATTCGCCCTTGCGGGACTACCTGGCGCTGATGGCCACCATGTCTCAGCTCTGGAAGCTGGCCGCCCGAGCTGCGCTGGCCGCGGGCCAGACCCAGGGAAACCCCAGGCTGCTGGCATGGTATCGCCAGGCGCAGACCAACCTGAACGCCTTGCAGAATGTGGCGAACGCCATCGAGTCGGGGCGACTGCCGGCGCCGGGCATTTCTTCGGAGTCGCTCATGGAGTACGACCGCCATCGCCACCTGCGAGAATGGCGTCTCTGGCAGATCATCATGGTCCAGGTCGAAACCGCCGAGGCGGCCCGCTTGCTGCTGGCGCTGCACGGCACGCCCGCGGTTGCGACAAGCTCACCTCCGCTTGCGGAAGACAGTGCGTCCCACCCCACCGGCGGCCCGCCGGCCCCCGGCGAAAGCAGACCTGCACAGGGCAACGCAGGCCAGGCCCGCAGCCAGAGAGAACCTGCCGGCCAGGCTCACCACCGCAACGTAGGTCCCGGCCAGGCCGGCGGCCGCCAAGAAGCTACCAGCCAGGCTGGCGGCACGGCGGATGCTGCCGGCCAGGCGGAGCCGCGCGATCGCCCCAGCGGCGAGCAGTGGCCCCTTTGGGCCCAGGGCATCGCTGCGCTGCTGGCTGGCGACGTGTTGTGGTTCAAGGATCATTGGGACGCGCTGCTGGCGGAGCTGGATGACACGCAGGTGCTGTATGTGGCGATTTCTCGCGGCGGCCGAGCGACGGATGTATTCCGATCCCAGAATGTGCTGCGGGGCATGCTTACGTTGCTGCGAGGTTTGCCGCGGTTGGGATTGTTGCGAGAAACCACCGAGTTGCTGCTGGTGGCGCGGAGCATGGAGCGGCACCGTCCGGCGGGCAATGCGGCGGTGAGCGAGTTCAATCGCCTGTTCGACGCGGGTTTTCAGGCGATTGTGGAGGCGCTGCTGGCGGCAGCCGGCACGCCGGAGGGCCGCTCGCTGCCCGAGGCGGAAGTGGTGGAAGGCATCCAGCAAGTGATGCACGATCTGGCCACGCTCTGGCAGGTTCACAGCCGCAGCATGTGGCTGTCTGCCATCGAACACGCATTGGAACCTGAGACCTGGAAGGAGCTGCGGCAGTTCATCCAGGAGTACGGGGCAGATTTGTTCACTCCCAAGTTGATGCAGCACGCGAACCTGCGGGCCATCTTGCAGATGGGAGTCGATCGCTGGCTGCGCCGGCTCGAGGAGGAGGACGACGGCGAATGGGAGTGCAGGCTGCTGCACGCCCTGGATCGGCAGATTCCCCGCGAGAAGGCAGCCGAACACCTGCGGCTGATCTTCGAGTCCGTGGTGGACAATTACGAGGAGTATCGAGATTACAAGAGCACCACCACGCAGAGCGACCGCGGCGAACTGCTCTACATGTTTCTCGACTACTTGCGTCTCAAGGCGCGCTATGAGCGCATCGCCTGGAACCTACGGCCGGCCGCACTGGCACATCAGGTGCTCTGCCGGAACGGCCGTGCCGAGGCGGCGGAGCTTTGGCGGCGGCTGGTCGCGCAACACAGCCGTGAGATGGCCGACCGTTTTGTAGCACAGCTCGATGCCCTCTCCCAGAAATACGGCTTCTGGCTGCCGACCGTGGCGGACCACATCGGCGAGCGATTCGTCCGCCCGCTTCTGGTGGACCGTGTGCGGATGCTTGTCCGCCCCGCCATGGAACAGGCC
>JAIMBC010000201.1 GCA_023511675.1 Pirellulales bacterium
CAGGCATGCCCCTGCAAGTGGGCACAGGTTCTCCTCAAAGCGGCCATTGCCCGTGCCGCTCCTTTTGCCGGGCCTGTATCCATCGCATCTTACGCTGCCCGCTTGCTCCTCCAAGGAATTAGAGACATGCCTGCTTGCCTCCGTTACGGCAATGCCTGCTGCTGCCCGATGCATCAGTTGTCCTCGCGCGGCTGCTGGAGCATTAAGTGTTGCTACAGGAAGCCTGACGTGCAGGCTACAGGCGTCAAGGCGGGGAATACGTTGACCGCCTGTGGACCCAGTCACGGGCAGTAGGCACGCCGGCAGGCCTGGTACTGATCTTCGATCACCTTTAGCCGTTCCTTACCTTGATCCAGCTTGCCTGCCAGCAGCAAATCGCGGAGATCTTCGATCGCTTCGCGCAGGTCATCGGCTGCTTTCCTTGCTTCCGCAGGCAGCCCACCTGTGCGGATGTAGACTCCGACCTGAAGCTTGCGCGTCAGCAGGTCCATCAGCTCCAAATCGCGGATTGCTTCGTCCCGGCTTCCCAAGCGGACAGCCACTACGGCATTTGCACGAACCTGGCTTAGATGCGCGAAAACTTGCTCAGGAGGTGGATAGTAAACGTAAGCGCCGATGACACTAAACACGACCAAGCCGGCGATAACGATTGCTCCAAGGACCGGGCCGGGGATCGTTCGATTCCACCAGGGGACGGCGGTGGTCGATGCCGGCGGTCGAGTGGTCAGCCAGCGCTCAATGGCATCTTCTCTGTGGCGCGGGCGAACGAGCGATCCCAGGATCACTAGGGCCGCCAGGGTGGAAACGGATGCCTGCTCCAATGGTTGAAACCTCTCCGCGAGCTTCTGCCTGACGAGGAGCGGGAGATCGGAGTGCCGTCCCCGAAAGGGGCTGGAGTAGTCATCGAAGGCGTGCGTGTGGTCGGCCTCGACCTTACGCGTATCGTACAGTGCCGGTTCGGCGAGGTAGGCCAGCCCGAGGATCATGGCGATCCAGACGGACAGCCAAGCGAGCGTCCGCACCGGGCGGTACATGACGGTTAGCCAAGCGAGCAAGCCGAGGTTTGTACCGATGCCCAGTCCGAACAGGACGAACGCTGCTCCGATGGAGTTGCCGTGCTCAAACATCAGTCCGATCTTCACCATGCCGGGCAACGGGGACGAGTAAACGGGAATCGCGACTGCGGTCATGAGCAGTGGCGAGATCGGGTCCGAGTGTTTCATCGTCCGCTGTAGACTGCCGAACGGGATGACGGCTGCCAGCATGGCCGAACCGATCAGGCCCAGCAGGTAGTAGCACAGGTTGGTTCCCATCATCTGCCGCGCGGCCGTGATCAGCACGGCTAGGAGCCGTCGAGGGCCTTCCGCTGGCAATGGCTCGTCTGCCGTTTTCGCTGCTGCCTCGGCTTCAGCTAAGCTGTCACCGCGCGCGAAGATGCGGTCCCAGATTGCCCCGGCGACGGTGGACAGAAACAACGACGCTACGGCAAAGCAGCAGATCACGAATGGCTCGGCCAAGGTCAGCCCGTACAGGAAGGAGATCGGATTTAGCAGCGGGGCGGCGAGTAGGAAAGAGAGCACCGTCCCGCCGGGGACACCAGCCCGCTTCATCTCTCGCGCCACAGGGATGACTCCCAGCGAGCAAACCGGTAGCAACATACCGGCTAGCCAGCCGCGTAACAGCCCCATCGGCCCGCGGCCAAACAGTTTCCGGGTGCCCCTCGGGCCGACCATGCGCCGCAGGACGCCGGCCACGATTAGCCCGGCCAACAGCGTGGACGAGGCTTCTAGCAAGCCTTGGCCAAGACGGAGGGTGAAGCTCCAGAGCACGAGGGTTAAATCCATGTGTTGCTTCCTTCTGTCTGGTCACTTGGGGTAGAGCGGTACCGCGACTGCGGACAAGATTTCGCAGATGACTGCGGCCGGCGCAGCCTCGACGCCCAGCCGCACGGCGAGAATGGGCTCGGCTACGGCCTGCACGTCATCGGGCGTCACGAACGGCCGCCCTTTGAGGAACGCCCAGGCTTGGGCAACCCGCTGCCAGATCAGCAGCCCCCGAGGGCTGAGGCCCAGCGTGATGCGCGGGTGGATTCGAGTCTGCTCGCCCAAGTCGATGAGGTAGTCCTGCACAGCCGGCGCAACGAAGATGCCGGCTACCTGCTGCTGCAATTGATACAGTTGGCCCGGGTGCAGGATCGTGGCTGTCACCTCGGGATGGAAGGCACCGCCGCCGACGGCTGTTGCCAGCAGCTCCCTTTGGCTCTGCCGGTCCGGGTAGCCGATCGACAACTTCATGGCGAAGCGGTCAAGCTGTGCTTCTGGCAGGGGATAGGTCCCGTGGTGCTCGATGGGGTTCTGTGTAGCCAGGACGAAAAAAGTCTCGCTGAGCGGGTGCCGGACATTATCGACCGTCACCTGGCGCTCGGCCATCGCCTCCAGCAGGGCAGACTGGGTCCGCGGTGTAGTGCGGTTGATCTCGTCGGCCAGGAGCACGTCGGCAAAGACCGGCCCTGGTTGGAACTCGAACTCACGGGTCTTCTGGTTGAAAACACTGAATCCGGTAATGTCCCCGGGCAAGAGGTCGGGCGTACACTGCACGCGGGCAAACCTCCCGCCCACGGCCGCGGCCAGCGCTTTAGCCAGCGTGGTCTTGCCCAGGCCCGGCTTGTCTTCGAGCAGGATATGGCCACGCGCGAGCAGGCAGGCGAGGACGTACTCGATTACTTCGGGTTTGCCGCGCAGCGCAGTGTTCAGGACGTGCCGAAGCTGCTGGATTGGTCTTGCCTCCACGAGCCGAGCGTCCTTACCCGGTTGCGTGCGTGTCATGGTCATGCGACTCTCCCACGCCGGGTTGGTTGGTTCAGCCGGCTCAGCGTCCAGGTTTGGAGTACCCGCTGACAATGCGTCCGAATTTCCGCGGGTGCCAGCGAGGTGGGCAAGTCTGGGCCGTACGCCGCCCACTCGCCGAGCCAGACCAGTTCTGCCAACTCCCGATCCTCGGACGCACCACCGTTCAAGGAAGCAACCCAAGCGGCCAGGGTCTGGTGGGAGGGGCGGCACCGTCTCTGCCGTCGGTGGCGCCGCTCCAGGATCCACAAACAGCCCAACACGACCTCGCGCCAGCTCCGCCCCGGGAACAACCGCCACAGCCAGACCAATAGCCAATCCAGGATTCCGTGGCGCTTCCAGGTGATCACAACCGCTGCCAGCACGGCAATCGTTAGTGCAACGGAGTGCCTCCACGCCCAAAGTCCGAGCCACTGCACGGCGAGCCAGGCCCTCTCGGACCAGGGCAAGCGAGGGCCAAGCACCTCGTATCCGGGGGTCGGCTCGATTACCAGCCACTGTCGGTCGCACAACAGGACCTCGGGCCAGGTGTGCAGGTCTGTGGTCCGCACTGGCGTATGGGCCGTCTTCGGATCGTAGGCCTCGGGAGCGGCGTAATAGCCCAGGCAGACCCTCGTGGGGTAGTCGAGCGCGCGGAGCAGAAGGGCGGCGGCGGTCGCAAACAGATAGTCGGGGCCGCGGCGAGATTCGACCAGGAACCAGACCACCGGGGCAGGATGATCAGGCGGTGCGGTTGCAGCCCGGTCAAGGGTGTATTCCGAGCGGAGCGTGTTCAACACGGCCTCGATCTGGGGCCAACCGCGCGGCCGGTCGCCAGCCCAGTTGCGGGCGATCTGGGCGATCTGCCGGTGGAGCGCATCCGGCACCTCATCCAGCAGCAGAGCCGAATCGCCGGACGTGCCAACGGCAGCGATCGCCGAGGCGGGCAGGCGGCTTGGATCGAGCGTCCGGCACTCGGTGCTGACCACGACGCCAGGGGGCGTGGAAGTTCGCCCGGCCAGGGCCAGGACGCCATCGTAGTTCCACTCGTAGTAGTCGGGGCGGTCCACCCTTTGGATCCGAAAGCGAGTAAGTAGCGTCGGCGTTGGGACGAGGTTTGTCTTGAGGTCAGCGACCTTGAGGCGGTGCCGTTCGTCCTTTGCATACCATCCGACGGAAGCCTTCGGTTGCATGAGCCGCATCCAGTCTCCACCCTCGGCCTCGATGAGCCTGCTTGCCGGCTTGTGACCCTCGATCCAGCTCGCCGTGTCTGGATCGTAGCTCTCGTAGGCCACGAGCCGCACGTGGAGCGGCGTCCGCCCTTCGACCTCGATCACGCCGCGGGCTTTGTGACTATCGAGTTTCTTGTCGCTCTTGGGTCCCTTGCGGCTGGTGTCAAAGTCGCGGCTGGGACGGGCGCTCTGCGGCAACTTGCCGTGCATTTTGATGATCTCGGCGATACCCCCGGCCACCATCCGTTGCAGCTTTTGTGGCGGCCGATGCGGCGGGCCATACATGTCGTTGATGGCGTCCAGGAGGGCGTTCTTGTTATCCTCGATCATCATGTCCGTCTCGACCATGCCAGCCGCACGGGCGTTATCTCCTGCAACCTCTTCCGGCCCATCGCCGATCCCGTACCGGGCGAACGGATCGGTCTTACCTGTCCCTCCAGATGTCGGCATCATCTCTGCGAGAGCGATGGTGACACGCTTCGGTCCGATCACGGTCAAGCACAGCGCGGCGACAGTCAGCAAGACGAGAATGGTCATTTCCCACGCTGGAAACCGCAACCGCACACGTTCCACAGCCGTCGCCATACCCGGCGTGGTCTCGCTCGCGGCCGTGAAACGAACGCGAGAGGAGTACGCCAGCATCAGCCACAGGCTGCCCACCACAGTGTAGGCTGCCAACAACCAGGGGATTGGCGTCTGGGCTCCCATCGCCACGACGAATAACAGCAGGAAAAGACTGACCACTCCGGCCAGTTGAAGACACGGCGCCCACCTCGCCAGGGCAGCCAATCCCACTCCGAGGACGCGTACGCCGCTTACCATCTGCAGTTCCAACGGCTGACCGTTGCCCGTCACCCGACGCAACAACGGTTCCAGGCCCAGCGGGGCGATGAGCAACAATGCCAGAACCAGAGTTGCCCAGCGGGGTAGATGCGGCTGATTCGCGGAGAAGGGCACGTAGCGGCTGACCAGCATCGCCGTGGCGAACAGGCATATGCCGAAGCTCACCCCAAACCATGAGAGCAGACCAGCGGGGTTGGAAGATACCTCAACCGCCACATGAGCAATGGCCATGAGTACGAAGGTAGCGGCACGTAACGCGCGTGTCCCATCAGGAGCCATGCCTCGCCTCCGACCAACCGTAACGCAACAGGTGAGGAACTCGCGAGGGAGCTTCGATCAGCAGCCAGCATTGGCCGGTCGGCCGAGTTGATGCAGGGCGCGCATCGTCCTCGAAGGCATCAACAAACCCGGTAGCACACAGCACAACCCACCGCTGCCGACCATCGGTATCACGTCTTCGAATCTGAGTCCGCCGGTCGGTAGTAATCACCACCTGCACACCCCAACCCGAGATACGGCACGGTGGGGACGCTAGCAGATCGACGAGTGGCATTGGGCACTCATCCGGAAGGCGGGCCAGGGCGTCCAAAATGCGCCGCATTTGTGCTGCGCCAGAGGCTGGGGAGATGGCGACGCCACCATAGACTATCCCCACCTGAGCACCGGCTTCCAGCCAGCCCTTGGCAAAACTCGCGGCGATCCGAATCGCCCACTCCCGCGAGCCGTTCGGCCCTCGGCCCGAGTGGACGAGAGGGTCCGCGTCGAGGACTATTTGGATCACGGGCAGAGCAGTGGTTTGCAGCTCGCAAACGATCAGCCGGTCGTGGCGAGCCGACTGCGGCCAGTGGATGCGGCGCGGCGAATCGCCCCGCCGGTAGGGGCGAACGCCCAGCACGTCCCCCGCGCTGCCAACCTTGTTACGGGCCACGTTTCCCTCCACCATCTCGTCACCATCGCTCACGGGCACCGGCCCGACCGGGAAGGTGCGCGGCCAGACGACCAGCCGTTGCTCGACGGAAACGCCCCGCTTTGACTCCCACACGCCGAACGGAAAGCCCGTGACCAGCAGCGGCACGCAGAGCGGATATTCCCCGCGCCGCCGGGGTGTGAACTGCCATCGGTGGACCGACCGCTGCCTAGCCCCAACGGTCGTAAGCCGGGCGGCAATAGCTCGGTTGCGATCGGGCGCGGCAGCGTCCCCATACCCGCCGCGGAGGGACAGGCCCCAGGCCGGCCAAGGCAAATGGTTAGACACGGTCACGGTGGCGGCAACGGTATCTCCCTCCGCCGCCCGATCTCTATCAAACGCGACGCTCCCCCGAACACCGCGCAGTGTCAGCCACGGCCAGCAGATTCCCGTGCCGATAATGGCCAACAGCCCGCCGCACAGGGCCAGCACGCGCGGGTGCAAAAGCAGCCCGCATGCCAGTGCCACCAGGGCGGCCACGAGCAACACGCCCAGAGGATTGTAGACCAACCGCCGGACCTTCGCGCTGAACTCGGGGAAGCAGTCGTAGGTCGCCAGGACGCGAAACCAGCAATGCCAGCGACGAAACCAAACCGTAATCAGGCGTTTGCCACTATCCTTCGTTATTTCCGCGTGCGACATAGAGAGAGTTTCCCCGCTCAGCGCTGCAACCGACGTTTCCCGACGCATGAATGGACTGCCGCGCAGATACGCCCCACCGCGCTGTACCTCCAAAGTAGGGCCCACCAGTAGTGCGTTGAGCTGGGTGCGCCCGCGACCAGCGTGGCGAAGGACGTGTACTTGCCACGCCCAACGCACTTCATGATGTTCGTATCGACGGTGTTCCGCTAAGCGCACACCGTGCGTGGCTGCGGAAGCACTAGACCCACCAGGCCCAGAAAGCTGGGAGTGTTAGCCAAAACAGGCTGAGAAACCGGCAGACGCCTTCGGTGGTGCCCTCGCCTGATATGCAGTCACGTCCTGCACCGCTATTCGTGCAGAGGACGTTGCTGCCCGCCAAAACATGGGCAGTAAGTCTGGAGCCTCAGCCCCGCCAAGAACCATCTGGCCCTGCGCCAGATAGTGGCAGATGATGCATCTCTCATCGTCGTGCTGGCGTCCTGACGAAGATGAAGCGGTGGCCAGCTCCCGTGCAGCATCGCTGCTATGTGCATGGTGATGAATGCACGAGTGCGAGTGAAGGTCACCGCACGACTGCGGGTGAAAGCCGCTGCCCGCCAGAGCCAACAGGCCATACACGGCGGCGACGAACCACTTCAGCTTGCGGCAACGCGGGCTGGCCATAACGCACAGGCGCAGTAGATGCAATCTGATCTTAATTACCTAATGATTGTAGCTACAGGGCAAGGCCTGTCAAGCGTCTGGCTGGTGGGGAGCTGCAGCAGTCGCAATATTTTTGCACCGGCTCCGGCGCATGCCCCAGCAAACGATGCCGCCTCGCGTGCGCTGCGCCTTGGCGATTGGCACGGCATGGCGGGCCGTTCCACATTGCCTGTGGTCTCAGCCAGCAGGCAAAGCCGCTGGCGTCGTGCTCACCAAACGTGCAGCGACCCATGATTACGGCCCTCCCCGCAGGACGGGCCGCGCGCGGCAACGCCAAGAGGAACTAAAGCCAAGAGGAGCTGGGGCGGAAGCCACCCTGAGCAGGCCACCCCCGGGGTGTCGCCTATCAGGCCTGGGCGTGTTCCCGGGACGGCCGGTGGCGTTGAGCCGCAGGGACGGCTCGCCTCGCCACTTGCCCCGCTGCCCCCACGACAGCCTGCCGGCCCGCCTTCTTCGACGCTGGGTGTGCCGTCTGCGGATTGCCAAACGCGCACGCTCACCTTATGCACACCACGGGAAGTGGCAGCCCCCTGGTTGCCAGCGCACGATCAGACGCACCTCACCCCAGGCATGCCCCTGCAAGTGGGCACAGGTTCTCCTCAAAGCGGCCATTGCCCGTGCCGCTCCTTTTGCCGGGCCTGTCCCCCCCGGCCGCCCGCTAGCATCGGCCTGCTATTTATTTCACCGCCCCGCTGCGGTGGCGAGTTGCGCTACGCGCCCTTCACCGGAATCCGCCGGCCGACGGCCTGCCGAGCCTTCTTCAACCTCACGGTCAGCACGCCGTGCTTGCATTCGGCCTGGACGTGCTCGGCATCCACAGCCACGGGCAGCGCTATCTCGCGGCGAAACGTGCCGTACTGCCGCTCGCATAGCAGGTAGCCCTGCTCGTGCCCTTCCCGGCTTTCCTTCTTCTGGCCCGAGATGGCGAGCACATTGGCCGTGACCGACAGCTCCACGTCCTTCGGATCGACCCCCGGTACCTCAGCCCGTACCAACAGGTATTCATCCTCCTCGCTCACCTCCACGGGCGGAAATGCCTCCGTCCACCGCGTCAGGCCGCGCTCGAACCACTCCAGCGGCGAGCGGAAAAACGCGTCGAACAGGCGGTCCATCTCCCGCCGCAGATCAACCAGCGAGGACTCCCCCGCATCTTCCGCTGGCCGCTTGCTCTTCCAAGGAATCAGAGACATGCTTGCTTCCCTCCGTTACGGCAATGCGTGCTGCTGGCCGATCACCCTCCCACGGCGACCGGGATCTTACGGGGTTGAGCCGACTGCACCTTGGGCAGGTGCAACGTCAGCACCCCCTGAGCATAGGAGGCATGCATCCGCTGCGAATCGATCTGCTCGCTGACGCGGAAGGTGCGGTAAAAATCTCCCACGCCGTACTCGCGCAGCCAGTACCGCGTGCCCGCCGGCTGACGCGGTGCCACCGGCGCATGGATGGTTAACTCTCCGTCTTCGAAACGCACGTCGATCTGGTCCCCCTGGCAGCCAGGCAGATCCACCAGCATCACCAGTTCTTCCGGTTGCTCAAGAATGTCCACGTTGGGACGATACGTCTGGCCGCTGCGCGTCCGCTCGGCCTGCCCCGCAGCAGGGCCACTCTGTACTGTGCTCTGGCTCGTTTTCATGGTTCGTCTCTCCTTACTGCGACGCGGCGTGCAGCAGACGCCGCCAACACCATCTCTGGTGCCAGCGGTCTGCCGCATGACCCGCGCACCACCTGCCATCAAACCTGCACCTGCACCTTTTTGGGACGTGCGGCCGCGGCTTTGGGCAACGTGATCGTCAGCACGCCGTTGCTCATCCGCGCCTGCACGTGCTCGGCATCCACTTCCACGGGCAATTCCACCACGCGGCTGAAGTCTCCCGTGCCACGTTCCCGGCGGTGGTAGGACGCCTCCGGCACTTCGCCCCCCGCACGCTTACCCTTGATAGTCAGCTCGCGGCCCACCACTAGCACGTCCACGTCCTCGGGCTTGATGCCCGGCAGCTCGGCTTCTGCAAAGAGATTGTCACCATCCTCCCACACATTGAGCGGCGGGAACGTGCGCGACATGCCGGCCGAGCCCGCATAGCCCTGCGGACCAAAAAAATCTGTGACCAGCTTCTCCATCTCCTCCCGCAACTGCTGGAAGGGAAAGAACGGACCATCACGCCTTGCCATAACTTCCTCCCTTGGAATCCGCAGCACGCCCGCGGCAGAACGGAGCCGCACGCGCCCGCTTCCCGAGTTGCCCGCACGATGCGGCACTCAGAAGCCGAACCGCCGCAGGCTGCACCTGACGTCCAGACGCACGTGCAAAGCTCGTACCAAATCGCAGCCTCCCACCAAGGGTGCGAAATTTCCTTGGCGAAATTGATCTTACGCCGGCCGCTCCCCTGCGAAGGCAGGCATGAATCCTGCCGATTCGGCAGTCCGCAGTGCCAAGTTGGCACACACAAAGCCTCACGGCTGTGCCACCAATCTGGACGACCGCCCCCGTTGCGGCTGCGTGTTGGCCTCCGAGATTTCCAAGCGGCCTTGGGCATGGCCGCACGCCTCGTATTGCCTGGCCAGGGCGACTAGCTGCCCCGGCCCGCCTCTGCCAATAATTCAGGTACTCACTCTGCGTTCAGGCTGCCCAAGAATGGCTGGCGCCAGGCTTACCTTTGCCGAGTTCTGCCGCATTGTGCGCCAGGTGCTGGAAGAACTGCCCGAGCCGTTCAAGCCGTACCTGGAAAACGTGGTGGTGGATGTGGAAAACGCCCCCTCGCGCAGTCTGTTGCGCAAGCTAGGCATGACGGAAGCGCATGCCCCCCTGCTGGGTCTGTTTGAAGGGCCGCCGCCGGGCGAACGGGAATACGGCATCTCGCCACCCGTTCGCATCCGTATCTTCAAACGCCCGATTGAGCGGCTGTGCCGCAACCGGCAAGAGGTGGAGTACGAAATCCGCCGCACGGTCCTGCACGAGCTGGCCCACCACTTCGGATTCGAAGAAGAAGATCTGGAGCCCTTTGAGTCCCGCCCCAGCCCGTTTGATGACCACCCCGAAGGAGGTCATCCAGCCCACTAGCGAGCAGGGGCCGGTACGGCACCTGTTGCGGGCTGCCCCATCTCTGCGAGGTGCAGGTTCGGTCCTTAGAGCGCTCGGTGCAGGGGGCTTTCAGACACGCGCCCCTTTTCAAAAAAACGCGGTCAGAGATCGGCCCGTAGCTCCACACCTTGTCGCGCCGGCAGCCACCTCCCCAGCACGGGCCAACCGTCATCCGGCCCCACAGGCGAGGCCGCGCACCATCCAGCACGCCGTGCATCTCCACTGGGCGTCCTGGCGGCCGCTCCTCAGCCGTCCTGCGGCCGCTCTGGGATCTCTCGCCCGTGCGGATCCTGCCGCACGCTGCCCAGCTCTTCAGCGAGGCGTGCTAGCAGTTCCGGCCCAAGGTAATGCTCCAACCGCTCGGCCGGCTCGTGTAGATGGTCTGCCGGCAACCCGAGCCTCCCTTCCAGATAGGCCTCCCACAAGCGATGGGCACGCACCAGATCCTGGCCCGCGCGCCGCCCCCGTGGGGTAAGCGCCCACCTGCCCGCCTGCCGCGCCACATACCCTTGCTGCACCAGTCGCCACCATACCAGGCGGTCCAGCCAGCTCGGCCGCTGGACGATTCCGGCAGCAGGTCCAGGAGGCGTCTGACCTCCCTCCGGTGTGGCAGCCGCCCCCTCACCGGTTTCCCGCTCCTCGGCGCGGAACATGCGGCCCAGCACGTCCTCTGCCCTGATGCGAACCGCCAGTGCGAGGCGATTCCACATCCGGCTCACCACCCCGCGCCGGGGAGCCGCCACGGCCGCCACCGCAAACTGCGTTCCGGCCGCCACAGCCATCAAACCAGCCATGCCCGTCCCCCAGGCCAGGTCTCCCACGTAGCCGAGCACGGCAGACACCACCGCCACCACGAACGCCCAGCCCATCATCCC
>JAIMBC010000202.1 GCA_023511675.1 Pirellulales bacterium
ATATGAAGGGCGCGATGAAGAGGACCACATAGGGCACAAAGGATAGGAAGAGCACGAAGGAGAGGGCCACGAAGGGCACGAAGGGTAGGAAGGGCACAAAGAAGACGGCCGCCAAGGGGCGCGCTGCGGATGGAAGGAGCTAGGGGCCATGCATCGAGTTCAATTTGAATTGTCCTGCCCTGTGAGGCAGAGTTTCCGGGTCAAGCAGGTGGCAGGCATGTTCGATGTTCCCTTGGCCGCGCGGACAACGGTCACCATCGCAGCCGAGTTACCGGAACTGAGCCAGCCCTGGCAGATCGGCCTCATCGTCGGCCCCTCGGGCAGCGGCAAGACCGCGCTGGCCCGCCACGTGTTTAAAGATTTCCTGTATCAACATCCCCCGTGGCCCGCCGATCGGGCGGTCATCGATTGCTTCCAGGGCCTCTCCATTCACCAGGCCACAGGACTGCTCACCGCCGTCGGCTTCGGCTCCCCCCCCGCATGGATCAGGCCCTACCATGTGCTGAGCGGCGGGGAGCGCTTCCGCTGCGATCTCGCGCGGGCGCTGGCGTCTGCCATGCACCCGACAACAATCGCTGCTACTCCGGCAGCAACAGAAGAGGCCCCGCAGCAGCGCAGCAGGACCGGTACCGCCGCTTCAGACGCCGCGACACCGTCCGCAGAACCCCCCCTGGTGTGCTGCGACGAGTTCACCAGTGTGGTCGATCGCACCGTGGCGCGGGTGGCCAGTGCGGCCCTGGCACGGGCCCTGCGCCGCGGACACATCGCGTGCCGCTTTGTGGCGGTCACCTGCCACTACGACGTGGCCGAATGGTTGGAACCAGACTGGATCATCGACATGGCAGATGGCTCGTGCGCACGGAGGCGGCTTCGGCGCCCTCCCTTGCGATTGGAGATCTTTCGGGCAAGACGAACTGTGTGGCGGCTGTTTGCTCGCCATCACTATCTGAGCGGCAACCTCAGCCCCGCCGCCCGCTGTTATCTAGGCATGTTAGACATCGGCGACAGCAGGCCGACGACAGGAGATGACCAACTCAAGACTGTAAGCGCCGCACCCGCCCGCCTGCCTCCGCCTCGCGCGACGCCCGTGGTGTTCCTGGCCATGCTCCCTCTGCAAGCGCGCCGGGGACGCTGGCGGATCAGCCGCGTGGTTACCTTGCCCGATTACCAGGGTCTGGGCCTGGGCACGCGGATGATGGAAGCAGTGGCGGCCCTGTATGCGGCCGCGGGACAGCGCGTGAATATCACGGCCAGCCATCCTGCCGTACTGGGTCATTGCCTGCGCAGCCCACGCTGGCGGCTGGTGGCACGCCTGCCCACCGGGGCCAGACGCGGCTTCCTCGCCGGCGGACGCTACCGCACCAGTCAGGGCCGCGCCGTCGCCAGCTTCGAGTTTGTCCGCAGCCCGGCCGAACGGCCGGAGCGCGCGAATCGTCGGCCCGCCGACACCTGCCTGGAGCGGAACCAGCATTGAACCGGCAGCCCAACCCGACCGACTAGCCGCCGGAAGAGAATCTGCATGATGTCCGAGGCACGCCAGCGCAAGACGCTCGACCACCGCCAGCAGCAAGAGTTTTGCGCCATCGTCTCGCGGGGATGCAGCCGCACCACCGCAGCGCGGTATCTTGGCGTGTCGCTGCGGACGGTGCGGAACACCCTGGAGGCGGTACCACGGTTTCGCGAAGAGTTGGGCAGGGCCGAGACGCTCAACGAGATCCGCAATCTGCATCACATCCAGCAGGCGGGGCAGCGCGAACAGTACTGGCGCGCCGCGGCGTGGGTGCTGGAGCGGCTGTACCCCGATCGGTACGCGGCCCGCGAGCCGCGTTCGTTTACGGCCGAGCAGCTCGGCGAGCTGCTGGCCCAGTTCGCCGAGGCGATCTTGCAAGAAGTACCCGATCAGAGGCTGCGGCGGCGGATCCGTAAGCGACTGGCCAGACTGGCCCGCAAGGGGGGCAGCAGTGGCCAGAGCTGACCAGCCACGAGACTGGTGCCGCTGGCCGCGGCCCACGGCCCGTCAGCAGCAACGGCTAGCCGCAGCCCTCTTGCGTCGGCTGGCTGCGGCCGAACGTGCCCAGCGCTGTGGCGCGCGGCAAGGCTCGGCCACGCCCTCGTTTCTCGACTGGGCACGCATCTATCTGCCGCATTACTTCACCCGGCCCCCCTCCGCCATGCACCTCTGGCTGGCCGAGCAGTTCCACCGACTCGAAGCGCAGCGCGGCGGCAAGCTGAACGTGATCGGGCCCCGCGGCTCCGCCAAAAGCACGCTGGCCTCCCTGGCCTGGCCCCTGCGGCTGGCCGTGGAAGGCAGGGAAGCGTACATCTGGCTCGTCTCCGATACGCGTGCGCAAGCCCACGCGCATCTGGAACACCTGCAAGCAGAGCTGGCAGACAATTCGCGCCTCGCGGCAGACTATCCTCAGGCTGTGGCCCGCTTTCCCGTCTGGCGGCGCGGGGCCGTACAGCTCGCCAACGGCGTGAGGATCGAGGCCTTCGGCACGGGTCAGCGGATCCGCGGCCGCCGCAGCAAGGCCAGCCGGCCCACTCTGATCGTCTGCGACGACCTCCAGAACGATCAGCACATCGTCTCGGCCACGCAGCGGGCGTGGATTGAGCGCTGGTTCCACGGAGCCCTGCTGGGCGCCGGCACGCCTTCCACCAATGTCGTCCACGTGGCTACAGCCCTGCACCGCGATGCGCTGGCGCTGGTACTGCACCGCACGCCCGGCTGGCTCTCACGCATCTTCCGCGCTATCGAACACTGGCCAGACAACATGCAACTTTGGGAGCGATGGGAAGCCATCTATGCCGACCCCGACCTTCCCGACGCCCCCGCCCGAGCACGCGCCTTCTACCAACAACACCGCCAGGAGTTGGAAGCCGGCGCACGCGTCCTCTGGCCGGAGGAACACGACCTCTACTCCCTCATGTGCCAGCGTGTGGAACGCGGCCGCGCCGTGTTCGAGCGGGAACAGCAAGGCTCTCCCCTCAACCCGGCTGAGTGCGAATGGCCTGAATCCTATTTCGATGCCGCACAGCAATTCGACGAGTGGCCGCAAGACCTGATGGTCAAGACGCTGGCCCTCGACCCCAGCAAGGGCAGCGATGCCCGCCGCGGCGACTTCTCGGCCTACGTACTGCTAGGCATCGACCGCCAGGGACGAATCTACCTGGAGGCCGATCTGGCACGACGCCCCACACCCCAAATGGTGGCAGACGGCGTGCGGCTCTGGCTGCAAGCACGTCCAGATGCCTTTGGCATCGAAGAACAGCAATACCACGAATTGCTGGCGGGGGAGTTTGCCGCGGCCTTTGCTGCCGCGGGGCTGCCGGCATATCGGCCCCATACGCTGGCCAACCGGGTGCCCAAGGTCGTGCGCATCCGTCGGCTGGGGCCCTACCTGGCCGCCCGCCGCGTGCGCTTCAAGAGCCGCTCCGCGGGCACCACCCTGCTGTTGAACCAGTTGAGAGACTTCCCGCTGGGCGATCACGACGACGGGCCCGATGCCGCCGAGATGGCCCTCCGCCTGGCTCTGGAACTGCTCGCCGCTTGCCACCCGCCCGACCAGCTCGGCAATCGCTTGCCCGTCGGTTGAAGCAGCCTTGCCCCTCCCCGCGCCGTCTGCCCTGGAACCCGCCATCTGCCAACTCGCCTGGATGAGTCCAATCGCATCCCGCTGCCCGAGGCCCTGCTCACGCCTCGGGCTTGTCCGGCCCTTGTGTTGCTCATGTTCTCCGCCGCCTACGGCTGCCACCACGCATGAATCACGAACCTTTCGATCGCTGCCAGCGCCGCTTGCAAGAGGCCTGGCAGGCCCTGTGGGACGCACTGGTAGACCCGGCCGAAGCCTGGCTGGATGCCGACGGCACGCCCTGGCTGCCGCTGGGCGCCGCGGGCCTCACCACGGCCGGCCCGGCCAATGAAAGCGAGCTGGCACACCTGCGTGCTGAGTGCCGCCAGCTTGCCCTCACCAACGAATTCGCCATCAACGGGCATGAGAACCGCATCAGCTACATTGTGGGTACGGGGCACGTCTACCGCGTGGCCCCCCGGCCGCGCTGGCAGGTTGAACGGGGCTTGTGCCAGGCCGTTCAAGAAGTGGTGGACGACTTCGTGTGGGAGAACCAGTGGCATCGCCGGCAGCAAGAGATCGTTCGCCGTCGCGATCGTGACGGCGAGGCGATCTTGCGGCTGTTCCGCGCACCCGGCGGCAAACTCAGGGTCCGCTTCGTCGAACCCGCGCAAGTGTACACCCCTCCGGAGTGGCAGTCCGACCCCGCAGCGGCCTTCGGCATCCTCACCGAACCCGAGGATGTGGAAAGCGTCCAGGCCCTCTTCATTGATGGCGAGCTGGTGCCGCCGAGCGACGTGCAGCACCGCAAGGCCAACGTCGATGGCAACGTCCGCCGCGGCCTGCCGTTGTTCTTGCCCGTACGCAAGAATTTGCGGCGTGCAGAGAAACTGCTGCGCAACATGAGCGTGGTGGCAGAGATCCAGTCGGCCATCGCACTGGTGCGCAAGCACCATGGGGCCACGCGGACCGCGGTGGAGCAGTTTGTGGTCGGCCAGGCGGATCTGCAGCGCACCAACCCCCAGACGGGCCGCGCCGCATCCTTCCGCCGCTACGGCCCAGGCACGATCCTTGATGCCCACGGCAATGTGGAATACCAGTTCCCCACCGCTGGCCTGGACGCCGGCAGTTTTGTCCGCGTTCTGCAAGCCGAGCTGCGCGCTATCGCCGCCCGGCTGGTAATGCCCGAATTCATGCTCACCAGCGATGCCTCCAACGCCAACTACGCCTCCACCATGGTGGCAGAAGGGCCGGCCGTACGCATGTTTCAACGGCTGCAAGCCGAGCAGATTGCCGACGACCTGCAACTCCTCTGGCGAGCCGTCGATTGGGCCGTCGAAAGCGGCCGGCTCCCCCCCACCGCCCGCACGCATGTCGAGATTCAGGCAGAAGCCCCCTCCCTGCTGGTACGCGACGCCCTCCGCGAGGCCCAGGTGGCGCGCATCGAATTCGCACACGGCATCCTGTCCCCCCAGACCTGGTGCCTGCAACGGGGCCTCGATTACGAGCAAGAGCAGGCCAACCTCGCCGAGCACGCGGCCCGCTTCGGTTCCCGTGGGTAATCCACGTCCTCGGGTGCGGCTGGGGAAAGCGGCCTCTCCAAGCAGGGGGCAGACGCGGTAGCCCAGCGCGCACGGCACTTACAGCAGGTACGCCAGCCCAGCAGGCACGGCCGTACAGCACGCCAGCGAGCCGCCACGCGCAGAGTCGGGCCTCTCCACAGTGGCGAGGCCAAATGGGCAGCCCGGCATGGCGGGCGCGGCGGCTCAACGTGCAGAGAAATCGCAAGCCGCGCTTTCTAGCGGGCGGCCAGGGCACGAAGCTGGCCGCCTGCCCCCTGGCGAGGCCAACCCCCGCATGCCGCGGTCAGGGCGGTGACCTGCATGGCGGACACGGCCATATATAGTGGACAGGACCGGGATCGAACCGGTGACACCTGGATTTTCAGTCCAGTGCTCTACCAACTGAGCTACCTGTCCCGACATCTCGCCTCGCGGCGGCAAGGCCGGCGACCCCACCGTGAAGTACCAGACCGCCAGCATAGGTTGCCACACGGCGGCTGTGCCTATCTCTCACCGGGGGCGGCAACGCGGATCGAAGCCGCAAGACTTGCCCAGGCCTGAAGCAAGGGCCACGCAGCCGCACCGCTGGCGCATGGTAGGCCGGAGGTCGGGCCTTGTCAACGGTTGGGGTGGCCGCTGGCCACGCAGAGCGCGCGGTAGCGTTGAGGGAGGCGGCTGCTTGACAGCATTTGCCGGCGGAACATAGGATCCACTGCTGAGAACGCGATCTTCTCGTGTGTCGGCGCCCGCTGCGGCGCACCCCTGCGGCCGCCGCAAGAGGTGTGGGGGGAGGCGGCGGCGCACCCGGTCTGCCCCGCTGGCGTGGTGGGGAGGCGCTTGTGGATGAAGCCCAGGATGCTTAATAGATTCAAGATTCGATGCGAACGCTGGGGGGCGGCGGTGTTCGTACTTTCGGGCGCGGTATTGTGCGGGCAGGGGCCGGCGGCGGCCGCGGGTTTAACGCCCGAGAGTCCGGAGGTCCGCGCAGCGGTCGATCGGGCCCTGGTCTACCTGGAGAAGCAGAACGAGAAGCGTTTTGGCCACGCGGTGCTTGCCGGGCTGGCGGCGTTGAAGGCGGGCAGAAAGGACCATGTGCTGGTGCAACGCGGGCTGGAGGCGGCCCAGCAGTTGGCCAACTTGATCTCCGCGGGCCAGCCGCAGGAAGGCAACCAGATGTACACGTTGGGCATGGCGATCATCTTTCTGATCGAGCATGATCCTGCGGCACATGCCGCGGAAGTCCAGACGATCCTCAACCACATGCTGTCGTTGCAGAAGCCCCATGGAGGGTTCGGCTATACGAACCTGGGCACGGGCGATACGTCGATGACTCAGTTTGCGATCCTGGCCATGTGGATGGCCTCGGAGGTAGGGCACGACGTACCGGAGGGCAGTTGGGTGGGGGTGACCAACTGGCTGCTGCGCACGCAGGATCCCAGCGGCGGTTATGGCTATCAGGGCAGGGATCCCGGCAGTTTTAACCTGGTGGAGCAGGAGCAAGTGCGGGAGACGATGGCTGCTGCCGGGGCCGGCGGGCTGTACATGGTGGGGGAGCATTTGGGACTGGTGCGTTTTGAGCCCAAGGATGAGGCGCCGCCTGGCTTGAAGCTGCGCAAGAAGCGGGAGCGGGACGCTCGGCCCGTGGCAGAGGGGATCGACGCAGCCAAGTACCATGAGGGGCGCAAACGTGCCGACGGCTGGATGGACTCCCATTACACCGTGGAGGCCAAGACGTGGCCGCTCTACTATCTCTATGCCCTGGAGCGGTATCGCAGCTTCCGCGATCTGGTCGAGGGGCGTACCGATCCCTCGCCGGGCTGGTACAACGACGGCGCGAACTACCTGTTGAAGTCCCAGTTGGATGACGGCAGGTGGGTAGGCTCGCCGGTGCCGGAGGATGTGGGCAACACCTGCTTCGGCGTGCTGTTCCTGATGCGGTCGATGCGCGAGATCATCAAGAAGGTGAAGAGCTTCGGCGGGGGGACGCTGTCCGGAGGCCGCGGCCTGCCCGATGGAGACGACGTGGTGCTGGGCCTGGACGGCGTCAAGTCTCGGGCCCTCTCCGGTCCCGCCGACCAGATCTTGCAAATGTTGGAGGATCCCGACCGGCCCGAGGTGGATAAGGCCCTGGCACGGCTACACGAGCTGGCCGAGGCGGGAGACGAGGAGCTGCTGAACAAGCATCAAAAGAAGTTGCGGCAACTGGCGACGGACGGTACGCCACAGGCCAAGGCGGCGGCGATCAAGGCCCTGGCGCGGACCCGCGACCTCGACGTGGTGCCTTTGCTCATCGAGGCACTGGGCGATCCCGAGCCGCTGGTCTACAGCGAGGCGGAGTTGGGCCTGCGGTTCCTCAGCCGCAAGTTCGAGGGCGTGTTGCCAGGGGATGACGACAGCGAGGCTGGCCGTTTGGCCGCTGTGGCGAAATGGAAGGAGTGGTTCCTGTCCATCCGGCCCGATGCACGTTTCGAGGAGTGAAAGAGCGCGTGTCGATGCGGAGCGTGTGGCAATGAGCCTGGCGATGCAGCGCCCTGGCAGGCCGGCGGTCCCGCCCGTGGCGGGCCCCGTGCGGGGACTGGCCACCTCGGCCTACGAGAAGGTGGCCAGCACCGTCATCTCTCTGCTGATTCTGCTGGGAGCGGTGACCTTCTGTCTGTTCATGGCCTGGCTGGGCACGCGGATGCTGGCCTCTTTTCAGCCCATCCCCGTGGATTACATCCAGCAGGTGGGCGGCGGCACGCTGGACGGCGTGGTGGGAGAGAGCATGCAGCTCGACTCGCCCGAGTTCCGCGAGATTGCCGCAGAAAGCGAAATCGTCGAAGATCAGTTCGAGCGCACCGTGGAGCAGGTGCTCGATGCGTTGGCAGAACGGCAGGCCGACCTCTCCGACCCCGCCTTGACCGAACAGTTCGAAGGGCGGGGGGGCAGCAAGATGATCGGCACGGGAAATCGTCCCGCATACGGCTACGGCTCCGGCCTGCCTGGCCTCCCGCCGCACATGCGATGGGAGGTGCGCTTTCCCGAAGGCAACACGCTGGAGGCCTACGCGCGCATCCTCGGCTACTTCGGCATCGAACTGGGCGTGCTGGGCGAGAACAACCAGGTGTACTATGCCACGCAGCTTGGCCGGGGGACTCCGGTGCGGGTGGTCCGGCCGCGCTCCGAGGAGCAGCGGATGTACATGACCTGGCGGCACGGCAGTTTGAAGGACGCTGACCGGCAGTTGCTGGAGCGCGCTGGCATTCAGGTGGGCAACAAGATCATTTTGCAGTTCTACCCGCCGGAGCTGGAGCAGCATCTGTTGCAGCTCGAGCGGGCGTACGCGGGGCGGGACGCCGGCCGCATTCGCAAGACGCGGTTTCAGATTCGCAAGACGGCGAACGGCTACGAGTTCGTGGTAACCGATCAGACCCCCCTGTAATTGTTTTTTTCAGCATGCGGAAGTTGGCATGGTGTGGCTTGACATGGCAGAGACAGCCTTTGCAGAGAACGGTCTGGCGGTGGCGTGCTTGCTGGCCCAGCAGAGCGGGCTGGCACGGCTCACCGAGTTTGCCGGCAACTCGATCTACTTGATTCAGGCCATCGTGGCGGTGATCGGCACGGTCTGCTCAATCATCGTCTGGCGCCGGCTGGGCCGGCTGCGCTTCAAGAGCGAGAAGGCCATGGATGACTTCGTCACGCAGGTCGAAGCGCATTTAATGAACGGAGACGTGCAGTCCGCCGCCGCCCTGTGCGAGGGGGACGGCCGGGCCGTGCCTCAGTTGTTGTTGCTCGCCCTGGCCAATCGCGGCCTGGGTTACCAGAAGGTGCGGCAGCTTCTTACCGAGCGCTTCCAGCGCGACGTGATCGCGGGGCTGGAGACCAACCTCACCTGGGTGCTCACGGCCATCAAGAGCGCTCCCATGCTCGGCCTGCTGGGTACGGTGCTGGGCATGATGGCCGCCTTCGGCAAACTGGCGGGCAAACAGCCAGACGCCTCGCAGCTTGCCGGAGACATCTCGCTGGCCCTGGTGACCACATTCGTCGGTCTTTCCATCGCCATCCCGCTCAGCCTGGGAGTCTCTGCCATTCAGGTCCGGATGCGGAAAATGGAGGATCTCACCGGCAGCGGCGTTAATCGCTTCCTGGAGGTGTTGAAAATCCTGCTGGAGCAGTCCGAGGGCGCCCCGCAGACCGCCTACTCCCCAGAAACCGCTCCCGTCGAAGGCAGTTAGTCCGCCATGGCCGGGATTGACGAGGCAACGCCAGACCAGCCGATCGTCCGTACTCGCCGGCTCAAGGACGACACGGAGATGGACATTACGCCCATGATCGACTGCGTCTTCCTGCTGTTGATCTTCTTCACCGTCACCTCCGTGCCCGATCCCCAAACGGCGCTCGACCTGGCACAGGCACGCTTCGGCTCCGGCATTGCCGAACGCGACTCCTTCGTGGTGGCCATGAGGTTCATGGGAGAAGGGCAGCCGCCTGCCATTACCATGATCCGCTACCGCCGCCGCGGCGACCGGACGGATGAAGTCAAGGATCCCCTGGTGGGTACCGCCGCCGAACAGGACGAACGGTTGAAGGAAGAGATCGAAACCTGGTTGCGTTCCGGCACGGGCAACCAGACCGTGCTGATCAAGGCGGAGCGCGACGTGCTCCACCGCGACGTGGCCCGCGTGGCCTCCCTGGCCGCCCAGGTGGAGGGTATCAAACTGGCCCTCGGCGTCAAAGAAGCAGAGTAGGGTGCGGTTGTGAAGATCAAGTTCGTTTGCGGAGCGTGCGGCAAGAAACTGAAGGCACGGCCCGAACTGGCCGGCCGCCGCATGCACTGCTCGGGGTGCGACTCCGTCCTCACCATCCCCGGCGAACCGGCCGAGACGGAAACAAGCGCAGAGCCGGAGGCCCCTCGGCTCAGCCCGCTGGACATGCCCGCCGCCCACGTGGCCCTGCCCCCCCCGCCCCCCGCCGAACCCCAGCTCAACCTCCGCCGCAAGGACCTGCCCGACGACGGCCTGGATATGACCCCCATGGTCGATTGCACGTTCTTGCTGCTGATCTTCTTCATGATCACCGCCGCCTTCGCCCTGCAAAAATCCATCGAGCTGCCCACTCCCGACCGCGCCGAGGGCACCGCCCAGCAGCAAGTCGTCGAACCCGAGGAAGACGACTTCGTGACCGTGCGCATCGACCGCGACAATACCGTCTGGGTCAACGATGTCGAGGCCCCCTCCAGCCACGATGTGTTGGCCCGCATCAAGGAAGCCCGCGCGGGCACCAGCGGCTCGGGTACCGGCCCCGGAAAACTCCTCGTCGAAGCCCATGGCGATGCCCGCCACGAGGTCGTGGTGATGGTGCTCGACATGGGCACCGCCGCCGGCATGGACGGCATCAGCTTGAAAACCATTGAAGACGAATGACAGCGCATACGGCCTGCTGCGGCTCTCCCACCCATGATGACCCCTGAACAACTACTGGCCCACCTGGAAGCGCGCGAGCTGGTCTCTGAGAAGGTTCTCAAGCAGCTTCAGGAAAAGCGTGCGCGCTCGCCAGACAAGTACGACACTTATACGCTGGTCAAGCTGCTGGTGGACCATGGCCAGCTTACCGAATCGCAGGCCCGGCGCTTGCTCAAGGAGGAAAGCCGCTCGCCGGCAGCGGAACCGCAGGATGCGGAGCAGGAGTTCTTGCTCACGCCCGGCAAACTGCCGTTGCCACAGCAGGCCGGCGGGCCAGACGCCCCGCAGGAGGACGAGCTAGAGATCGTCTCGGGCGGCGACGCGGCCGGCCAGCAAGCTGCTGCCCCCTCGCGCGAACATTATGAGCTGGCCCCGCTTTCCGACGATTTGACAGAAGCGGCGCAGCAGGCCAAGGCCTCTCGCCCGCCCGCGCCTCCGCGGCAGGCATGGCGCAACGACGACTCAGACCGCAGCGGCACGCCTCAGCGTGCCGCGGGGGGGCGGGGGGGGGGGGGGGGGGGGGCGGGGGGGGGGGGGGGGGGGGGGGGGGGGGGGGGGGGGGGGGGGGGGG
>JAIMBC010000203.1 GCA_023511675.1 Pirellulales bacterium
CATCAAGGGGGGGGCGGGCTCCGCCTTGGGCTCGCTGCGCCGCAGCGGCGTGACCGGCAGCGGCAGCGGGGGCATGCCCTCGGCAGAAGTCTGCCGCTCGGGGCTCTTGCGCGGCGGCGGACCGCAGGTGCCCAGCCGGCGGGCAGCCTGAGCGGCCGCGGGCAGCAGCCCTTGCAGGCCGCAACCTCCCACGCCGGCAGCACAGGCGGCCGCAGCGGTGCGCCGCAGAAATTCTCGCCTGCGATGGGGATTCATGGCGTGGACTCCTCGTTCTCTTGCATGGTTTGCTCTGCCGCCAGCCGGATGCCTGCTTGGGGCGGCGGCAGCACGATGGTTCCCAGATCGATCACCGGCTCTGCGTCCGTGGGACGCAAGCCCCCCAGCCGAGGGTCGAAGGTGACGGCTTGCTTGTCGTAAGCGGCTCGCGTCATGCGTTCGCGGTACAGCAGCACAAACAGCTCGTCGCTGCTTTTCAACCAATGGTCCTCCGGCCGCTCGAAGTGCCAGATCTCCGCGCGCCAGACCACCTCTCCCGGTTTGGAGCCGAAGAAGGGCCGCGTCCGCAACTTGTTTACCAGCACCGCCGCATGCTGGATGTTCCCCTCGATGGCCAGGAACTCCAGCACGTCCTCGAAGCGATTCAGCCGCTGCATCCGCTCGCGCAGCTCCTGGCGGTCTTCGTCCGTCAAGGGCTGCTCTTCTTCGTAGTCCGAGGGGGGTACGTGCAGATCGACGCCTTCCAGCCGCGCCTGCTGGTAGTCGATGATCAGGTCGTAGCCGGCGTTCGCCGGCAGCCCGCTCACGCGAAACACGCCCTTCTCTCCCACCACGGCCTGATAGCGCCGCCCTGCGCGTCGGTCGATGGCCGCCACGGAGACGGCGCCGGCCGCACCCTCTAACCGGCCGACGATCGCGCCGCCGTCCGCTTCAGAAGCTGTCGCTTCTCCGCCTGGGGCAGCTTGCGCCCCGGCAATCGGCAGCATCAACAGTGTGGCGAGAAGAAGAGACACGGCTTGCTCTTTGTTATCGCTGATAGGCAGGCAGAAAGTGCATGTACACCTCCAGCACCAGGCAGGACATGGCCGTCCAGTACACACGGTTGGGGCCGACCGTTCCCTCTCCTTCTTGGGTACCCGGCGGCAGCCCCCAGCTTCCGTCCGGCTCCTGATGCGCCAGCAGCAACTCGCGCACGCGCGGATGCCAGTCGTTCCAGTACTTGCCCCCCGCCTGATACTGGGCCTGGATGGCGTAATAGTGGAAGTAGTAGAAGTACGACACCTGGTTGGCACCCCACTCCACCGGCGCATTGGCCAGATAGTTCAGGGCTGCCAGCACCGTGGGATCGTCTTGCTTGCCCAGAAGCTGCAGCGAGAGCACGCCGGCGGCAGACATCTGCGGGTTGGGCCCGCCGCCCGGCTGATAGCCGTATCCACCGGAGGGGTAGGCGCAGCTTGTGACGTAGGAGATGGCCCGCTCGATGGTTTCTGCCGGCACGGGTATCTCTGCGTTGTTGGCGGCGCGCAGGGCCACGACTTGCATCACGGTCACGCTCAGGTCGTGATCGCCGGGCGTGGGCTGATAGCGCCAGCCGCCATTGGGACTTTGGCTGCGGAGGATCAAGCCCACCGCCTTGCGGAGCTTTTCTTCCAGCTCGGGATCGGGGTCCATGCCATACATTTCTGCCATGGCGAGGGTGGCCAGGGCGTGCTCGTACATCGGGCCGTGGCTGGGCGTGGGAGAGGCGAACAGCCCCGACTCGTGCTGCGTGGCGAGGATGTAGCGCTTGCCGCGTTCGAGCACTTCCTGATAGGGCCCTCTGCCGGGGACGTGGCCCCGGCCCAGGAAGGCCAGCAGCGCCAGCGCATTGGGCGCGTGGTTGGTGTGCCAGGAGCCATCTGGCTGCTGCCGCTCTGCCAGGTACTGCACGGCGCGGTCCACGGCGGCGGTGACCCGCTCGACAACCCGCGCCTCGGTAAGCGGCTCAGCCGTTTCGCTCGCCCCGCCCTGATTGCCCCCCCCTCCATGAGTCTCCGGCCCGGCAGGCTGGCCGATGGCAACAGCGGCTTGCACTGCCTGTCCCCCAGACGGGGCGCGGCCAGGCGCCATGCCCTGCCGGAAGCACACGGCCGCACCGGCCGCCACAAACAGGATCCACAATTTCCACCGCCGCATCATGACAGGCCCGACAAACGCCTCAGCCCCACATCCACGGAGTACACCACAATCAGCACCAGCAACACCAGCCAGTTGTCCCACAGACTGGCCTCGCGATGCAGCTCTGTTTTTTCCGGCTCGCCGTGCAGCAGACTGGCAAGCCGGTCCAGTTCCGTCAACCGCACGAGCTGCCCCAGGCTCTCCAGCGTAGCCAGGTTGATTTCAGGCTGGCGCAACTCGCCCGTGGCCACCGCCACGTGCAGACGCGCCTCCACGGGCGGCTGCCCTCCGCCGGGCTCGAACTGCACGCGGTAACTGCCCGTCCCCTCCGGCACCAGCTTGCCGGTGTAGCGCCCCGGCACGCTGGGGTCGGCCGCCAGCTCGAGCGGCTGCGGAGCCGCCCCCTCACGCCAGACGTTGACCGCAAGTTTCGGCTCCTGCCGGGCCACCCCCTCGGGTGTAAAGGCGAACAGCTCCACCTGCGCTTCCTCTCCCGGATGCGCGCGGGGGGGACGCACCTCGACATAGCTGCGCTTGCGCACCTGCTCTTCCTTGCGGGCCACAAACCGCAAGGCTTGCCCCCAAAAGCGGTAGAAGTAGCGGTCGGCCACATTCTGCCGCCAGAGCCAGGTAGAATCGGTGCCTACAAACAGCACCCTGCCCTGGCCGGCAAAGTGCCATGCCACCAGCGGCAGCTTGCCGTAACGCGTCTCAACGCTGGCGTTGCGTGCCAGCACCGTGGCGCCCGCCGAGGGCCGCTCCGCCGCCGCGCACCAGTAACTGGGCGGCATCTGGGCCCACACGTTCTCGCTGCGCTGCGGGTCGTCATAGAGGCGGAGGAACTCGTGGCTAGCGCCCTCGGCCGTGACCTGGAGCCTGAAGGGCTTGTAGGCGGGAGCCTGCATGCCGGCAGCGCGGGCACGCATGCGCACGGGCAGCAGATCCAGCAGCCGCACGTCGTAAGCATGCGGCATGGCCCGCGGACCCGCCTGGACGATCAGCCCCACGCCGCGCTCGCGCACCGCCTGGTCGATCAGCGAGAGCAAGCTGCTGTCCAGCAGTGCGGGGGAAACGTCTCCGATCACAACCACGTGGTATTCCGCCAGTTCGTCCAACGTGGCTGGCAAGGGGGGCCGCTCCGAGGGCGGCAGTCTGCGGTACTCCGCCTCGAGCACGATGTCGGGCTGCTCTGCCGTGCGGCCGGCCAGGCCGAAGTCGCGCCGCATGGCATTCTTGAGAAAGCGGAAGTCCCAGCGCGGCAGTCCTTCCAGATAGAGCACCTTGAGCTTCTCGTCGCTGACGCGCACCAGCACGCTGTCTGCGTTGTTCTCTTTCAGATCTTCCGGCAGCTCGGCCATGGGTTGCACCTCGACCGTCAGCGTGCGCGCCCCCGGCGCGTCTGCCCGAAACGAGAGATTCACCTGGGCCTGTTCGCTACCGCGGACGGTCAACTCTTTCTCCGCCAGCGGCTGTGCCGCCCCTTCTTCACGCAGCAGAACTTTCACGGGCTGCTGGTCGTAGCCGCGCAATTCGAGAGTGACGGAGACCTGCACCGTGTCTCCCTTGGAGACCAGATCGGGCGCAAACAGATCAGCCACGGCCAAATCGCGCAGCGGCGCCTCGCTGCCGGGCGGGACGCAGATCACCGGCGTGCCGCCCTGTCTTAGGGCGCGGGCCGCTTCTTGCGGAGCACGACCGGCGGTGTTCTGCCCATCTGTAAACAGGACCACGCCCGCCATGGGACGGCCCGCAGACTCATCGAGCAGTTGAGCCAGGGCGTCCCCCAAACGCGTGGCCGGAGAGTCAGGCTTGGGCTCGGGCAGCCCGCCGGCCTGCGGCGGCAGGCGGACGAGCGTCTCGCCCAGGGCGTAGTGGCGGACGTCGTATTTCTCGGCCAGGGTTTTCCAGAAGGCCTCTCCCCGTGCCTGGAGCACGTCGTACACCAGCCGGGCGCGGCTCGTCTGATTGAGCAACTTGCGCGTCTCGGCAGCAACCTGGCCGTCCGCCAGATGGTAGCCCGCGGCGGCGGCCAGGGCAGCAAGCTGGGTCTCATCCTCGAAGGGCCCCGCCGGCAGAGCCATGCTCTGCGAATGGTCCTGTACCAGGGCCAGCACGGGCCGCCGCTCGATGGTTTCGTCCAGCTTCAAGTAGGGCCCCGCCAGCACCAGCAGCAGGATGAACAGAATCACAATCCGCGTGGCGCTCAGCGCGATGCGCAGGGGCCGCGGGGCCGTGGCCAGCGTGGGACGCTGGTGGCTGTAGATGTACAGGCCCACGGGCAGCAGGGCCAGCAATCCCAGCCAGAAGGCCAGCGGCCACTGAAACACGAGCTGCGCGCGCTCGAGGTGCGAACGCACGTCCTCCTGGACGCCGATCGAGCGCAGCAGCCAGTCGATCATCGGCCGCAGACTCCCTGAGACGAGGCGAACGCCATCACGGCTCTCCTTCCGCCTGGAGCTTGCTCAGCCGGCGGAAATAGTCGCGGATGAAGTCCTGGTAGCCCTCCGGGCCTTGCTCCTGCATGCCTAGCAGCAGCTCTTCGCGTACGCGGGGGGGGAGCTTGAGGATCACGGTACGCGTGGCCGGGTCGAGGTGGGCCAACTCGCGCTCCAGGATCGCCATGCCCAGCCGCGTGCCCGCCATGTTGCCGGTGAGCGTGGCCCCCCTGACTAGGCCCGCCGGCGGCTGGCTGCTCGGCTGCCCCGCCTGGCTCGCCTGGTCCGGCTGGCCGGCCTGGCTGGCCAGCGCCTGCTCCATCTGCTGCAAACGCTCGAGCATGGCCAGCGCCTCGGCGAATAGCGGAGAGTCGAGCAAGGCCGCAAGCTGCTGTGCCTGCGCCTCGTCAAGCGGGGCGGGTTGGCCCATCTTCGGCTCGCCCGAGGGAGTAGATCCATCGGCTTGACCCGAGGCGTCGGCTTGACCCGAGGCGTCGGCTTGAGCCGAGGGATCGGGCTGGTCCGCAGCCTCGGGCTGGCCTGAGGGATCGGCTTGGCCCGAAGCCGACTTGCCTTGCTTGCCCTGCGCCTTGGCGCCGGACTGGCTAGCCCCCTCTGGCGATTGGCCCTGCGCTGCGGCCTCTGCCTGCCCCAGGGCTTGTTCGAGCTGTGCGAGCATGGCCTCGAGCGATTGGGCGTCGGAGGCCAGGGCCTGCTTGGAGAGGTTGAGTTCTCGCAAGCGGCCTCGCTGATGGCGGGCAAGCTGTTCGCGGTCCTGAGCGGCCGGTGCGTCGGCCTGGGATGGTTGGTCGGCTGGCTCGATGGGGCGCAGCATGTCTGCGAAGCGCGGGTCGAGCTTGGGGGTGTCACCGCCCAGCGCGGGTTCGAAGAGCGGCTCTTCCTCGTCCTGTTCATCGGGGGCGGCCGGCTGGCCGGCATCAGCGGCGGCATCTGCCTGTTTCATGGCGGCCAGTTCTTCGGGCGTGGGGGGGGTGTCCTCTTCGGCAGGGGGGACCAGGTACTCTTCGCCTTCGCCTTGAAAGGGGGCATCGGGGAACTGGGGCTGCCGCCGCGGACGCTTCTGGTCGGCAGCCAGCAGCCGCTCGGCCTGTTGCAAGGCCGGCTCGGCCTCCGCATCGAGCCGTTGCTGGTGCTGGCGTACCTCCGGCAGCAAGGTGTCTGAGACCACCTCGGCGTCGCGCATCAGGGCGGCCTGGCGGCCTTCCAGGTTTTCTAGCCGCTGGCGGAGGGACTCCAGGGCTGCCTGGAGGTCTTCCAGGGCACGGACAGCCGCCTGTCCCTGCTGCTGGAGCATGTCTCTGCGTAGCTGGGCCAGGGCCGCCTCCACGTCGGTGCGCATTTGCTCGTCGCGGGCGCGATCCAGTGCCGCCAGGCGTTCAGCCACGGCCTGCAGTTCTTGCTGCAAACGCTTGCCCATGTGTGCCAGCTCGCCAAGTTGGGGATCAGGAAGCGCGGCTTGGGGCATCGGCTGGCCTTGCTGCGCAGCCTGGGCCTGCTGCGCAGCCTGCGCTTGCTGGGCGGCCTGGGCGTGCTGTTGCAGGGCCTGCACGAGCTGCTGCATGGCGCGTGCGGCAAGTTGCTCGAAGGCTTGCTGAGCGGCGGCCATCTCGGCTGCCAGTTGGGGGGCCAGCAGGTCGAGCTGCTGGGCCTGTTGGACGGCCTGGCCCAGTTCTGCGGCGAGCTGCTGGCCCTGTTGAGAGGTCTGCTGCTGTTGGGCCGCAAGCTGCGAGAGCCGTTGTGCCAGCTCAGCGAGTTGCTGGGCCGTGGCGGCATCGAGTTGCGGCGTCTGTGGCTGGCCCTGGGGCGGCTGGTCCTGAGGCGGCTGCGGGGCCGTGTGAGGCTCCTGGCCCAGGGCACGCGCTGCGGCCTGGGCCTCGGCCTGCATGCGTTCGAGGGACTGTTCCAGCGGCTGATAGTCGGCCGCCACTGCTTCCAGGGACTCGGTCACCTTGGTCTGTTCGGCGAGCAGTTGTGCCAGCCGCTGCTGGAACGTGTCTTGGGCTTCTTCAAAGCGTGCAAGCTGCCGGTCGGCTGCATTCTCGTCCGCCGCCAGGCGGATCGTGTAGTCCTGCGTCTGCGCAATCTGGTCCTTGCGGTCGCGGCATTGCACCCGGTAACGGATGGTTTCTCCAGCTTGCAGTTGCAACTCGGCCAGGTTCAACGTGTGGGCCAGCGTCGCGCCGCGCACGCGGCCCTTGAATTGCTTGATCTTGCGGCCCTGGAAAGAACCACTCTCTCCGCGCTGCACCAGCAGCGTCACGTCCGCCAGAGCAAAGTCGTCGTAGACCGAGATCACCAGCGGCACGGGCTGCGGCTGAGAAAGCACCAGGTCGCTGCCGGGCCGCTGGAGCATCACCTGAGGCGGCTCATCGGGTACGGCCAGGTAGTGGGCCTCTTTCATGGTCTGGTTCGGCGCGCCCATCTCGTTGCGCAGCTCGACGCGGTACAGCCCTTGTCCCACCAGCGGAAAGCGACCTCTCCACTCCCCCGGCCGCTTCGCCACCGGCCGTAGAGGCAGTCGCTCTACCACCTCGAACACCTCCTCGCTGCCGGAGCGGGGCGAGAGCGTACCGCAGGCTTGCCAGTACGCCTGCCCCCCGAACTGCGCAAAACCCATCCCGCGCACCGCCTTGCCCTCCAGCCCTACAGCCGCCGCGGGCACCTCCAGCCGCACCCACTTGCCGGCAGCAGGCAAATCTCCTGCTCGGTACCGGCTGGGCGTGCCAAGCTGGCCGACGTTCACCTTGTCCTCGCCCCAGAACGCTCGGTGCTCCCACCCCTCGCCGTCGTGCCATAGCAACATCAACGACTCAACCCGCCCTCCCGACGCCCCATTCTCTTCGGCCGGCACAATGTACACCCAGGCAAACAGATGCTCCCCCTGCTGCACCAGGAACGGCCGGGCCGCCGAGTGGAACAGGTGATGATGAAACTCCGGCCCGGCCGGGTCGGCATGCGCCTTGCGGCCAGCCACCTGCGGCTCCCACTGCCAGTTGCCCTCGGCCACGGCGCCGTCGGGCAGCGCGTCGCTGAACCAGACGCGCAGTTGCCGCTGCTCCTCGGGCACTTCCACCTGCCGGCGCACGGCGGTGCCCAAGAGGATCTCCCCCTCAACCGCAGCCCCTTCGACCTTCACGCGCAGCTCCACCTCGCTCTGTTCTGGCCCCGTGACGTCCAGCACTTGCGGCGGGTTGCGCAGCGGCCGCCGGGCCTGCATGTACTTGGGCAGGTAGACCGCGGCCGAGATGTCCACAATCCGCGGGCGATCGACCATGGTGATCTCGTAGCGCGGGCTCCAGGTACCGCCGCCATGCACGCGGTAGCTGAAAGACTTCTCATACCCTTGCAACACGTGGGTCCAGCGGCTGCCGCGGCGGCGCAGCGTGTACCACAGCCGCGGGCTGCCGTCGTGTGGCAGGATCTCCAGCCGCAAGCGGTCA
Organism: Pirellulales bacterium; assembly: GCA_023511675.1. Lineage (GTDB taxonomy): Bacteria > Planctomycetota > Planctomycetia > Pirellulales > JAIMBC01 > JAIMBC01. The sequence continues at coordinate 8,051 of JAIMBC010000203.1, forward strand.
GGCTGCTGGCGGCTGAGTACATCGACCTGGAAGCGCACGTCGTCTCCCTTGAGCACCTTGCGGCTGCCGGGCCGCACGGTGAACTTGACGCCCGAGGCGGGCGGGATGTCTGCCCAGGGCTTGAAGATGCGTGCCAGCGCCGTGGGCATGCGATCCGCGAACACCAGCCAGGCGAAGAGAAACAGGGCCGAGGCGATGCCGGCCGCCGTGGCTGCACGCCGCAGCGATAACAGATCGACCACGCTGGCCGGGCGGAAACCGCGAATCCGCTCTAGCGCCTCGCTCACCAGCCGGCGGTAGAACTCCGGCGAGGCAGGCGGTGCCCTCTCTGCGGGGCAGGCACGTGCGGTTTGCTGCTCCGTCAGATCGACGCAGCTCAGCAGACGGTTGTGGATACCCGGCAGCTCGCGCTCCACGCGGCGTGCAAGCATGCGATGGCTCATCCGCCGCAGCAGGGGCCGCAACACGCCGACGTAGCCGGCCCAGGCGGCCGGCACCGCCACGCAAAAGAGCGCCACCCAGCGGAGCCAGACCCAGAGCGGTACCGCGAGATCGAGCAGGGAGAATACCAGGGACGTACCGAGGAACAGTCCCAAGGTCATCCCCGCACCGGTGGCGACCCAACTGGTACGCAACAACCGCCGTACCTTGCGCAACAACTCGAACAAGGGACGGGGGTCGGGCGGCTGCGCTGCGCTGAGCTGCGGCTCCGTCTGAGGGGCAGACATCTCTCACCTCATGGCGATCGGTTGGATCACAGGATATTTGCGGTGTGCGGAACGGCCGTTACATGACCGAGGCATGCGGGAACGACACCTCGTGGCGCGGCCAGATGTGCTGGGGGCTGCTGAATCACCGGCACCGGCAGCTCGCGGTAGACCTGTGGTGCGCCCCCCAACAAGCCGGCTAGGTGGCGCCTCCGAATTGCGGGCACGGGCAGCTTGCCGACGGACGGCGCGGCCGGCTTTGCCTGGGGCCGCCTGCTTGCTGCATTCGTAGAGGTGATTCATGGCGGTGCCTCGGCTCCGGTGAGGCGGCCCAGCCAGCCGCGGGGGTTAAACCGGCGGATGCGTTCGGCGGCGGTCGGCTCCTCGCGCTGGTCGACACGCCGTCCGCCGGCCGTGGCCAGCAAGAACTCGACCGCAATCACCAGGAATACCAGGGCGAGCAACCAGCGCCAGACCTCGCGGGCTTCGCCAATCGAGCCATAGGCTTGCTGGGCCTCGGCCGTGGCGTCGACGATGGTCAGGTGGCGCACGCCCGGCAGCCAGTTGCGGATTTGCTCCTGCGTGGCGACGGCAAATGCCGATTCTTCCGGTGCGAGATTCACAGCAAAGGCCGTCCGCTGTTCCCGAGGCTGTTCCACACGGCCTCCATGCACCTCGAGCTGGTAGTATCCCTTGTTCTCCAGCCGCTCGCTCGCCGCTGCCAGGCGCTGGCCAGCGCGCTGGAACTCGAGATCCTGGATCCGCCCCGCACCGTCGGTGATCCGCGCTGTGGCGGGGTGCCAGTGGCCTGCCACGCGAACTTCCACCGCGCCATCGGCCGGCACATAACCGGGCGCTTCCAGTTCAGGGCGGTGCTGAATGTGATGCACCAACCTCAGCACCAGCGGTACGTATTCCGGCCGCAACGGCAGGTTGCTCCAACGCGCATTGGCAGGAAAGGCACTCAGCACCACCAGGCCGTCTCGGTAGGGGTACTCGATCAGCGCCGGCTCGCCCGGCGCAAAGGCTGCCAGTACCCACACGCGGCGAGCCTTGCCCTCGAGCCGGATCTGGAAGCGGCGATAGAACCGCGCCGTGGTCAGGTAACGTGCCTCCGGGTCCGAGAAGATGCTCAAGGCCGGGTGTGCAAAGTCGATGGTGGCGAGGCGGGCAAAGGTCTCATAGCGTTCGGCATCTCCGACGGGCAGATCGAGCCGCGCGGGCACCAGCCGCTCTCGCTGGGGGCCGGGGACGGGGAAGAACTGGTTGCTGTACACTTCGGGATGCACGCGCTCGCCTGGCAAGATCAGCAGGCCGCCCCCCTTGGCGACAAATTGCCGCAGCCAGGCAAAGTGTGTCTCGTTCAGGCCGCCGCAATCGGCCAGAATTACCACGCTGGCTTGCTCCAGTTCCTGCGGCGAGAGGCCGCTCTCGGGAATCTCGCGCACCTCCAACGCCTGCACCATCTGCTGCGTGCCGGCGTCGGGAGGGCTGCCCAGGGCCGAGCTGTGCTGGCTGGACGGCCCGTCCGCAGCAGCGGTTGCGGGCTTTGCGCTGGCCGAGCCATCGCGATCAGACACCGCGCCCCGCTCGAACCGCGCAGACTCGGGCTGGGCCGTGAGCGCCGTTCTCAAGTACAGGCACTCGTCTGCGTACGGGTCCGCCGTGGGCCCACCATTTACCAAAAGCACGCGGATCTGCGGCTCCACGTGCAGGGTGAACAGAAACTGATCGTCGTCCGGAAAGCGATCCTCCGGGATCTCGAACCGGCAGCGCAGCACCCCCGGCTCGGTGGGCAGGTAGACAATCTCCTGCTGCACGCTGGCACCGGGCTTGACCGCAAGCGTGCGGCGGGCCACATCCCTGTCTTCCACCACCACGCGCAGGTCGAGCTGGGCCGTTTCGGTCTGGGAGTCGTTCACTACCAGGGGCCGGAGCACCACGGGCAGTCCGGCAACCACGCGGTGCGGCCGCGGCGCCGTCCCCACCACGCCACGATTTTCCACCGGCCGCGCGGAGCCCACGTTGACGATTCGCAGGTGGACGTTTTCGGGCACCAGACGGCCGATATCCTGTGCAGCCAGCTCCTTCCAGCCGGCGGCCTGATTGTCCGTAAACACATAGACCGTGGCGTTCTCTCGGGCCGGGCCGCGTGGGCCGAAAACATGCAACAAGGCCGCGTACAGATTGCCGCGTGCCGAGCTGGGGACAAGCCCGTCGATCAGTGCGGGAACGGCGTCGGCCCGGGCACTGAAGCGGGTACACAGCTCGACGGGCCTGGCGGCGGCGCGGCCGATGTCGACGAGCACCTCGTCGTCGCCATAGAGCGCATGAAAGTGAGGGGGCATGTGGTCTTGCCA
>JAIMBC010000204.1 GCA_023511675.1 Pirellulales bacterium
GCTTCATCCTGGGCGAGCCGACCTGGCGGACAATCTCCATGCAATAGTCGGTGTGATCGCCCTGATAGCCGGGATGACCCTTCATCTCCTCTGCCACACGGCTGTTAAGCATCTCCAGGCACAGGTTGACCTTCTTCTGCTCGGCGTGGCCGATGATCTCCTTGTATCCCCGCACGCAATTCTGCAAACCGACATCGTCGGGAATGTTCTCGCGGAAGCCGGTGAACGTGAGCACGTTGGGGAAGCCATACTCCGCCGAAACATCGATGGCCTGGCGGATTTTCTCCCAGCACATGGGCCAGTAGTCGGGATTGTTCATCCCCTTGTCGAACCAGTGGCTCATGGTCAGCGCGCAGACCAGGCCATACTTCTTGAGCGTGGGCCAGTGCTGGGGATCGACCAGTTCGACACTGGTGCAGCCGAGTTCTCGGGCCACGCGGCACATCTCCTCCACGCTCCAGTACTGGGAGAAGCACCAGTGCGCGATGGATTGCTTGAGCCGGCCGCGGACCACGGCAGGGCCGGCTTCATCAGCAGCGGCCTGACGGACCAGCGGGGACGACACATTGCCCGCCAGCGTTGCACCCGCCAGCCCTGCTCCCGTGGCGAGCAAGGCACGGTTGAACCCCCTTCGGCCGATGGAAATGGGTGCTGGTCGCATGAGAGGTGCTCCTTTCTTATACGTGGCCTTGAGTTGCGCTTCCGCTTCGGGCCGCGCGCTGGCATGAGTCGGCACATGCTGGCGCGCCCCTGCTCGGGCCGGCACGCGCTTGGCTCATTGAGATCGAACCGTCCAACCGGTTCGTCGCTGTGTAGCACCCGCGACGGAACAGCAGCTTGGACAGGGAGACAGCGGCACCTGTCGCCGCAGGTCAAGCGAGCAGCACCGACCGGCCGACCGCTCTGTTTGCTACTGTACACGGCTGCACGGCCGTAGCAAGCAGCAGCCGCACGCCGGACGGCGGACAGGCCGCCCGCCCCAAGAAGATCTCCTGCCATCGCATGGATCGGACGGATCCGTCCAATGAACGGGGCCATCGCCTCGTACCCCGGCATGGTTGCCGGCACGCCGGCCGCGTATGATGGGTTGCCGGGACCGTGTTGCCCCTCCACCAGGTGCTTGTCGGCCCTCTGCCCTGCGAGCCAGATGAAGCTGATCAAAGTCGCCGCCGCCGTCCTCAATCAGACGCCGCTGGACTGGAACGGCAACCACGCGCGCATCGTGGGGGCCATCGACCATGCGCGCCAACATGGGGCAAGCATCCTTTGCCTGCCCGAACTGTGCATCACCGGCTATGGCTGCGAAGACGCCTTCCACTCCACCGGCGTGCAGCAGATGGCCCTGCGCGTGCTGAAAGAACTGCTGCCGCACACACAAGGCGTGGCTGTGTGCCTCGGCCTGCCGCTGCTGTACCGGCATGGCCTGTTCAATACGGCCTGCCTGGCCGTCGATGGCCGCATCGCCGGATTTGTGGCCAAGCGCTTCCTGGCGGGAGACGGCATCCACTACGAACCGCGCTGGTTCAAGCCCTGGCCCCAGGGCAAACACGTTAGCGTGGAACTGGACGAAAGAGAGATCCCCCTGGGAGACATCCACTTCAACTGCGGCGGCGTCAAAATTGGCTTCGAGATCTGCGAAGACGCCTGGGTCGCCAGCCGCCCCGGTGCAGAGCTGGCCTTGCGGGGGGTGGATCTGATCCTCAACCCCAGTGCGAGCCATTTTGCCTTTGGCAAGGCCGAGATTCGAGAGCGGTTCGTGCTGGAAGGCTCGCGGGCCTTTGGCGTGAGCTACCTGTACGCCAATCTGCTGGGCAACGAGGCGGGCCGTGCCGTGTATGATGGCGGCGCCATGATCGCCTCCGCCGGCAGGATGCTGGCGCGTGGACCGCGATTCTCATTTGCCGACTGGCAGGTGACCTGTGCCCAGATCGACGTGGACGAGACGCGGATGAAGCAGGCGCGTACGGGCAGCTTCAGCCCTCGCCTGGAAGAGGATGCTGACTGCGTGCAAGTGCGCTTCGAGTATCCGGATCTCCAACCCGAGGCCCCCCAGCAGGCCGAGCGGGGGTGGGAGGCATCTCGCCGGCTGAAGGAAGAAGAGTTTGCCCGTGCGATTGCCCTGGCGCTGTTCGACTACCTGCGCAAGAGCCGCTCCCACGGTTTTGTGGTCAGTCTCAGCGGGGGGGCAGATTCCTCCGCTGTAAGCTGCCTGGTGGCGATGATGGTCCGCCTGGGCGTGGCCGAGTTGGGCTTGCAAGGATTCTTGCACAAGCTCTCCTACATCCCTCAGCTTGCCGCCTGTACCCATGAGCGCGAGATCATCCGGCGGCTGCTGGCTTGCGTGTACCAGGCCAGCGCCCATAGCAGCCAGACCACGCGCGGCGCTGCGCGGGCCGTGGCCGAAGCCCTCGGCGCCGAATACCTCGAACTGGAGATCGAGGGCCTGGTGCGTGAGTACGTGCGGCTCATCTCTCAAGCCGTGGGGCGCGAACTGCGTTGGGAGAGCGACGACCTGGCGCTGCAAAACATTCAAGCCCGCGTGCGTTCTCCCAGTGTGTGGCTGCTGGCCAACCTGCGCAACGCCCTGCTACTGAGCACCAGCAACCGCTCCGAGGCCGCCGTGGGCTATGCCACCATGGATGGCGATACCTCCGGCGGCGTAAGCCCGATTGCCGGCATCGACAAGGCCTTCTTGAGGCGGTGGCTGGTGTGGCTGCAAGAGGAGGGGCCGCAGGGCCTGGGGGCCATTCCCGCCCTGGCTGCGGTGAATGCCCAGGCGCCTACGGCCGAGCTGCGGCCGCCCGAGGCGTGCCAGACCGATGAGGCGGACCTGATGCCGTATGAGCTGCTGGATGAGGTGGAGCGTGCCGCCATCCGCGACAAGCTCACCCCGCTGGAAGTTTTCCTGCGGATGCGTTCGCGCTTTCCCCAGTATGGCCCGCAGGAGCTGGCCAGGTGGATCGAGCGGTTTTTCAGGCTCTGGTGCCGCAACCAGTGGAAGCGCGAGCGCTATGCGCCCAGCTTCCACGTGGACGACGAGAATCTGGATCCCAAGACGTGGTGCCGCTTTCCCATCCTTTCCGGGGGGTTTGAACGAGAGCTGGAAGAGCTGCGCGCCCACGTGGCCCGCCGGCAAGCGTAACGGAGGCATCCGCCGTAGCGGGCCCGGCGATCTGCCAGCGGGCCGCCAGCATCGTTGCCAGCGGGGGGCTGCGGGCATGCACGTGGCGACGCAGGCCAGGCCGCGGCCCCCGCGCGCCTGGCTGTGCTTACCGGTTGGCCGCCGGCCTCCGGGCGATTCTCTTGCCCCCTGCCTGCCGGCCACGTAAGCTGGCACAAACCACGGCCCGCCTTTTCTCGCGCGGGCCGCCATGTGAGCGGGCCCAGGTTCCATGAAGCACGACGCGCCACACGTGGCTGCACGGTTTCTGGAGCAGGCGATGCTCTGGACTCTCCTGGTCCACGTGGCGGCGTTGCCGGCCCTCGTGGTCGTGCTGCTGCCTGGTCTGCCAGCCGGTGCGCAGGCGAGCCTGGTGGACCGGGCAACGTACGTGGCGGGGCACCCGTGGCTGTGGCGGCTTGCTTGGATTCCTCTGGCGGCGGCGGCACTGAGCGTGATTGTGCTGTCTGTAGCGCTGTGGCGCACCCCATGGATCCCTCGTCCGCCGGCAGTGCTGTTGTTGCCGCTCACCCTGGCGGCGGCCGTGCCGGATCTGTTTGGGCAGACGATGTGGGCGGTAGAGGCCGTTGGGCTAGCGGAGCGGGCCAAGGCATCGGGCAACTATGCCGAGTACATGGCCTTCGAGCAAGAGACGTGGAAGCAGATGGAGGTGTGGGGCGGCGCGTTGTTTGTGCTGATGGCATGCACCTGGAGCTGGTGTTTGTGGCAGGCGGGGGCCTGGAGCCGCACGCTCACCGTGGTTTCGGCCGCGGCCTGGGGGATCGATGCGTTGCGGGTCGGCCTGACCATGCTGCCAGATGCCGTGCGGCCGCCCCCCCCGGCCACGACTGTGGTGCATACGGTAGCTTACTTGCTGCTGTTGCTCTGGCTCGCTCTGGCTGCGGAACACGTGTTCGGCTCTTGCCGGCCGGATGCGATCCACGGCCGCGAGGCACCCTGGCGGCATCCGCGGGGGGGGTGGTGGGGCGGCGTGCTCAACGTGCTGGGCAGGTCCCATCTGGCTCACGCCCTGGGAACATGGCTGCCATTGCCCAAGATCGCCAGTGAGATTTCAGACTGCGTGTACCTGAATTATCTGGTGGAGGCCCAGCGGCTGGAGCCTTGGGTGCCGTGCGGGCTCGAGCTGCAACGCCTGGGCCCAGATGGGCGTTACGCCATGTTCTCGCTATTGGTGTTCCGCCACGGAAACGTGGGGCCCGCCTGGCTGGGACCGCTGCGAAGATTCTGCCCCTCTCCCCTGCAAACCAACGGGCGTATCTACGTGCGGGATTCCCACTCCGGTGCCGAAGGCGTCTACTTCGTGACCATGGCTTCCGACAACACGTGGTATGCCCTGGCTGCCCGCCTCTGCACCTCCGGCGTGCCCATGCACGTGTTGCGGTCCGCAGAAATTGAGCAGCGCCACAAGACCTGGCGCATTCGGCTCGATCCCGGCGGCGGCACGGCACCGGATCTGCTGGCGGAACTCGAACCCGCCGGCGACGTGTTGCCCACCGCGGCATGGCGAGAGTGCTTCGAGAGTTACCATGCCATGCTCGCCTGGTGTGTGCCGCAGCAACGCGCCCTCTCGAGCCAGCCCTGGTACAGCCGCATCGTGCGCCAGGAGGTGCGGCTCGATATTCCGCTGGCAGATTGCCGCCCGCTGGCCGGCACTGTCGTTTCCCAAGCCGTGCGCCACATCGTGGGTGATGCGGTCGAGGTGAGTTTCTGCGTGCCAAGAGCCACGTTTACGCTGATGCGTGAGGAATTTGATTATCGACCGCAGTTGGCAAATCCAGCACTCGGCCCGGTGGGTAGGCTGGAACAAGGTGCCGTTGGTCCCTGAGCCTTTGGCACCCCCGCGGCACCCCGCCCATGGGGAAGGTTTGCCATGCCCCTGCTGCAAGGCGGGCACAGAACCGCCAGGCCCTACCGGCCGCCCAGGCTAGCAGGCGGCCTGCCGCCTCTGTTACAACGAACCGAGCACTGCCGTACAGGGCGCCCAAAAACCATGAGCGAGCACGAAACCTGTTTTGAAATCGCAGCAGGCAACCTGCGGTTTGGGCCTCACGCTACCCAGGAGGTGGGCCAAGATGCGGCGGCACTCGGTCTGAAGCGCGTGCTGCTGTTCACCGATCGCGTGGTGCGCGGTCTGCCGCCATTCGAGACCACGTGCAGGTCGCTCCGGCAGGCGGGCATCGCCTTCGACGTGTTCGATGCCGTGCGCATCGAGCCCAGCGAGGCCTCTTTTCAGCAAGCCATCGACGCCGCCGCCAGCGCCGCCTACGACGGCTTTGTGGCGGTGGGCGGCGGCTCCACCATCGACACGGCCAAGGCCGCCAATCTGTACGCCACCTGGCCCGCCGATTTTCTCACCTATGTCAATGCGCCTCTGGGAGAGGGCAAGCCCGTGCCGGGCCCCTTGCGCCCGCTGATCGCCATCCCCACCACCGCCGGCACAGGGAGCGAGGCCACGGGCGTGGCCATCTTCGATTGCCTCAGCGTGAAGGCCAAGACGGGCATTGCCCACCGCAGGCTGCGCCCCACGCTAGGGATTGTCGATCCGGAAAACCTGCGCACGTTGCCGCGTCTGGTGGCTGCGTCCTCGGGCATCGACGTGATCTGTCATGCCCTGGAGTCCTACACGGCCATCCCTTATACCGCGCGGCAGCGGCCAGCCGGTCCGCTGCTGCGGCCTGCCTACCAGGGCAGCAATCCCGTGGCGGATGTCTGGTCGTTGCAAGCCCTGCGGCTGGCAGCTCAATACCTGCCGCGCCTGTGTGCCGATCCATCCGATGCCGAGGCACGCCAGGCCATGGGGCTGGCGGCGGCATATGCGGGCATTGGCTTCGGCAACGCCGGGGTGCACCTCTGCCACGGCATGTCTTATCCCGTGAGTTCGTTGGTGCGCGATTACCGGGCGCCAGGCTATCCGCAAGATCATCCCCTGGTGCCGCATGGCATCTCGGTGGCGCTGTGTGCCCCGGCCGTGTTTCGCTTTACGGGCTGTGCTGCTCCTCAGCGCCACTTGGAGGCGCTGGCGGCCCTCTTGGGCCGTAGCGTGCAGGCCGTGGCAGAGGAGGTGCCTGCCGGGCAGGCCGGCGAGGCTCTGGCACAAGAGGTCGCGGGGTGGATACGCAGGCTCGGCCTACCCAATGGGCTGGCGGCGCTTGGGTTCACGCGTGAGGACGCGCCGGCGCTGGCACGGGGCACGCTGCCGCAACATCGCGTGACGCGCCTCTCTCCCCGTCCCGCCGACGAAAGCGATCTGCAGCGGTTGTTCGAAGCATCTCTCGAAATCTGGCCTGCCGCCAGCTCGCACGCCTCCGGCAGCGGCGCCGCCGCGAGGGCCTCGTCATCAGGCTGATGGGCTGCGCACTGAGAAGGATGGGATACACCCTCGCGCTACTGCCGAACGTCCTGGGCCAGCCGAGAAGGTTGCCCCGGCGACGTTGAGCGTCACGAGGTGGCCGGCTTGCGGTGAGGGTGGACCGCCGATGCGGAGCCACGCAGACAGTGCGCTGCCAGGCCGGAGCCTGGGAACGAGAGATGCGAGAGAAGGGGTTCTAACCGCCGCAGGGGCGGGCATCGGCGTTGGGTAGCGACTGTGCTGGCCCGCGCGACAGCTCGCCGCATGCGGCCGGCCGCTCTGAGGCTTTCGCGGCCATCAGCTTTGCCAGCCACGCTTGCCACTCGCCGGCGCGCCCTCGCCAGGTATAGCGTGCATTCATCCAGCGGAGTTGGGCATCGAGCCGCTCGTGAATCACCCACGGCCGGGACTGTGCACAGGTCAACTCATCGATGACGGCGTGGGCAAAGCGGGCAGCGTGTTCTTCAGGATCGCTAAGGGGGGGGACTAGCCGAGCCAGCCCCTGGCAGGTTTCCGGAAGCGCACCCAGCTCCGAGGTCACCACCAGACAGCCAGACGCCAATGCCTCCAGAACGGCGATGCACGAGGTTTCGGCAAATGTGTTGGGGTAGGCCAGCACCGCCACGTGCCTCAGCGCGCCGGCCAGGGCAGGCTGCGGCAGCGAGCCGAGATACTGAACTCCCTCCATGGATCGGGCGGCTTGATACAGATGGCCATGTGCGGCGGCGTCCCGTGCCGCATCCTGCTGGTACACCTGCATGCTCGAATAGATCTGTAGTCGCGTGCCCGGCACGGCACGTCGAATCAGCGGAAACGCCAGCAGCAGCCGATCCAGCCCGCGAAACGGCGTGCTGGTGTAGGCGAGCACCGGCGGCCAAGTGCGCGCCGCCAGCGCCTCCTCTCCCGATGAGAACGCACGCTCGAACGGTGGACCAATAGCATTGCGCATCACCGCCGTAGCCACGCCCCCCAGCAAGAATCGCTGGGCGTACTGCTGTTGCTGCCAGCGGCTCACAAAGGCGATCGCGTCGAGCGAGGCAATCACCGCCGGGTTGCTTAAGGGCTGCACGGCAGGCTGGTCAGGTGCGTGCTGCGTCCAAAAGACCAGCGGCGCACCGGCGGGGAGAAAGGTTTTGAGGCGTACGGCCGGCTTGACGCCGTTGAGCAAAATGGCGGCATCTACCTGGCCCAGGGTTGCAGGGCCGGCCGCCTCCCACGGCTCACAGAACACGCCTCGCACGCAGCAAGCGCGTCGGCAGCCGTTCCAGAGATGCACCTCGCAGCCCGCCTCCGCCAGAGCAGCCGCCAGATAGCACAGGGCAGATTGCGAGCCGCCCAGCGGGATCTCGTAAGGGCTGCCAGCGTGGTAGTCCCAGCCGGTCGGATCCATCAGTGCAATGCGCATGCGGCCTCCTCAGGAACAAGACGCTCCACGCCCCGCACGGCACGCCACGAGCGGCCTCGCCCCCGCGCCGCGATGCGGCCGGACCGGCCAACGAAGACCGCATGGGCCTGCTGGCCGCAGGTATCGAGGCTGGCGAGCGAGGTTGCTTTGTCTCATGCCGCCTCGCGAACGTGGTGCGCGACCGCGGCAAAGAACTGTTCCAGGGCCTGCACGGCGGCAGCGTTGTCGAACAATACATCCCGTGCCGACTCGATCGCCTGCCTGGCGCTCCGCCTGGATGCCGGATCGCACGCCAGCCGTACCGCCAGCTCCACGTATTCCGCTGGCGTGGCTGCCACACATTCCGTGTACCCCATGCACTGATAGGCGGCTGCCGCAAACCGACCGCGGTGAAAGGCGGCCGGCCACGTCACCACCGGTATCCCCGCCGCGATGGCGTCGTACGTGGTGTTCGCACCTCCGCCATAATGGAACGTATCCAGCACCACATCAGCCTGGGACAGCAAGCCACGGTACTGCGGCTCGGGCAGCCGAGCCACCAGCGTTACGCGCTGGCGCACCTCGGCCAGGGAAGTCTCGAACCGGCGCCACAGCGCCTCCGCAACTTGCGGCCGGCTCGAGCCGACCAGCACCACCCGCGCCTGCTGATCGCAGCGGAGGAGCGCGGCCAGGACCTCATCGAAATCGGGGTGAATCTTCCTGGGATTCTGCAGGCAAAGGTAGAGATGCTCTCCACGCCGCAGGCCGAAGTCCTCGCGGTTGGCTGGGGCTGGCGCGGGCTGAGGCCGTGCATAGCACAGGGGGAGTTGATCGAGCAACACGAGCTGTTCACTGTAATGTTCACGTGCCTCGGGAGGCTCCAGCGCGTGGGACGAGACAAAGTAATCGACCTCGGGCATGCCGGTGGTAACGGGCCAGCCCCAGCTTGTGCATTGCACCCTGGCCAGGCGAAACAGGGGCAACGCATAGTTGAGTGCGGTGGTACCCACCTCCCAATGGTAAATGACGTCGAAGGCACGCCGCGCCAGCAACTCCACGGCTCGCTGCGGATCGCCAGGCAGGGTCGCAATCTCGACATGAGGATTTGTGATTTGCGCGCGGGCCGCCGCAGCCGTTGCAGCAGAGCAAAGCAACACGGCGGAGAAGCGGCCTGGCGTAACGCGATTGAGCATGCCCGCCATGCCGCGCAAGAAAACGCGATCGCCCCCGCCCGTGGCCACAAAGGCCACCGACGGCAGCCCGCTGCGCCGCCGCGGCCGCCACCGGTACTTCTGCACGCAGGGTGCCAGCGCGGCGGCGAACACTTCCGCAAACAATCGCTTCAGCGGCAGATCGTTACGGCCCTGGTAGGCGAGGATGGTAGGGGGTTTGGCACCCGTGCTAGCCAGATCTTCCAGAGACAGGGTCAGCTCCTGGGACCGGTAGCTGTGCAGCCGCTCGGCGATCTGCGCGCGCCAGGCATCGATGTGCTGGTTGCTTTCGAACACGGGCGGGGCCAGCATGTCACGGCACAGGCGCCAGGCCAAACTGCGCGGCCGGCTGCGCAGCACGGCGTCGTAGTGTGTTCGCGCCTCCGGGAGGCGTCCGTACAGGGCGTGCCAGTCGGCGAGCGCCGCGCGGGCTTCGCATGAATCTGGCCGCAAGGCGACGGCACGCTCCAGTTCTGGGCCGGCACTTGCCGGCGCGATCCGCACCAAGGCGCGCGCGAGATTCAATTGTGCCTCGAAGCACGCTGCATCCCGCGAGATGGCTTCGCGGTAGCGGTCGATTGCCGCGGCCGTTTCTCCCTGCGCTTCGAGTATGGAGCCGAGGTTATTGTGAGCCCTGGCGTCATCTGGCCGCAGCAGCAGCGCCGCCTTGTATTGAAGCCGAGCCTCGTCGAGCAGGCCGAGTTCCTGCGCACAGGCTGCCAGCAGCAGTCTCGCCTCGTGATCGTGGGGTGCCAGACGGACGGCCTCTGCAAATTGCTCCCGAGCACGATCGAGCCGGCCCGCTTGCTGCCATGCCATGCCCAGCCGCATGCAGATGGCTGCATCGCCTGGAGCGAGCTGTGCAGCACGCTTGAGACTCGAGACGGCCGTCTCTGGCTGGCCCAGGGCAAGCTGCAATACCCCCAGTCCATGCCAGGTTGGAGCGTGGTCGGAGCAAGCGCACAGCAACCGGCGGCACGCCTGTTCAGCGGCCACAAGGTCTCCGGCGGCGCACAGCTTGGCCAGCTCGGCCAGTTCCGATTCAGACGGCGGCACGCTCGCGTCGCTCCTTTCCATGTCAGCAACACCGGCCTGCGGATTCTACCGACTGCCCCCTGACCCCCGAACGCCAATTCGAGCGCCGCCGATGTCTCCCGGGATGGCTCCTGGGCTCCTGAGGCACGACCGACTGTTTTGAGATGGCGGCAACGCCACGATCGGCTGGCGGACCGCCGCGCAGGCACAGGCCGCTTTCGCACCCAGGCCAGCGCAGCGGCCTCCTCCTGGAAGAGGCACAGTCCCCTCCCACGAGTTTCAAACGGTGCCCCGGCCTACGACCGGTGGGGAGGGCGTTGCCGCCAGGGCCAGCAGGCGTACCGGCCTCCCGGGCCGCCTCGAAACTGCATCATGCCGGCACAGAGGCCCATGCTACAGGCTGGCCCGTGACGCAGGGGGCATGCCAGGCTCCCTGCCGGGGACGTCAGCTTTTGCGAGTTTGGGCTGGCAAGATGCGTATTTGGGGTTGGCGTATGAATGCATATCCGGGCCGCGTTGTGAGGTGCGAGACGACCCGGCCATCGCCGCGGAGTGCGGCGGCGCGGACTTGCAGGATGGCCTCCGCGCCCTTGGGATCGTTCCAAATCATCTCGCTCTCCTTGACTTGATAGTTCATCTCCTTTAGCAATGACTCCAGCCACCCGCTCGTCACCGGCATTCCCTGGCGACGCTAGCTCGGGTAGCCCACCCGCCTGCGCTTGTACTGCAGATACGCCAGAGTCTTCGCTACCACCCGCCGTGGGTCCTGTTCCGCCGCCTCCGCCGGCGGGCGGCCCCCACCCCTGCCGCAGAGGGCCTGGCACCACGCCGCGTGGAAGCGACGTTTCTAGGCGTCGCGCGCC
>JAIMBC010000205.1 GCA_023511675.1 Pirellulales bacterium
GCCCCCACAGCAGCAACCTCCCTCGCTTGCCGCGCCGCCTGCCGCCGATGTGGCCACTGGCCGTCTTTTCCAGCCGGCTGGCGCCGCCGACGCCGGCACGCCCTCTGTGGCTCACGGTGCCCCTCGCGGAACGGGGGCCGGTTAGACCACGAAGGGCGCTCGGCGAACCGAGGCCGTTTTCGTTTGCAGGGCCGGTCAGCGAAGCCGGGCCAGATCCCCCCCAACGCCGTTCCCACCAGCCCCCTCAAGCCTGGGAGGCAAGACCCCCTGCGCCTGCAACTTCCGCCGCCACAGGTGGATCGGCCCAGCGGCAGGCCTTCCCGTCGGCACCACTTGGCGACGGTCAAGCCGCTCTGCTCGACCCGCCACACCCGCTCCGCCCACAACCGCCACTTCTCCCCATCCATCGGCCACGCCATCTTTCACCGCGCTTGCGTGAACTGCGCATGCTCCCCTCCCGCACGCACGCCACCAATCTCCGTCAAGAATGGTGGCGGTGTACGGTTACTTTCAACTACATTCAGGGCAACCTCCGTCCTGCCTCGTTGCGCAGCAAGATAGCGTGGGTGGCAACCAATGCGGGGCGCCCGCCTGAGTGCCCGCGGGTAGCGGCGCCCCCAAGGCTGCGTACGGCCGTGCCCTCGCGGTGGGCGATTCGCGCGACAGTTCCATGGTCACCAGGTGCGCTGCCGTGGGCAAGGCCGCCACGAGTTGCCCGCCAATCTGGGGCGGCTCAAGCTGCAACCGTACATGCAGCGCCGCCGGCAGGGGCGGCTGTCACTCGCGGAAGTGATCGTGCAGCCAGTCGGTGATGAACATGCATCCCGGGCTGTGGGTAATGGCCAGCTCCAGCTTGGCATTTTCCATGGCAAGCTGCGGCGTCACGCCGCAGGCCCAGAAGAGGGGGATTTCGTCGGAGTAGACCGTCACGGCGTCGCCAAAGTCGGGGCGGGACAAGTCGGAGATGCCCAGGGCCTGGGGGTCTCCCACATGCACCGGTGCCCCGTGCATGCGTGGGTAGCGGGCCGTCACCTGCTGGACCAGCTCCACTTCCGAGGGACGAAAGGGGCGCATGCTAACCACCAGCGGTCCGGAGAAGGGGCCGGCGGGCCGGCAGGGGACGTTGGTGCGGTACATGGGCACATTGCGGCCTTGTTCGATATGGCGGACGGGCAGGCCGGCTTCGAGCAGGGCGTGTTCGAAGGTAAACGAGCAGCCGATGAGAAAGGTTACCAGGTCCGGCCGCCAGAGATGGCGGATATCGGTAGGTTCGCTGGGTTCGGGCACGCCGTGGCGAAACACGCGGTAGCGTGGGACATCGGTGCGGATGTCTGCCTGGAAGGCGTCTTGATCCAGGAAGGGATCGCCTGGGGGCTGCCGGCGGATGAGCGGACATGCCTGCGCGTTGTACTGGCAGAACAGCTCAAAATCATCTGCCGCGGCAGCGGGTAGGATGACGACATTGGCCTGGACATAGCCGGCTGCCAGTCCCGCGGTGGGGCCTTTGTGAAGGCCGGCGCGAATGCGTTGGCGCATGAGCTGGGCCGGCGTGGGCATGGTTTCACGAGAGGGGATGTCAGACACTTTTTGCTCGCTGGTCGAGGAAACGCCGCCCCTTGCCTTCGAACCGCGGCAGCGTACCCAGGGGGACGTCTACCACGTCGACTTTCAATCCCAACCGCACGCGGAATTCGTCGGCGATGCGCTGCGGCTTACCCAGCCGATCTTCGACTTCCACGTGCAGATGGTCCAGTTCGCCGCGGCGCTGGACGGTCACTCGATACTCCAGCACCTCGGGAAAACTGCGCAGAATCTGGTCCACGGCTGACGGAAACACGTTCACGCCGCGGATGACGAGCATGTCGTCGGCGCGGCCGACCACGCCGCCCTCCAGCAGGACGAACTGGCAGGGTAGGCCATGTTGCCAGCGGGGGCGGACCAGGTCGCCCGTTCGATAGCGGATTACCGGCGCTCCGGCGCGGCCCAGGGTAGTGAGTACCAGTTCCGCCAGTTCGCCTTCTCGCGCCGGCTCGCCACTGCCGACAGAGAGGAACTCTGCGATGAACTCGCTTTCCAACACGTGCAATCCGTGCCCGGAGCTGTCTCCGTAGCCCCAGGGCCCCACTTCGCTGGCACCGCTGTGGTCGATCACGTCGGCCTGCCATGCCTGCTGGAGGCGTTGCCGCACCGAGGGTACCGAGCCGCCCGGCTCGCCGGCCAGGATCAGCACGCGGACCGCCAACTCCGCTGGCACGATGTTATGCTCCGCGGCCACTTCCGCCATGTGCAGGGCGTAGGAGGGCGTGCAGCAGAGAACCGTGGCCCGGCTGGCGCGGAGCAGTTCCAGGCGAGCCAGCGTATTCATGCCGCCGGCGGGGATCACCAGAGACCCTCGGGCAGCGGCCGCCTCGTAGCAGCTCCAGAAGCCGATGAAAGGCCCGAAGGAGAAGGCCATGCACACGCGGTCGCCTGCCTCGACCCCGGCCGCATCCAGCACGTACTGCCAGCAGTCGAGCCACCACTGCCAGTCTTGCTGCGTATCGAGGACCACCAGGGGGCGGCCCCGCGTGCCCGAGGTTTGGTGGTAGCGCACATAGGCATCCAGCGGAAAGGTGAGGTTGGCCGGCTCGCCCCCCTGCGGTACCTGAAGTTCTTCCTTGTATGTGTACGGCCAGTGGTTCAGTTCGTCGAGACTCTGGGGGGGCAGCGGCACATCGGCCAGCTTCTCAGCGTAGAAGCGGTTGGCCGGGAGGATGCCGCGCAACAGGCTCTGCAACCGCTCGAGCTGATATCGGCGCAGCGCGGACCGCGAGAGAGCTTCCAACCGACGGCGCTCGGTAGCTGCAAGACGACCCATCGCCCCCATTATAGACCAATCAGCAGGGCAAACAGGATCAACGGTCGGGCAGCACCGCGGAACCACCGCAAGATCTCGAGGCTGGACCAACAGGGGGCCATGGGCTGGCGCAGTGGCAGGCACGAGCGAGGGGACGGCGGGCCGGCAGCGGCTCTCTGCTACGCGGCACACCATGACGCCCAAGCCCGCGTGCAGGGCCGCCCGGCAGCGGCACGTGCACGGGGAACAGCATGGGGCGCCGGCTGCGCGCTCGCCCGGGTCAGCTTGAGCGGCAATGTGGCGCCGTGTTCTGGGGCGCTTCACATGGCGTGACGGCGCGAGCAACTTGGGGTGAAGCAGGCGGGCCGTTGGCTGGCATCGCTGCTGGCGGTCCGCAGCTCGGTCGGCGGCGGGACACGCCTGCAGGTTCAGCATGCTTTGTCGGCAGCCAGCCCAGGATGGCCAGTAGCAGCATAAGAGCGCACTGAGCGGCAACCACCGTGGCGGCAACGGCGGCGAACGGCCCCACCATCTGCCAAACAAAGAGCCCCAACCCGGGCAGAGAGAGCAATGTACCCGCCAGATGGAGGCCGATCAGCATGCCGCGCAGGCCGAACCGCGGCGCGGCCGGCAGCTCGGGCTCCATGGCGGCGGGGCGTTCCAAGTTGGTTTCAGCCATTGGGTGCTCAACTCGGCGGCAGCGCCGCGCGGTAGGCGGCAAGCCATCTCAACGAGACTCGGCCACCAGGTGTTCGCGCACAAAGTCTTCGTTCAAGGATACTCCCAGCCCCGGGCCGTCGGGAACTTCGATCCAGCCGTCGCGCGCCTGCACGCGCTCGTGTGTCAGTTCGTGGCGCAGCGGCGAATCCTCCACACAGTCCTCAAACAAGAATGCATCGCGGCATGTGGAGAGCCAGTGCAAACTGGCCGCCACCGTGATCGGGCTGGTGTAGCAATGGTTGCAGAGCCGAGCACCGATCTCCTCGACGCGGGCACGGATGTAGGCGGCGTCGGTAAACCCGTTGCGCGAGAGATCCACCTGATAGACGTCGAGTGCCCGGCGATCGATGAGTTGTCGGAAGGCATGCCGGCCGCATTCCTCCTCGCCCGCCGCAATAGGAACGGGTGAACGGTCGCGCAGCCAAACGTATCCCTCCACATCGTCGGGCCGCAAGGGCTCTTCCAGCCATTCGATGCCATACTCCGCGAAGCGGTGCGCGCGGCGGAGGGCGGTGCGGGCATCCCACACGCAGCCGGCGTCGATCAGCAGCGTGGCATCGCCGACGCCTTCCCGCGCGCCGCGCACCAGCTCCAGATCCACGGCCTCCGACTGCCCCATCGGTTCCCAGCCGAATTTGACCGCCTGATAGCCCGCGGCAATCCAGCGCTGGCCGATCTCGCGGGTTTCGCCGCCGTCTCGCCCGAACAAGATCGAGGCGTAGGCCTTGATGCGCGCGTGCTGCTTGCCGCCCAGCAGCCGGTGGATGGGCTGCCCGAAATGCTTGCCCTTGAGATCCCACAGCGCCATGTCCACGGCGGCCATGGCCGTGATGGTGACGCTGGCGCGGCCGAAGTACATGGTCTTGCGCCACATTTCCTGCCACAGCCGCTCGTGCTCCAGCGGATTCTGGCCGATCAGGATCTGCCGCAGGCCGCACGCGATGTTGTGGCTGAAGGGCGCATCGACGATGGCGCGAACGACTTCGGGGGAGGAGTCGGCCTCGCCGATGCCTTCCAGACCCGTGTCCGTGCGCACGCGGAGCAGGACCGAGTCCTGGCTGCTGGCGGTTTTGGCCTGGACGTGCTTGATCCGTAGGATCTGACAGACGACCTCAGTGATTTTCATCGGCGGGGTGGTACTCCGTGAGCGTGACATTATCGACGTAATAGGTGGCGGGCGGCCAGTAGGGATAAATGAGCACGCGCACGAAGCGCACCTTGGGCGTGTGCTTGGTGGGGGCAAAGGGCTTGGCGCGGCGCGAAAAGGTCCGCCACTCTTGCGAACCCGAGGTATCCAGCCGGCCTTTCCAGATGTACTTGTGGATGAAGATCTCATGGCCGCGCTGTGGGCGGGCCGGACGCTCCGATGACGCTTCAAGATACTCGCGCCAGGCGCCCTGGTCGGCGCCGAAGGTATTGTCCGGCTTCTCCGGGTAGCCCAGCAGCCAGACCTTGAGCGGCGGGCCCTTGGCATCGATGGTCAGCCAGTACAGCTTGCCAGGCTCGATGGGGATGTAGTCGCTGTAGTACCAGACGCCGTCCAGGCCGGCCAGCGTATCGTACTTGGGCTCTTGCGTGGGGAGCTTGAGCGGGGCGTCAGCCGGTTTGGCACCGGCCAGGATCTCCTTCCACCAGGCATAGGCCTGGGATTGCAGCACGTCTGTATCCAGCTTGAGGACCTTGCCGCGTGCCGGATCTTCGTCCCGTACCCAGAAGGTGGTGAGACCGTCCACCTGCTGCCAGTGGGAGGGAGAGTCTTCCCCCTCTTCGAAGTTGCCGTTGGGCAGCAGGTTGACAGCGCGATCGGGCGCCTGCTGGGATACTGCCGCGCTCGCGGAAAGCGTATCCCCAGCGGGAGCTAGCACCGGTTCTTCCCGCTGCTGGGCAGCGCAGGGCACAAGCTGGCACAGCAACAACCAGCACAACGGCAGGGGACAAAGGCGGCGGTGCATCGGTGGGCCTGCGAGGTCTGAGCCCCCGATCATGCCGCGCCGGCCGCCGCGGGGCAAGCACCTGCCGCGCACGGCGGCTTAGATCTCGTAGTGGGAGCCCGGGTGGAGCATCTCGCCCGCTTCTCCCCGCACGCGCAGCCGCGGCTTTTCCAGCACGACCGTGGTGTGAGGGGCCACGCTGCGAGTGATCCAGACGCTGGAGCCGATCACCGCATCGTGCCCGATGACCGTGTTGCCGCCCAACACCGTGGCATTGGCATAGATGATCACGCGGTCTTCGATCGTGGGATGCCGCTTCGTGCCGCGCACCAGGTGGCCATCGGCGTCCGTGGCGAAGCTCAACGCTCCCAGCGTCACGCCCTGGTAGAGCTTCACGTGGTTGCCGATCTCGCACGTCTCGCCGATCACCACGCCCGTGCCGTGGTCGATGAAGAAGTGGTGGCCGATCCGGGCGCCAGGATGGATGTCGATGCCTGTCTTGCTGTGCGCCCACTCGGTCATCATGCGGGGAATCAGGGGCACTTCGAGCTGGTGCAACAGGTGGGCCAGACGATAGACGGTCACCGCCTCCAGGCCGGGATAGCAGAAGATCACCTCATCGGGGCTCTTCACGGCCGGGTCCCCGTCGTAGGCCGCCTGCACGTCCATCGCCAGCACACGGCGCAGCTCGGGAATCTGCTCCAGAAACTGCACCGCCTTGGCCTGGCCCAAGGCCTCGTAATCGCACTCCAGATCCAGGCTGCCGCTGCGGGAGGCATCGTGCCTCAGCGCCCGCCCGATCTGCTGGGTCAACTTGTCGTGCAGCCCGTCGATCAGATCCCCCACGTGGTACAGCACATTGCCCAGATGCAGCCCCTCCCGGCGCCGATAGCCGGGATAGATGATCTCTTTCAAATCTTCCAGGATCCCGATCACCACCTCGTAATTGGGCAGGGGGCAATGCCCGAGGTGGTTGATCGTGCCCACCTCCGTGTAGGTGGCCACAATCCGAGCCGTCAGCTCCGGAAGCTGTTCTTTGATTCGCAAGTCGGTTGCCATGAGCATCTCATCCGCTGTGAGGGCGTCTCCCGGCGCAACGCGCACGCACGGCCGGGAGAGAAGTCGAGAAAAACACGACGCGAGCAGAAAGAGTCCGGTCAAACCGGACGACAACAGCGGCAGAGCGCCAAGCTCGCCATTCGAGTTAACCAGCGGCAGCTCATGGTTCGTTAGACCGCCAATTGCGCACCCCCGCGGCCGAAGCCGCGGCCAGCTCCCAGCAGCCTGCTAGGATCGCCGCTCGCTCGGCCGACGGCGCGCAACTGCATCCTATCGCCCGCCTCGGGCCATTTCAAGCGGCTCTATCGTTCTCTTCGTCCAGCCGCGTTGGGCAAGTTGAGCCACGGCACGCATTCAGCATCGCCCGGGCCAGCAGAGCATGTCCAGCCAGCGATGCCCCCTGCACTTCGCCAGTTCAGAGCGATCTCGCCGGTCCGCCCCATCCGCCCCGCCGGGCTTCGCCTGCAGCCCCACAATGCAGGGCACCCTCTCCTGATCGGCCCTCCAAGGCAGGTGATCGTCCCTCCCCGTCTAGGCCGCCAGCCTGCCGCCGCCTCATACCAGCACGCCGGAGTAAAACCTCCGCAACCCGTGCGCCGTCTCCAGCATCAAGCCGCCGTCCTCGGCAATGCCGCGGCAGACCCCCTCGCTGCGGCGGCCCCCAGCCTCGATGCACAGGCTCTGCCCGTGTTGCAGGCACAATGCATCCGCCCGCACCGCCAACGCCCCCGCTTCCGCCGCCAGCGTACGCCAGCAGCCGCGCTGGGCCGCTATGATGCCGGCCAGCACTCGCGTCCGGTCCAACGGCCTGCCTGCCAGCTCACTCAGGCTGCACACGCGGTGGGCCACCTCTGCGGGGGCCTGCTCTCGGCGGTTGTTCACGTTTACCCCGATGCCAACGATCAACCGCCCATCCGGCAGGACCTCGGTGAGGATGCCCGCCAGCTTCCGCCCGCAGGCATACACGTCGTTGGGCCAGTGCAGCCCCACCTTCCAGCCGCTCACAAGCGGTTGCGAGGCCTCTACCACCGCCACCGCCGCTGCCAGCGACACCATGGGCAGGCGAGGGCCGTGTATTCCCAAGTGTTCCGGATCCACCAGCAAGCTGAACGCCAGGCTGCCTTCCCCCGTCCACCAGCGGTTGTCCCCCCGTCCTCGGCCGGCTGTTTGCTGTTCTGCGACCAAGAGCCAGCACTCCTGGCGGCATGCCGTGGCCGCCAGCTCGCGAGCCAGGTCGTTGGTCGAGGAGACGCACTGCCGGTAGATAACGCGATCAACCAGCCCAGCGCTGAGAATGGCATCGATGTTGAGAACGTCGCTCATCGCCCTTAACCCTCAGTCTACCCCCAAGCGGCTGACGGTGCCTGCGGCCCTTTACCGGTTCTCGCAAAAAGCGTCGGCGCGCTCGCGCCAGCAGACGATTTCCGTCAGACCGTGCGCAAAAACGGCGTGCCTTGTTCTCCCGCCACAAAGGCCCACGTGCCTGCTGGCGGGCGGCACGAGGCGCCACGTGGCCGGTACGCTTCCCCGCATTGCTGGCCGCGGAGCCTGCGTTCCGTCGCGACAAAGAGGGCTGCGCATGGTGAACAGGGCAGCCTACCGGCGCGTCACACCGGCTATATCGTCCAGCACCACCTCCGCCTCGCTGCCGTGTGCCAGCGTGTTGAGCGCAAGCAGGTTGTCGTGTCCCGGGCCGATCCAGCGGACGGCGGCGCGCATGGCCGGTGCCTGACGGCTTTCCAGCACCTGATTGCCGGTGATGCTCACCTGCCTGCTCTCTTCCACATATATCCCGTACGGGGTGCCGTCGACGAGCTGGCAGCCGGAAACCAGCACGCGGCGCGACCGCTCGATCTGCAACAGGCCCTGACGCCTCAGCGGCGGACCGGCCACCGTGTGCTCGCCCGCCAGACAGTCCTGCACCACGTTGCCGTTGAGCGCACACTCGGTCGAACCGATCACGCGCACGCCCGTGCACAGCTCGCGCTCGCGGTAGTCAGGGTTGTGGTCGATGGTGTTGCCGCTGAACACCACGTTGCGCGAATCCTCGATGACCACGTTGCCCTGCCGAGCGCTGTACAGCACGTTGCCCGTAGCCGTTACCCCCCGGCAGGAGGCGAGGTGCACGTTCACCTCCTGGCTGCCGATCAGATTGCCCGTGATGGCGAACAGGCCCGCGCGATGGTTCTCTTCCACCCCCCGCCCTTGCAGCCGCACATTCGCCCCGCCGGGGCTGTAGTTGGCCTGGATCGTGTTGCCGGAGATGGTCCCCTCGCGCACGCTCGAGCCAGGGGCCGTGCAGTCGATCCACACGTCCGCTGTTGCTGCCGCGTCGTTGTGGTTGTACTCGATGTCATTCCCCGTGATCTGCAAGTTGCGAATCTCCGAGGCCGCTACCTTGATACCCCCGCCCAGGCAGTAGCTGATGTGGCTGCCCGTCACAATCGCCTGGTGCAGGTTGACCGCATCCAGATAGATGCCCACCCCCCTGAGATGGTACACATGGCAGTGCGAGACGAGCAGGTTGCGAGCACGCCCGCGCAGGTGAATGCCGTGCTCCAGCTCCCGCAGCAGCACCCCAGCCAGCGTGACCTGCATGGTGCCCTCGCAGAGGATGCCGCTGGCCTGCGGATGCCTGCCCACAATCTCCAGATGAAGCACCGTGGGCAGGCGTTCGCGTTGCCAGATGCCGGCTGCCACGTCTTGCGGATGAGCGGTGCCTGCATGGGTGCCCAGCAGGTGCAGCGCCGGACCGGCGGCGGCCATGATCAACCGCGCGGTACCAGCCGATCCCACCAGCCCCACGGGGCCACGGGCGGCCAGATCGACGCGGATGGTACGGCTGAGCAGGTACTCTCCCGGCGGAAACTCCAGCACGCCGTCCCCGGCCTCCAGGGCGTGTAGAATGGCGGCAGTATCGTCGGTGATGCCGTCTCCCTTTGCTCCAAACATGCGTACATTGCTCATGCGCTGGTCTCGCTGGTTTCGTCCCCTGGCGGCGGTGCTGCTGGCTTCGGGGATGATCGGCGCCGTGGCCGGGCTGTGGCGCTACGGAGGCCGGATCGAGCCGCTGCTTGCGCTGCTGGAGCAGCCGGGCCCCTGGGGACCGGTGATTGTGGGCGCGTTGTATCTGCCGGCGGCGGTACTGGCAATCCCCGCCACCTTGCTGACGTGCGCCGGCGGCTTCCTGTTCGGGCCGTGGGCCACGGCTGCCGCGGTCTCGGTAGGCAGCACGCTGGGTGCCTGTGCGGCGTTTCTGGTGGGGCGATACGTGGCCCGAGATTGGGTGCAACGCCGGCTGGAGCACTACGCGCGGCTAAAGGCGTTGGAGACGGCGCTTTCTGAGGGGGGGTGGCAGACCGTGCTGCTGTTGCGGCTGTCTCCGCTGGTACCGTATACGATGCTCAACTATGCGTGCGGGCTTTCTCGGTTGCGGTTTTGGGATTTTGCCTGGGCATCCTGGGTGGGGATGATGCCGGGGACGTTGATGTACGCCTACCTCGGTTCGGCGGCGCGGAGCGTGGCCGAGGCGGCGGCCGGCAGGCTGCCCGACTCGCCCTGGCGTACCGCCGCTTTCTACGCCGGGCTTGCCGCCAGCGTGGCCGTGGCCGTGCTGCTAGCGCGGCGTGCACGGCTGGTCTTACAGCGAACCCAGGCGGCCTTGCCACGACATGAGGGAACGCCCCCGTCCGCTGCCGATGCGGACCGGCCGGCAGCGGCGGCTGCTCGAACGACCAAGGGAGAGCCGTAGTCCTTTTATCCGTGCCTTGCGCCTTGTCTCCAAGGAGAAGGGACGCTCTTCCGTGGAGCCAACCATACCGCAGCGCCACGCATCCCGCGCGGCAGCTCAACTGGCTGTCGCTCGAGCTGGATCGCACAAGCCTCCCTGCGAGCGGGCCTCGCTGGTGGTGCACCGGCCAAGGTGCTCGCAGCGTCCTGGCGAAGCATGCCCGGACTGCTCCGGGCAGCAGGAAGCTGGCACAGGCGAGCGCACCCCTGCTGGCTCAGCGGCGCAGCGGCCTGTTGAGACACAGCGGGGACAAGAGAGGAAGCGGCGCGCTCATGGGACAGCCTTCGTGGCGGAAGGCCGTCCCAGAGCGGCCGCCACCCAGCGGGCAGGGACGGGGGGGCTGGGCTGGCTGGGTCCCGCTGGGCGAGGGTGGAAAAGGTGGCCTCTCGGCGTGCGTACCGTCGGCCCCAGGCTACGGGTGGCGTTCCTGTGCCAGCGTCAGAGCCTCAGGATCCACCCAGACAAACTTTCCCTGGCTCCGCTTGACGCTGCCGGTGAGCTTGACCTTCAGACCGTCGAAACGGCTGGCAAAGATATCGGGAAAAGGCTGTTCGCCGCGCTCAACAATGTACACCTTGTCCCCCGCGACCACGGCGATGCCAAGGCTCTCTGGATCTGCCAGGGGGCGCTTGCCATACGCACAGCCGGCACAGGCAGTAAGGC
>JAIMBC010000206.1 GCA_023511675.1 Pirellulales bacterium
GATCCCATCTCCCGCGGGTGCCGCTTGTGGTGGAAGAGGATGAAGCGCCGGATCCACTGGACGTAGCACTCTTCGGTGCGGATCGAGAAGTGCCGTACCCGGCAGGCCTGGCGCACCCGGTCGAGCAATCGGGCCGGGCGCGGCTCTGCGGTCGCAGGGACGCAGCTCTTCAGGAAGGGCTGGGCAGGTTGGGCGCTCATGGGCCACCCGTATTGGGAGATTCAGGGTAACCTGGCAACGCGGTGGCGTCAACCAAAAAACGTGGCGACGGACCTAGTTACCTAGTTGGACGCCTTACTTACCGTTTGACCCGAATTCCACGACGTCCAGTGTATAGCCGGATCGTTGCATTGGCAAATGGGGGCAATGCATCTTTGATGGCGGAGTCTGGAAGGGGAGAAGGCGACGTAACTTGAGGCGAAACAAGCAGGTGGTATTGTCTTGGGCGCATGGGCCTTTTTCGGAGGGTGAGCGTTGTCAATCGGGTTCTGCCAGCAGTGCTTGCGGTTATCACGACGCGACATAATGATGCACTGCCGATGTCGAAGGCTTGGCAGGGCCGGTTTTACAGCTTCCTGATCGAGAAAGGACTGGCAGCGGAGCAGAAAGCGAGGTTCTACGTCGGCTGGGTGCAGTAGTTCCTGCACGCAGCCAACGCCCATGCGGGGCGTGAGGCGGCTTCTGCGTTCCTCGACGAACTCAGCCGCCAAGTGGAGCCGTGGAAGGTGCGGTAGGCACGGGAAGCGATCCGGCCGTGTCGCAACGTCGAGGCAAGGTCCAAGGCTCACAGGCCGAAGGCAAGTGCGGAGACCACCCCCTACCATTCCGCCGACGCTCGGTGGCGCTTTGGCCGCGGAGATGATCCGCGTGCTGCGGGTGAAGCACCTCAGCCTTCGCACGGAACGCTGCTATCTGGCCTGGCTGCGGACGTTCTAGCTTTGCACTCGAAGCTAGGACGCGGGGGAAGCTGGAGTCAATGAAGCTCGCCCAGGCGGCAGCAATGATGCGGGCGGGCGTGGAGGAGACGCTTTCCTACATGGCGTTTTCGCGTGAGCACTGGACGCGGATTCGGACCAACAACATGCTGGAGCGGATCATGCAGGAGATCCGTCGGCGGACGCGCGGGGTGGGCCACTTCCCCGATGGCCAATCCGCAGTGACGCTGGCGGCGGCGAGGCTGCGCTACGTGGCGGCCACGCGTTGGGGCAGCCGTCCCTACCTGAATATGGAGGGACTGCGAGAAAAGGAACAGGAGGAACAGCCAACCCAAATCGACGAACCGCTGCAACCTTACCTGGTTCCCCCTCGGGGAACCAGGTAAGCCTACCCCTTGCCACCAACTCGAAAACCAAATGTGCGCATCTCGACAGACACCAGCGCCCAGGCAAGTCCCACGCTCGCACACCACGGCTGTTGCGAGAGGGGATGTTCTTCCCAGCCGACGTAGAGCGCAGCACCGCGGACAAATCACATCGCCCAGTTCGACGCCGCGCACGGATCTTATTGCCAGGGCCGGACATACGGCCAGCGCTGTGCAGCGGCCGCTGGGCCAGGCCGATCGGGATCGGCCCTGGCTCGCTCAATCCTGATAGGGCATCAGGATTTCGCCGGCCTCGACGCCGGCAATGGAGCGGAAGCCGCCGTCGACGACCGCTTCCCCCAACCGGGTGACCGCGCGGAAGTATCGATCGCTGGGACGTTCGCCGGTAAGCCGGCGGGCAAGATCCTGGCACATCACGTCTGCCGCGGCCCGCACCACCTCGTCTTGCTGACGGCCCGCGTACAGGCTGGTGCAGAGCATGGTCACGGCATCCTGGACGCGTTGCGACAGCTCGGCCATGCGGCACTGGCGGTCGGCCAGCGCAAGCTGATGCTTGCGAAGTGCGGCGCTGGTCTCCAGCCGTGCGTTGACCAGAAAGGCCGCGGCAAACTCGGCGTGCCGGCTGAGCGGCTGCGGTAGGGGGGGGAGCCCCGTGGCGCCGCGCCAGCGCAGGGTCTCGCGCACGAGCCAGCCCGCATAGCGGGTTAACGGCTTGCGCAGGGCCCAGAGGTGCGCCGGATTGAGCAGGTTGGGCCGCCGAATGCCCGCCGCGGCCAGGGCCTTGCCCACCGGCTCGAAAAAGGTCGTCCCGTGGTGCTTGACCAGCGACTTGAAGAAGGCCATGCCCAGCATCTCTCCCTCACCCTCGTAAATGCAGGGGGCCAGAAACTCGTGCACATTGTCTCCGAACATGTGGCCGTGCAAGAACGAACGGCCGCCGTGGGTCTTCATCAGATACTCGATGGCCGCTTCCTTCTGTGCCTCGCTGCCAAAGATCTTGGCCACGATGCACTCCATTTCTCCGCGAAAGCCCTGGTCGATGAGCGTGGCGCACCATTCCACCAGGGCATCGGCGGCGACGATCAGTCCGGCCAGGCGGCCGATCCGGCGCCGCACCAGCTCGCGCGTGCCGATGGGCGCGCCGTACGTTTTGCGAAACCGCACCCAGGGCAGCAGGCTGGCCAGCATCAGCCGCATGCTGCCGGCGGCCGTGGCGCACAGGGACACGCGGCCTAGATTCAAGCCGTGGTAGGCGATCGTCAGGCCGTCTCCGCGCGGCGGCTGCAAGAGGTTCTCTGCCGGCACGCGAAAGTCTCGGAACACGATTCCCTGATTGTGCGTGTGCTTGAGGGCATACAGGCCGTACCGCTTGAGCTGGAAGTGCTCGTCCTCCGCATCGGGCAAATCGACGACCAGCACTGCTGGCTTGCCCTCGATGAGACAAACCAGTCCGATGGTGCGGCCCGGCAGCACATTGGTGATGAATAGTTTTTCGCCGTTGACCACGTACTCGCGGCCATCCAGCACGGCGGTGGTGCGCAGGGCCGTGAGATCGCTGCCGGCATTCGGCTCGGTGAGGGCAAAGGCGCTGAGGCGTTCGCCACTGGCCAGCTTGGGCAGAAAGCGTTCCTTCTGCTGCTGGGTGCCGAAGGTACGCACAGGATCCACCGCGCCAATGCAGCCGTGCACGCTGGCCATGCCGGCGGTGGTGGGATCGAGCATGGCCATCCGCGTGAGGAAGGGAGCAAAGCTGGCAAAAGGTGCGCCGGAACCGCCGTAGGCACGTCCGACCAGCAGGCCCCAGTAGCCTGCCTCTCCCAGTTCTGACAGCAAGGCAGGGGAGAGCTTGCGATTTGCATCCAGCAATGTGCCGGCCTGGCGATGCCGGCGCACCACCTCCAGCGAATCTTCCATGACGCGGGTCACATGCTCCGGAGTGGGCGCTGGCCGCAGAAGGAACAACTCGGCGGGGAAGCGCTCGTCCCACACCGCGCGGTGTACGGGGCTGGCGGTTGTCTGATACTGAGGGGCGAACAGGGCTTCCACCTGATCATCGGCGCGGTCGATGGCGCCGGTGCGGCGGGCTTCATCTTCGCTTTTGCCGCTGAGGGTGAGGGCGGTCTCGGCAAATGAAGGCTCGCGGCCCTCGGCCGTGCCGCCCTGATCTGAATGGTGTGCCTTCACGTCAGACATGCATCGGAGCTGGGCATCGGAGCTGGCTCCTACCCGGGCCGTCAGCCGGCTGCTGGACGGACCACGGGTTGCCAGGATCGAGCCGCACCAGGTAAGAGGTTCTGGGGTAGTACTTGATCCGCTGCGGAATTATACCGACTGGCGCCCCTCGCTCCCACCTGGCGTGCAGCGATGCAGCAAACGACGTGTGCCTGTGCGGTCCTGGACCGCCGCGTCTGGTGCTGCTCAGCCGGGATGCCGCCTCAGCACGATTGGGCAAACTTCCCTTCGCCGCGCCCACTTCTCTGCCTGCCCCAAGCATCCCCCTCCAGCACGTTTTCCAGTGCCTGTGTTGTTGGTGCCCTCTTTGTGCCCTTTGTGTTGTTTGTGCCCTTTGTGGTCCTGCTTTTGCGGTTCTGCCCTTGGTGGTGCTCTTCTTGGTTCTCTTCTTCGTGGCCTTTGTGTTCTTTGTGGTTCTCTTCTTTGTGTTCTTCGTGTTCTTCGCTCCACAAAAAGCAGGTCCGGAGTGGGCCTGTAAGCCGGGTTCTGTAACTCGCCTTGGGCGAGTTGGCGGTCATTTCTCTAGGAGGCCGGTTACCCGGCCCCTCGAGCAGCCTACCCGAGAGTGGTGAACGGCCCGGGCCGGTCCGCGGCGACTGCTGGCCGGGCTGGCCGGTAGCAGCCGCCTTCCTCTCTACTTGGCCTTGCTCCCGATGGGGTTTGCCTAGCCAGGCCGGTCGCCCGGCCTGCTGGTGGGCTCTTACCCCACCGTTTCACCCTTACCGCGCGGGATTCGCCCGCGAGGCGGTTTGCTTTCTGTTGCACTTTCCCTGGCCTTGCGGCCGGTGGGTGTTACCCACCATCGTGCCCTGCGGAGCCCGGACTTTCCTCCCGCCAGACTCGCGGGGGTGGGGAGATGCCCCCTTGCGAGGCCAGCCGGCGACCGCCCGGCCCACTCCGAACCTGCTATCAGGATACGCACTACCGTCGCTGGAGTGAATACGTCTCGGCGGCATCACAGGTTCGGCCTTGCCACGTATCGCGGCGTGCAAACTCAGCTTCGATGGCCTTTCGCACGGCGGGACGGTCCAGGCACCAGCGGGGGGCGAGTAGCATCTCTGGCGGGGCATCGCCGAAGGTGCGTTCGATGACGCAGTGGGGGGGCAGCCGCTCGATGAAATCGACAACGAGGGGGACGTATTCTTCCAGTTCGAGCAGGCGTACGCGGCCAGCGGCCACATCGTCGGCCAGTGGGGTTTGGTGCACGGCATAGAGATTGTGGAGCTTGACAGCCTGGACGCCGAGTCGGGCGAGTTCCGCAGCGGTGGCCAGCATGTCTTCACGCGTTTCACCGGGCAGGCCCAGGATGACATGGGCGCAGACGTCGTAGCCGCGGCCGCGGCTGCGCGCCATGGCATCCAGGAAGGCGTCATAGTGGTGGCCGCGGTTCATCCAGTCGAGCGAGCGGTCGTGAATGGTCTGCAAGCCCAGCTCCAGCCAGACATAGGTGCGGCGCGCCAGCTCGGTAATGAGGTCCAGGACCGGTTCGGGGACGCAGTCGGGGCGGGTGCCGATGGCCAGGCCGATCACCTGGGGATGTTCCAGGGCTTGCTCGAAGAGGGGGCGCAGGCGTGCCACGGGGGCATAGGTGTTTGTCCCCGGTTGGAAGTAGGCGATGAAGCGTTGTGCGGCGTAGCGCCGTGTCAGGCGGTCGATGCCCAGCGCAAGCTGCGCGGCGATGGAGCGGCGCGGCAGACGCCGGCTGGGGCTGAAGCTGCGGTTGTCGCAGAACACGCAGCCTCCCACCGCCACGGTGCCGTCCACATTGGGACAGGTAAAGCCCCCGTCGAGACTGACTTTGTGCACACGGCAGCCGAACTTCTGCCTCAGGAACCAGCCGTACGTGTGGTAGCGCAGGCCGGCCTGGCGCCAGGCCGGGATGTGTGGGGGCTTGACGGCAGGCACCTTGAGGGCGGCTGAAGGCTGGTCAAGCGGATCGGGCATGGCGTCGGCCGTGGGCAGCAGCCGTGGGGGAACCAGCACGTTGACGAGCGTGCCCGTGCTGCGTAGACTCGAAGGGTGGCCAGTCGAGCGCTGGGTGGTGTACGCTCGGCGCTTGAATTGTAGGGCGATTGCGTTGGCGACACAAGCGAAGGAGCGAGATGTACGGCGAACTCATCCCGCTGGGGGGCGGTGATCCCATTCCACTGTTAAAGCCCAATTTGCTGGTGGGCAGGCGTGAAAGCTGCGACATTGTGCTGCGGTTTTCCAACGTCTCGGCGCGTCACTGCGAGCTGACCTTGTCGGGCGGCTACTGGTATGTGCGCGACCTGAACAGCTCCAACGGCATCAAGGTAAACGGCACGCGGGTGGAGGAGAAGCGGCTGGATCCCGGCGACGTGCTTTCGGTGGCCCGGCATCGATACGAGATCAAGTACTCTCCGGTGGAGTGCGGTGCTGTGGGACCGCCGCCAGGCGACGCGGCCATCGAGCAGATTTTCAAGAAATCACTGCTGGAGCGTGCCGGCCTGGTCCGTCATGGGGGGAATGCCGAGGCAGACCAGTACAAACACCGTTACAACGTCAACAGCAACGCGCCGGGGCAAATCAAGGATCCGCACAAACCGTTGTAAGGGGCGCTCGGCTGCCGCTCGGCTGCATTGCGGCGCAGGTCCCGCGCGGCTTGGGGCGCGCAGACACTTGGGCGGCGGGGCGGTTGACGGCCTCGGCGGGGCGCTGAGGCATGCTGCTAGCACGGTGCGCGGGCTGAGGGCACGCCCTTCCAGCCCTGCTCTTTGCGTAGAGGCAGCAGGCGCGGCGTGGCGGGCAAGGTGAGGCCAGCGCAGCGGCGCCGCCGGGCGCCGTCGCCTTGATCTTCTGTTACCATGGAGAGGGATGGGGGAGGTCGTCTTGCCCCCACCAAGAGGTTCCGCCGCTGCTTCGCCTCGTGCTGAACACGGCCGCGCCATCAGACGGCGCGGCGTGGCCTGGGCTGCGGCGGTCCCGACGTGCGCCGGTATCATCGACGTGGCGAAACGAGAAAACAAGCTCCGTGCCGACTTTCGCAAGAACCGCGCCGAGCGTACGCGCCCGCGCGACTTGATCCGTCGTCTTCAGCAGGGGGACGAAGAGGCGGAGGATCTGCCGCTGGTGGAGCGCGTCAGCGGCAAGGGCGAGCTGACTCGCCGCAGAACGGTGCGTGGGCAGCCGTTGCCCGCAGAGGGAGACGGCCAGGGCCTGCTGCTGGAGGTAGACGAATCTCGTTGCCTGCGCGGCCGCGTGCTGGCCGTACACGGCCTGACCAGTGTGGTGGAGGCCGAAGGCGGCCGTCAGTTCAAGTGTGCCACGCGGCGGCTGCTGAAGACGCTGGCCACCGACCAGCGCCACGTGGTGGCCTGCGGAGATTGGGTGTGGTTCCGGCCCGTCATCGGGGATGAGGGAGTAATCGAGCGGATCGAGCCGCGGCACGGGGTCCTGAACCGGGCGGTCAAGGGCCGCCAGCACGTGGTGGTGGCCAATGTTGACCAGATTCTCGTGGTGGGCAGTGCCGCCCAGCCCGAGCTGAAGCCGCATCTGATCGATCGTTTCCTGGCTTGCGCCGAGCACAATCGCCTGGCTGCCGTGGTGTGCATTAACAAGATCGACCTGGTTGATCCGGCAGAGTTGCAGCCCTTGGTGGGCGTGTACAGCCAGTTGGGCTACCGCGTGCTGTTGACCAGCGCGACGGAGGGCATCGGCATCGAGCGGTTGCGGAGGGTGCTAGAGGGGAAGGCAACCGTGGTGGCGGGCCAGAGCGGCGTGGGCAAGAGCCGGCTGCTGAATGCGGTGGAGCCGGGCTTCCAGCTCAAGGTCGGCAGCATCAGCCGGGAGACGGAGAAGGGCCGCCACACGACGACCACGGCTCGGCTGCTGCCGTTGTCGGGCGGGGGGTATGTGGCGGATACGCCGGGAATTCGCCAGTTCGCGTTGTGGGACGTGATCCCGGCGGAGTTGCCGGGGCTGTTTCGGGAGATGCGGCCGCTGGTCTGTTTTTGTACATTTCCGGATTGCACCCACGCGCACGAAGCGGGCTGTGCCGTCAAGGATGCGGTGGCTGACGGCCGGCTCGACGTCCGCCGCTACGAGAGCTATCTGGCCTTGCTCGCGGGCGACGATGCCTAGGCATCTCTCCAGGAGCAACACGCCATGCCGGCCAACCTCACACCTCAGTACCTCAAGGCAGAAGAAGAGTACCGGCGTGCCGCCACGCCGGAGGAAGAGGTTCGCTGCCTGGAGATCATGCTGCGGGAGATTCCCAAGCACAAAGGCTCGGAGAAGCTCCAGGCCGAGATCAAGCAGAAGCTCAGCCGCGCTCGCAAGGAGCTGGAGGCCGAGCGCCGCACCGGCCGGCGAGGCCACGGGGTGCGCATTCCCCGGCAGGGGGCCGGCACGGCGGTGATCCTGGGCGGGCCGAACGCAGGCAAGAGCCAGTTGCTGGCCGCGCTCACACGGGCCCATCCTGAGATCGCCCCTTATCCCTTCACCACCCGCGCCCCCCTGCCCGGCATGATGCCCTGGGAGGACGTGATGGTCCAGCTCGTGGACACCCCGCCCATTACGGCTGACTATCTGGAGCCGTACATGCACGGACTGATTCGCTCTGCCGATCTGGCACTGCTGCTGGTAGATCTGGGCAGCGATGATGGCATCGAGCAGCTTCAGGCGGTGCTGGACCGCTTGCAGCAGACCAAGACGCGTCTGGCGGCGCGTTCTTCCCTGGACGAGGAAGACATCGGCCTCTCCTACACGCAGACGTTCTTGGTGCCCAACAAGATGGACCTGCCCGAGGCGCGCCAGCGGCTCGAGTTATTGCATGAACTGTGCCCGCTCGATTTTCCTGAGTATGCGATTTCTGCTCTGCATGCCATCGGGCTGGAAGAGCTGCGTGCCGCCATCTATCGTGCCCTCGATGTGATCCGTGTGTACACCAAGCTGCCGCATGCCAAGCAGCCGGACATGGACCGGCCCTTTACGCTGCGCCGCGGCAGCTCGCTGTTGGACTTGGCCGAACTGGTACACAAGGATCTGGCGGCACAGCTCAAGTTCGGCCGCGTGTGGGGGGCGGGGCTGCATCCCGGCACGCCCGTCAAGGGCGATTACATCTTACAAGACAGAGATGTGGTCGAGCTGCACGCATGAACAACGCTCAAATCGCTGAAACGTTCGACCTGATTGGCGATTTGCTGGAATTTACAGGAGCCAATCCCTTCCGCGTCCGTGCATATCGCAATGCGGCGCGCACGGTGCGCGACCTGAGCGAGCCCGTGGCCGAGCTGATTTCTGGAGACGGCCGCAAGCTGACAGACATCCCTGGCATCGGCGAAGATCTGGCCCAGAAAATCACCGTCTTGGCACAGGGGGGAGAGCTGCCGCTGCTGGCGGAACTGCGCGCCGCTGTGCCGGAATCGGTGCTGGCGCTGTTGCGGATCCCCGGACTGGGTCCCAAGAAGGCCGCGGCCCTGCACAAGGAGCTGGGCATCAACAGCCTGGATGACCTGCGGCGGGCCTGCCAGCAGCACCGCGTGCGGGAACTCAAAGGCTTCGGCGAGAAGACCGAACAGGCCATCCTGGCAGGGCTGGACTTTGCCAGCCAGGCCCAGGTGCGCATGCTGTGGGCCGAGGCCGACCTGTACGCCCAGTCCATCATGCAGCATCTGCGGCGCGCACGCAGCATCGAGCAGATGGAAGCGGCCGGCAGCTACCGCCGCGGACGCGATACCGTAGGCGACCTGGATATTCTGGTCGTGTCCGCCAAACCGGCCGAGGTGATGGATGCGCTCGCCGACTTCGAACGCGGTGCCGCCGTGCTGGCGCGCGGCGAGACGAAGATGTCCATCCGCCTGAACTGCGGCTTGCAGGTGGATCTCCGCGTGGTGCCGGCCGAGTCCTTTGGCGCGGCCTTGCAGTACTTCACCGGTTCCAAGGAGCACAACGTCGAGTTGCGTTCGCGGGCCAAGGCCCGCGGACTGAAGATCAACGAGTACGGAGTGTTCCGCGACGATCAGTACATCGCCGGCCGGACCGAGGAAGAGGTGTACGCGGCCTTGGGACTCCCCTGGTTCCCACCCGAGCTGCGCGAAGCCAGGCACGAGTTCGAGTGGGCAGACGCCGGAGCCTTGCCGCAACTGGTCTCCGTCGATGACATCCAGGGAGACCTGCATATGCACACCAGCGAAAGCGACGGCTCGGCCACCATCGAAGAGATGGTGGCGGCGGCCCAGCGGCGCGGGCTGAAGTACCTTGCCATCACCGACCACTCCAAGCGGGTCACCATGGCCAACGGGCTGAATGCCGCACGCCTGCGCCGCCAGTGGGCCCACATCGACAAACTGAATGCCACGCTGCGAGGCTTCACCGTGCTCAAGGGAGTGGAGGTCGATATCCTGGAACGCGGCGGCCTCGATCTCGAAGACGACGTGCTGGCCGAGGCCGATTGGGTCGTGGCCAGCCTGCACTACGGCCAAAACCAACCGCGCGACCAGATCACCCGCCGCATTGTGGATGCCCTCCGCCATCCCGCCGTGTGTGCCATCGGCCACCCCACCGGCAGACTCATCAACCGCCGCAAGCCCTACGAGGTGGACCTGGACGCCGTCTTCAAGGCAGCCAAGGAGCACGGCAAGTGCCTGGAACTCAACGCCAACCCCGAGCGGCTCGATCTGGACGACGTGGCCTGCGCCGCCGCCAAGGCCCACGGCATTCCCATCGTGATCAGCACCGACGCTCATAGCGAACACGGTCTGGATGCCATGAAGTTCGGCGTGGACCAGGCTCGCCGCGCCGGACTGACCAGGCACGATGTCGCCAACACGCGGACGTTCGCCCAATTTCAGAAACTGCTGGCCGCGCGCCGGTCATGACGGCGGCCACTTCGTCAAACTTTCCCCGCGCGACGGCGGCCGCGCTGCGAGAATCGTGCTGTGGCAGCCGCACTGCGAGAACCGTGCTATGACAGCCGTCCGCCGCCAATACCAAATTGTTTTCTGCCTCACCGTTAACCGGAATATTGGGGTTGTGGGTGGCAAAAATCATTTGCCGGCCGGCCTTAACTTTTTTAAGAGCCGGTACCACTGTATGAAAAATATAAGCATTGTCTAAGTGATCTTCCGGCTGGTCAATGAGCAGCGGGCGATAATCTTCCAGCAGCAGCAAGGGTAAAACCGCGGTACATTTCTGGCCTTTGGACAGTGTCTGGGCGGCTTTGTATGATGCCCCGTCCAGCAGCCGGATTTCCACCAAATCTTCCAGCCAGACATCCTCTAATGCCAATAAATCTGCAGGTGTCAGTTGGGCTGCCAAAAAACCGACCAGTCGTTGTGCCCGGTCTTTGTCTATACCGCAGCACTGTTCCAAATAGCGGTCATCCCGGTGCCGCAAGATTTCAGCCAGTTCTCCGGGAGGCAGGCAAGTAACAATTTGCTCTGTTAGACGGTTATAATGCAAGCCTGATTTACTG
>JAIMBC010000207.1 GCA_023511675.1 Pirellulales bacterium
CCGTGAGGCGGCTTCCTGGGCACGCCGGATGCGCAAACTGCTGAAGCAGCGCAAGGGCGTGTTTCGGGTCCTGCATTCGGCTGCGGCGATCGGGGCACGTCGCAGCATGACCTCCTGCCAGCGGAAACAATACCAGAGGGCCTGCAACTACCTTCGCCGGCGGTCACGGTATCTGCGCTACCATGAATATCGGCAGGCGCAACTGCCCATCGGCAGCGGAGTGACGGAGGCGGCCGCCAAGACATTATTTACCCAGCGGCTGAAGCTCTCGGGCATGCGGTGAAGCAAGGCCGGAGCGCAGGTGATCTTGAACCTCTGCGCCATATATCTCAGCGGCGTCTGGTCACCGCTGTATCGTGACATGTTAAGGTCGATGTCCAACCGAGCAGCGGCAACTCCCGTACTTTCACACCTCTCAGCTACGCCAAAAGCCGCATAAACGCGCGCACCAGCGGGACTGCACCCGGCGAAATCAGCTTCGTGCGACACCGCAGCCGCTGATTGCACCGTTGGGAGCCTACCTGGACCAAGCAAGCCAAGCTCGCTTGCCGGAGCCGTGTGCGCTTTCCCACTACATCGGCCAGATTGTAACCGAGACCTCGGCTGAAGCCGTGCATGCAGGACAGGCATGGGTTGTAGCGTTGGTGCCTCCGCCTCATTGGACAGCCCCTCGAACACGCGGTCAACTGCCGCCAGCCGTGCCCGCGGGCTGACGCCAAGCAGCGCCAGCTCGCCGCACGCATCGGTCCCTGCAAGGAGGTACGGTGGGTCGCATGCCGCGGCAGCAACGGCGGGATCGAGCGCGAAGGCGTGATCGTCGAGCCCGTCGTGCGCAAACAGCCACTGGCGAACGCGCTCTTCGTCGGCAGCCCTGGGTTGTTGCTCCTGGGCGTCCTGCTCATCGGCGGGCGATGACGTATGGTCCGCGGGCCTGCGGCGTCGGCTCGTGATGATCAGGCCGGCGCCGACCAGTCCTACCCACATGCTACCGGCGGCCAGGGCGCCTGTACTCCAGCGACAATGCCCCCCTTGTATACCTGGGACCAATCGAAAGCACCGCATCCTCGCGGCCCAAGCCGGGCCGTTCCCTGCGTCAGGCAGCTTGCCATGCTCCATCTCGCGTGCGTCCAAGATCCCACCCTGGCTCGCACGCAGGCTACCAAGGCGTCAAGAATGGTCGCGGCGGACGGTAACGGCGCCCAAACCGGTAGGCCTGCCGGAGGCGTGCCAGATGCCCGAGCTGAGCCTGCCTGTCAGCAGGGCGTGCTGCATGTCCAAGTCGTTGTCGGAAACAACGTGCGTGGCGCCGCCGTCAAATGGGCGCATGTGAAGGGCCGTCTCGGGGGGGGCTTTGGCAACCGCGGGTTGGTGGCGTGGGTTGCTACAACAGATGCCGGGCCTTGATTTCGAGGTAGCGGTTTACGAGGGGGGCGGTAAGCTGTTCGGGGTAGGTATCGATGGCGAGGACGCCGCTGGTGACCAGTTCGACGAGCACCTGGTGCCGCCAGGCGAGGATGTCCGCGGCGGCGGCGGCGCGGAACAGGGCGGGGCCGCGCGGCTGGGGCACCTCGGCTGCCTCGAAGAGGCGGCGATCTCGCAGCCAGACCCCCAAGGGGAGGTGTCGGCCGACGAAGGAGCGGAGGTAGCGCGAGACCTGGTGGGCGTTCACCTCGTCGATGAGGTTGGTGATCAGCACAACCAGTGCCCGCTTGCGGCAGTGTGCGGCTAGGTACACAAATGCCTCTTCGTAGCGCGATTCCACCAGACGCGGGAAGCGGTCGAACACCCCGTGCAGCAGGCGGTTCATCTGGCGCATGCCGCCGGTGGGCGGCACGTAGCAATGGATCTCGTCGGAGAAGCAGAGCAGGCCCACGGCGTCTCCATGGGTGAGTGCCACGTAGCTGAGCATCAGCATGGCGTTGAGGGAGTGGTCGAGCAGGCTCAGGCCGGCGGCCTGATTGGTCATCATGCGGCCGCAGTCGATCAGAAACACGAGACGTTGGCTTTGATTGGCCTGGAAGTCCTTGACCGTGAGCTTGAGGCGGCGGGCGGTGCTGCGCCAGTCGATGTGTTTGTAGTTGTCATCAAGGGTGAAGTCGCGCAGGCGTTCGAACTCGTTGTCCTGACCGATGCGGCGGGTGCGTCGGACGCCCAGCAGACTCAAGCGGTTGGTGCGGGCCAGCAGGGCATACTCGCCGAGCTGTTTGAGGTCGGGATAGACATGGACCACGCTGGGGAGGGGGTAGTCGATCAGCCGTTGCCAGAGTCCCAGCCGGCTGCGGCTGCGGAGGTAGACGGTGCGGAGCTGAAAGGCTCCTCGGCGGGAGGGAGCCAGCGCGTAGCGCAGCACGGCGCGGCTGCGCGGCGTAAGCTGGAGTTGAAACAGATCGGGTTGCGGGCAGAGTTCGGGCGGTGCGTCATCGCGGAGCCACACGTGGTAGGGCGTGTGGGAGAGGTTGCTGAGCGTGAGCAGGACGGGGTGTGGCTTGCGTAGCGAGGCGATGCGGCCGGTTTGCCGTTCCACCGAGAAGGTACTTGGCCCTGGCAGGGTAAAAAGGTCGCCGAGGGCGACGGCCAGCAGCAGGCCGTCGAGGGCGAACAGCGGCCAGGCCAGGTGCTTGTCATAGAGGAGAGAAAAGGAAACCAGTCCCGGCACAAGGGCGAGAATGACCAAAGGGGCGTGCGGGAAGACGCGGAGGACATAGGCCAGGGCTGCCAGGGGCAATAACAGGATGAGCAAGCGGCCAGCGAACTGTCCCAGGGCGGTGCCCTGGGCTGCCAGATGCCAGAGGAGGCCGATGCCGCCAATGGTGGCGGCCACCGTGGAGATGCCCAGCAGGCCTGCCAGATAGGACTTGCCGGGGCCGCGGCGGTGGAGAACATAATACCCCAGGGGTGCCAGCAGCAGGGCCAGGTAAAGCAGGTGGGACAGGACGTTCACAACCTGGGAACCTCCACCGAACGGATTAGTTCCCGGAGGATCTCATCCACGTGGCGGCCTTCCACCTCGGCTTCGGCCGTGAGGATTACGCGATGGCGGAGGGCCGGCAGAGCGATCTGCACCACGTCGTCGGGCACGGCATACTCTCGTCCCATGAAGGCGGCGAGCGTACGTGCACCCTGCAGCATGGCCAGGCCCGCTCGAGGCGAGGCGCCCACATGGAACTGCGGCCACTGGCGCGTGCGGCGCACCAGCGTGTTCACGTAGTGCAAGAGCTTGTCATCGATGTACACCTGGCCGCATTGCTGGGTAGCCGCGAGGATCTCATCCGGGCCGGTGACGGTGGCCAGTTGAGCCAGCCTGCTGTCCAGATCGAGCTGGGTACTATGGAGCCTGAGGATCTCGGCCTCTTCGTGTTCGGCGGGGTAGTCGGCCACAATTTTGAACATGAAGCGGTCGAGCTGTGCCTCAGGCAGGTTGTACGTTCCCTCGGACTCGATGGGGTTCTGTGTGGCGAGGACGAGGAAGGGCCGCTCCAAGCGGTAGCTGACGCGTTCGACGGTCACGCGGTACTCTTGCATGATTTCCAGCAGAGCGGCGTGTGTCTTGGCTGGGGCGCGGTTGATTTCGTCGCAGAGCAAAAGTTGCGTGAATACCGGGCCAGGGCGGAAGCGGAACTCCTGTGTCTTCATGTCGAAGATAGGAGAACCGGTGATGTCCGAGGGCATGAGGTCGGCGGTGAACTGGATCCGGCCGAACTTGCAGCCCAGCACCTGTCCCAAGGCGCGGACAAAAATAGTCTTGCCCAGGCCGGGGACGCTTTCGATGAGCACGTGGCCTCCGGAGAACAGTGCCACCAGCGTGCCCAGCACCAGCTCTTCTTGACCCACGTAGAGCTTGCGCAGCTCGTGGGTGATGCGGGTAAAGAGTTGGTGGATGTCCACGGGGCGATGCGTGGGCATGGGGTGTGAGCTGCCGTCTGGGGCGTGGGTGCCGCTGGAGATGGGCTCGGCGAGGAATAGGGGCGGCGTGTCGGCAACGGGATGGAGTTCAACTGGCACGGCCGCAGAGGCTGGCAAAGGTGGGTCCGCCGCTGCGGCAGGCAGCGGTTGGCGTGGGGTGCCGCGCTGGCCGACGGCAGGATCGACCGGCGGCGGGGGCGGCATGCCCGAGGTGCCGAGGCTGTCTTTGAAGGGATCGAACGGCGAAGGGTCGGTCATTGGCTAGGGCGGCAGGGTCTGTAAGGGGAGCTACGTTGGGTAGAAGGGGTCGTCCGATGGCAGGGGTGAGCCAGCAGGTGTAGCGGCTGGTTGGGCGCGTAGCGGGCGGCGGGTCCCACGGGGACGGGTGTGACCGAGGACGCTCGCATCGTGCCTGACGTGCTGCTCATAGTAGCGATAACGCTCGGCGGCGGCAGCCGAATCTCCGGTGCGTTCGAGGAGGCGGCCCAGCGCGGTGACATGGCGGCCGAAGTCGGATTGCTGGGCAGGCTCGAGGTCTTTGGGCCGGCCGAAGAGGGGCAGGCGTGCCAGGCAGAACAACAGTCCCACAACGCCGAGATGCAAGAAGACCAGGTCCAGCGGTTCCAGGGACAGGATCTCCAGGCCGGTGCGCATGCCTTGTTGGACGTCCTTGGTGTCCACAGGCGGGCCGCCATGGGTGCTCTCCAGAAATACCACGCGTCGTGGCGGCACGCCCACCTCGGCAATCAGGCGGCCCGCCAGCTTCCGATGCTCCTTGTTGACCAGCGGGAAGTTGAGCAGGAATGAGCCGTTGGCGACGAGCAGAAGCGTGCCGCTTCGCAGAGCGCAGCGTGCCACCAGGACGTCGGAGGCATCGGGGTTGGCAGCGAGCAGGACCTTGTGTTGCAACAGCGGCACGATGCGGCTCTCGAGCTGCATATCGAGCTTGGTGGCGTCCACGCCCTGCACCCAGCGGGGCTCTCCGTACAGCTTGCTGACGTTGCGGGGCGGGGCAGTGGTCAAGAGCCGGCACCAGCCTGGGGGGATTTCAGGCGAAGTACCGAAGGCGGGTGGCGCGGGGATCTCCGCCGTCTTGCGCTGGAGATGGGCGCGCCGCGCGTCTTTCTCTCGCAACTTCATCTCAGTCTGATTCACGGCCGGCGCCAGGGGCTGGACCTTTTGCCAGTAATGGGCCACGGCGTCGTAGTCGCGGCCTACATAGATGAGGACACGGCCTGGAGCATAGCTGGCCCAGGTATCGAACCAGGCGGCAACCTGCCTGCTGTCCGGTCCGAAGTCATCGGGGAACCAGACGATCACATCGGCCTGCTGCATGAGGCGCGGGGAGAGGCGGCTGGCGGTGGAGACGCGGTGTCCAGCTGAGGTGAACATTTCAGCCAGCACGGTGGTGCCGGCAGGGCTGCGTGCGGCGCGGGGGCCGCTGCGGCGGCCATAGGCTTCGTCCAGTTCTTGAGCGCAGCCAGCGGAGAGCAGGCAAGTGAGGGTGGCGGCCGCCAGCATGTGCGGCGAGGAGCAATCTGTACGATGGGTGCGCACGATCATGCTGCCGCCCCCTGGAGATGGCTGTGAAACTCGTGGCGCAGGGTCCAACACTGCTCGAATCTGTGTTGAGACAGCGGCTGCTGGCCGAAAAACACGTCCTCGAAAGCCACCATCACCAGCGTGAGGATTTCGCGCAGTCTTGGCCGCCCTCCCAACTCGCGCAGATACTGACGGTTGGTCTTGCCCTTGGCCAGCCGCACGATCTGGCCGCGATCCAGGGCCACCAGCAAATAGCTGTAGAAATAGATGACCGCCTCGGAATAGTTCCCTTCCAGGTAGCACCGTTCCGCCTCGCCTAACAGGTCCGTGGCGGTGCGGCGAATGGCGAAAGGCAGCGCCTCGATGCGCGAGGCGTCTGAGACAATCCGGCGCTGCGTCTCCGGCTGCCTGGCCGCCTGCCGCGCTTCCCGTGCCAGATAGGCACGCCACAGCAGCCAGGCCAAGGCGATGACCAGCACCACCAGCACGATCCAGGCGACCCAGGAGAGGGCCGAGCCGGGCAAGTTGAAGCTCCATCGCGGTACGTTCCGGGACCGCGGCTTGGGAGGCGGCGGGATCCTCAGCGGCTTGACGTCGTCATTGGATTCGTCGTACCAGGGAAAGCGGCTTCCCCAGCCGCGGCTGAGTGCGCCGCGGGCGTGTTCGATGCTGGCCTGGTCGTCCACATCACCGAGGGGCTGCGTGAATGCGGGCGGCAAATCCGATTTGGGCGGCACGTAACCGGGTTCGCCTGGGGCAGGAGGCCAAACGATGAGACCGGGGCGATCCTCGGGCAAGTCGCCCAGATCCTCTGCAAACTCTTCTTCCCACTCCAAAGCGGGGGGATCGGCCTCCCGTTCCGGTGGCTGGGCGGAGCAGGGGGGCTGCCAGGCTGGAGCTAGCAGGCTGGCGGTCAGGCAGATGGCGGCGAGCGATAGCCTCCACAGCGTGGGGCGCAACCTGGCGCGCGGCGCCGCGGGCTGCCTGGCGGCCACGTGCTTGGTCGCGCCAACACAGTGAGATCGTACACCAGGGGTAATTCCGGACGGCAACATGCGTTC
Organism: Pirellulales bacterium; assembly: GCA_023511675.1. GTDB lineage: Bacteria > Planctomycetota > Planctomycetia > Pirellulales > JAIMBC01 > JAIMBC01. The sequence goes on from JAIMBC010000207.1 coordinate 6,507, forward strand.
GGTGACGGATGCCTCAGACAAGCTGACGTGCCATGCGTGCCGCTTCGGTCCGCATCGCCAGTTCTATCTCCCAGCCCTCGGTCCTGATGCGCAGATCCAGATAGCTCAGGAAGCGCACCACGCTAAGGTAGCCGATGGTGATCCACATCGCCAGTTGGAAGTACACGGTGTACAGGTAAGCGCCCGGCTCGCGGAAACTGGCAAACACGAGGTGCAGCACGACCAGCCCACCCCACACCGCCGCGAACAGCATGCTGCCCACCAGGCAGGCGAGCAGCCAGCGGGCCATGATCTCTGTCCGCAGATTGCCATGGAGCGCCTGGCTGCGTGCCCAGGTGTTGTGCGTATCCTTATTTACTTTGACCAGCGGATTGCGTTCGAGCAGGATGACCTCGTTGAGGTAAGGCCAGCCCAGATAGGGGAACAACCAGAGGGGGGGGCAAGCGAGCAGCAGCCCTCGGAGCACAACTTGAAACAGCAGGAGTTGGCCGCTGGAACGAGCCAGCTCGCGGAGCATGCGCGGCAGGCTGGGCCGATCGAGGAACATGGCCTGTCCCAGGTACAGGGTGAGCAAGGCGGTGGCCAGAGGCGTTTCCAGCAGGGCCAGGGTGAAGGACCAGTAGATGTACCAGACTGCCTGCTCGAAGGTGGGCGCCTCGTCCACGAGCAGAGGTTTGAGCAGCCATGCATTCAACAGATAGCAGGGGAGGATTCCCGCCGCAGCGGCGGCGAACAGCTGCCAGGGATGTTCGCGCACCAGCAGCAGGGCCAGATCGAGGATGTCCCCAAAGCCGCGTTCGCGGATCACGACCCTGGCCCTATCTTGCTGCATGGGACTCTCCCCGAGGCTGGCCGAGCAGCACAAAATAGAAGAGCAGCATGCCGCTGCTGATGACAGCCACGGCCGCCTTGGCGGCATAGGGGATGGGGGCGGGGGAGATGAACGCCTCGATGAAGGCCGCCAGGCCGAACAGCAGCACGGCGAGAGATACCATCGGCACGGCCTCGTGCATGGAGCGGCGCAGGGAAGCCAGACGCGTCCAGCCGTTGGTCTGGATCAGCGAGAAGCCCATCCGCATGCCGGCCGCCGCAGCCAGCACCACGGCCGTCAGCTCAAAGGGGCCGTGCGCCGTGACAAAGGTGTAGAAATTGTCCCGCTGTGGCACGGTCGCCATGTATCCAAAGGTGGCCCCCAGCACGGCGGCATTGGAAATGAGCGTGGGCAGCCCGCCGATCCCGAGCAACAGCCCGCTGGCAAAACACTGCAACCCGATGCTGGGGTTGTGCCGGATGTAGAAGCCGAGCATGAAGGCCCGCTCATTCACACTCTGGCTCTCGGGAGGCGTCTCGTACATCTGCTCCATCAACTGCATCTGCTCTTCGCCCAGCAGGGCCTCGGCCAGGTCGCGTCGGCTGCCGGCCAGCAGTGCTGTCAAACCGAACACTCCCCAGAACAGCAGGAAGGCCAGCCGCAGGCAGCCATCGCGGAACAGGCGCTGAGGCAGTTCGAACAGCAGTTCCTCTCCCCAGCGGCGCACCTGGAAGCCGCGGCTGGGATAGAGCTGATTGTGTGCCCTGCCCACGAGCTGATGGAGGTACCGCACCGTATTGGGAGGGAGTTGATAGGCGTCGGCCAGTGCCAGGTCGGCGCAGGCGCCACGGTAGAGCGCCGCGAAGCGGAGCACCTTGGCGGGCCCCAAGGCCCGCTTCGTGCGGTGCTCCATGAGCCGGCACAACTCTTCCAGCTCGCGCCAGTTGGCGCGCCGCTGCTCAAGCAGTTCGGCGACCTTCATGGGGCTTCCCTCCCGACGCCTGCCAGTGTTTCACCGCTACTGCCGTTGCTGACAAAGGGGCTGGAGGCCAGCGGCTCGCTCGCCGTACCGAAAAACGTTTTGAAATACAGGGCACACAACAGCAGGTCATGGCTCATGCCGCGCGGCAACCCCAACCGAACCCGCAGCGGCTCTCCCACGTGGAGCGCGATCTCCGCTAACCTCCGCGGGGGAATCTGCCGCCGCCGCTGCACGTAGGCGGCCAGGGTCCGTGTCAGGCTACGACTCGCGACGAAGTCCGCCGGCAGCCTGCTGGCCAGGTTCACCACGAGCTGATTATCCATCCGCACGAGATCTGGCGCACGTTGCGGCTGTTCCACCACCACCATCGTGCCGGCTGCCAGATCCCCCAGCCGCTGGAACCGGCCGCTGGCCGCAGCCGCCACCAGGCCAATCAGGTGGAAGCCTGTGGCAAACTCGGTGGACAACGGCAACACCGGCTGGGCATCCACCGCTCGCAACACATTGCGCAACACCGCCTGCATGGCGTTGATCGGCTGCCCCTCCGCTGAAAGCACCCGCAGGCGAAAGAGCCGCTTTCCCGGCGTCTGACCGTTCCACAGCGCCTCGAACAGACCGCCATAAAGCCAGTCGCTCACGAACCACAACGCCAGCCAACCAGCCATCCCTAGCCCGATCATGCCCGCTCCCCCCGTAGCCAGGACCACCGCCACGGCGATCACCGTCAGCGCCAGGGTGCGCAGAACCAGATCGACCAGGTATGCCGGCAGCCGTTGAAAAGGCCCCGCCAGGCGATACTCAAAGGCGATATTCTCCGGCGTGACGATCAAGACCCGAGTGTCGAGTTGCGGCCGTTCAGCACTCATTCCCCGCCATGTCTCCCCAGCCTCATCCGGCCGGCACCGCCCCCCGCTCATTATTTGTTGTCAGGCGGCCTGCGCCAACAGGGGCATGCCGCCCCGCCCGTTCGGCAGCGGAACTTCCGCCCCACTTGCGGTGGTTGGCGCCAGCGATGTGCGTGTCCCCGTGCGGCAGCGGCAATTTAAGGGCGGATACCAGGCGAGCAGCGCCGCGCGCAGCCGCCGCCCTTGACCTATCTCTGCGGCGCTTTGACAAACTCGGCCCGGTAGACGCGCCCGCCCTGCAAGCGGGTGCGGCGTTCGAAGTGGGTCCGGTAGTCGAGATCGTGCTCGGGCACATGCTCGGGGACGGGAAAAGGCCCCCACAGGCCCGTGGCCTGCCGGATCAGCTCGAGGCTGGCGAGGAAGTACTCTTCGACATCGGTCCAGAAGTGGAAGCGGCCGCCGGGCACCAGCGTGCGATGCACGTCTCGCACAAAGGCTTCGTTCATCACCCGGCGCTTGTGGTGCCGCTTCTTCCACCAGGGATCGGGAAAATAGACATGCACGGCGGCCAGGCCGCCTTCCGGCAGCACGTCGCGAAACAGGGCTTGCCCTTCGCCGTGGACGACCTTGGCATTGGGCAGCCCCGCCCGCACCAGCCGCGCTGCCGTGAATTGTGCATACTTGAACGCCACCTCGATGCCCAGATAGAGCCGCTGTGGATTTCTCGCCGCCGCGCACGCCAAGAACAGCCCTTTGCCGCTGCCCAGTTCTACCTCCAACGGCCCTTCGCAACCGAAGAGCAGCCCCGTCTGCCAGGGTCGGGGCAAACTCTCCGGCCGCAGCAGCCAGTTGCTCAGATCGAGCGTGGGGTCGATTCTTCGCAAGGCACGGCGGCCCATGAACAAACCGGGGTCTGCCGGCTGAGGAGGGCGGCCGCCTACCGGCGATGCGCGTGCAAGTTCTCCGGCAAGGGCACGCCTTTGATCTGACCTTCCACCACCAAGTTCTGGTTCACGAAACCCTGAAACCGACTGATGATGATTGCCCCGCGGCGCACCTTGACCAACTGTGCCACGATCACCAGCCGATCTCCGGGCAGCACCGGGTCTCGAAAACGTACATCATCCAGCCCGCCAAAGCCCAGCACCTTGGCACCCAAAAAGTCGTAGCGGATGGCAAAGTACGTGCAAAGCTGCGCCGCGGCCTCGCACATCAGCACCCCAGGCATGAGCGGCATGCCCGGCATGTGGCCCCGCACCCAAAACTCGTCGTGCCGGACGTCCTTGTAGCCCACGCAGATCTTCCGCTGCTGGTCCTCATAGACGATGGCCGTAAGCTGCTCCATCTCATAGCGGTGCGGGTTGTACCGGCGGATCTCCTCCAGGTCGGCAATGACGTGGTTGAGATCGTACTCGTCGAAACCGATGATCAGGTCTCTGGCAGGCACACGTATCTCCTTAGCGGACCGCGGGTTAACTGGCCCGCGGGCCGGCGGGTGGTCGTGTGGGCCACGGGGACCGGGCTACGTCCTCACCTTTGCCCGGACCATCCGCCGGTGCTTGCTGTTGGCGGGGCGTCGGCCGTGATTGGCCTTCTTGAGCTGGCGGTGGGGCTTGGCCATGGCGTTCTCAGAGGGTTTGTCTCAAAGGTGGGGTTCAATTGGTAAGAGCCTGTAGGGTATCATAGCCGCCACTTGCTGCAAAGATCCCTTCCCCCGCCCCCTCCCCCTTGCC
>JAIMBC010000021.1 GCA_023511675.1 Pirellulales bacterium
ATCTTTCTCAACAGCCCGCACAATCCCACCGGCGGCGTCGCCACGCTCGACGACCTCCGCCGCCTCGCCGAGCTGTTGCGCGGGCGGGACGTGGCTGTTTTCAGCGACGAACCGTACGACCAGATGGTCTGGAACGGCAAGCATCACTCTCTGCTGGCCCAGCCCCAGATGATGGAACAGGCCGTGGCGGCCTACACCTTCAGCAAGTCGTACAGCATGAGCGGCTGGCGCGTGGGCTTCGCCGTCACCAGCCCGCAGTGGGTAGAACTCTTCTCCACGCTGCTCAACACCTCTCTCTCCTGCGTGGCGCCTCTGGCGCAACTGGCCGGTGCCGCGGCTCTGCGGCACGATGCCGCCGAGCGCGACGAAACCATGCGGCAGTTCCACGCCAAGGTGCAGCTTCTGGCGCGCGGCCTCGATCAAATCGACGGCATACGCTGCCTGGAGCCGGACGGTACGTTCTACGTCTTCCCCAACGTTCGCGAGATCTGCCGCCGGCTGGGCATCACCTCTCAGGGACTGGCCATGTATCTGCTGGAAGGTGCGGACGACCGCCTGGGCGTGGCCTGCCTGGGCGGCGAGGCGTTCGGCGAGGCGGGAGCGGGGTTCCTGCGGTTTAGCTGCGCGGAGCCGGACGAGCTGTTGCACGAGGCGCTCGCCTTCTTGCCCGAGGCCTTCAGCCGCACACAGCGCGTACAGGCGTACCTGCAAGCGCATCCGAAGTATCGGCTTTCCGAAATTGGATCGAGATAGAAGCTTGCTTGCGGGGGGCTTCGCTCGGCACACAGGCTGTGGCCGCGGGGTCAGCGCCCACGCCGGCTTGGAGCAGCCCGCTGCCATGAGCTAACCATCGCTGCTGCCGGGCGGCGCAGCGGCCTCCGGCGGCTCCACCACCTGCACGCCGCTTGTGGCCGTCAGCTCCCGGAACCACTCGCACAGTCGCAGCGTGATGGGGCCGGCTTGCCCGCTGCCGATCTTCCGCCCATCCACCTCCAGCACCGGTACCAGCTCTCCCATGGTGCCGGTGCAAAACACCTCCTCCGCCCGGTACACCTCGGTGAGAGATAGCTCGCGCTCGCCGCAGGCAATGCCGTGCCGCCGGCATAATTCGAGCACCACGGCCCGCGTGATCCCCTCCGGGCAGGCGTGCGGCAGGCTGGTGAGCACCATCCCGCGCCACACCACGAACACGTTGGTGGCGTTCGTCTCGGCGACAAACCCGCGGTAATCGAGCATCAACGCATCGTCGGCGCCGGCCTGATTGGCCTGAATCTTGGCCAGGACCGACTGGATCAAGTTGCAGTGATGGATCTTGGGATCCAAACAGTCTGGTGGAAAACGCCGCACGCTGCTGGTGATCAGCTTGATGCCCGTGCGGGAGTAGACGGGCGGCTTGTGCTCCGCCAGCACAATCAGCGTCGGCCCAGATTGATTGAGCCGGGGATCCATCCCCGAGGTGATCTTCACCCCACGCGTCAGGGTGAGACGAATATGCACGCCATCGTACATGCGGTTAGCGCTCAGCGTGCGGCGGATTTCCTCGATGATCGCCTCTCGCGGCGGTATCTGCGCAAAAGCCAGTGCCCGTGCCGAACCCTCCAGCCGATCGAGATGCTCGTGCAACTGGAAGATGCGCCCCTGGTAGAGACGCAGGCCTTCCCAGACGGCATCGCCCCCCTGCACCGCCGAGTCGAACGGGCTGATGCCCGCCTCGTCTCGGTGGATCAGCCGGCCGTTGATGTTCACCAGCAGATGGCGGTTGCGTTCGTCAAACGTCTGGAGCATGGGTGGTGGGAAACTTCACACAATTCGGACAGTTCGAGCAGACCAGACGCACCCGGTGCACGGCCAGAGCCTGCCGCGGCTCATGCTGTCAGCCGATGGGCGTAGAGCTGTTCGTACAGCCGACGGCATTGCTGTTCCAGGGGCTGCAACGCCGGCGGCACCCGCTCCGGCTTGGGCCGATAAGGCTGAAAGCCGGTGGACTGCTCCACGGCGGCGTACCAGTACTTGGCCCACACGCCGTCTGTGGGCCGCGGGCCGGGCTCCCACCGCAGCATGCACGGCAGAAACTCGACCTCCAGCGCGTCGCACAGCCGTCGCAGCAGGGCCTCGGGTTGTTCCAGCACGTCGCGCGCGTCGAGCACGGGCGGCGTGCGGCCCGTCTTGCGCCGTACCAGCTCGAAGATCTCCACCTGTTGCGGCAGCCCGGTATCGGCCAGTTCCGGCTCCGGCACGTTGTGCACGAGGGAGGTGAGCATCTCTTGGGGATCGCGGATCAAGAAGCAGTTTGCCACCTCCGCCAACCAGCCACGGTCGATTTCGGGCAGCAAGTGATGCGCCATGTGCTTCTGATAGAAGATCGTCTTGCCCTCGGGCAGTGCACCGAGCAGCCATTCCACAACGCGGCGCCAGTCCGTCTCGTGGCAGCGGATCACCTCTTCGGCCCCTGGGTGGGGCTTGCCCGTGCGCAGCAGGTAGTGGGCATACAGCGGCTCGTCGCATACGATGGTGTCCGGCCGGCTGCCCCAGGAGCGCAACAGCGCCGTGGAGATGTTCCTGGGACCCGACCACATGGCGATTCGTAGCGGCTTCATCGGCAGCAAGCGTGCAGGGGGGGCCATCCATCTTCTGCCGGCGAGAATAACCGAAGCCGGCAGGTGTTGCCAGCGATCCGGACCAGCGCTGGCGCCGCGGCACACGCCTCCCCCGCAGTCGGCCGGTTCCGCCTGTGCCGCCTCCCTCCCACAGGGTTGACTTGCGCTGCCCAGGGCCGAACAATACGCCCCATGAACTATCTTGAGCACCAAGATCCCGAGGTGTGGCAGGCCATCGCCGGCGAGATGGCCCGTCAGCAAGACGGGCTGGAGATGATCGCCAGCGAGAACTACACCAGCCTCGCCGTGATGCAGGCCGCCGGCAGCGTGCTGACCAACAAGTACGCCGAGGGCTACCCCGGCCGCCGCTACTACGGCGGCTGCCAGTATGTCGACCAGGTCGAAGAGCTGGCCCGCCAGCGGGCCTGCCGCCTGTTCGGGGCCGAACATGCCAACGTGCAGCCCCACTCGGGCAGCCAGGCCAACCTGGCCGTGTATCTCACTGCCGTCGCGCCCGGCGATTCCGTGCTGGGGCTGGATCTGGCGCACGGCGGCCATCTGACCCACGGCATGAAGCTGAACATCTCGGGCATGCTCTACCGCTTTCACGCCTACGGCGTGCGGCGGAGCGACCACCGCATCGACTTCGACCAGGTGGCGGCACTGGCGCGGGAACACCGCCCCAAATTGATCGTGGCGGGCGCGAGCGCCTACCCGCGCGAGATCCCTCACGACCGCTTTGCAGAGATCGCCCGCGAGGTCGGCGCCCGCCTGTTTGTAGACATGGCGCACTACGCCGGTCTGGTGGCAGCGGGGCTGCATCACAATCCCGTGCCAGTGGCTGACTTTGTCACCAGCACCACCCACAAGACCTTGCGCGGACCACGTGCCGGATTGATTCTGTGCCGCGCGGCCGATGCCCGTGAGATCGATCGCCACGTGTTTCCCGGCATTCAGGGCGGGCCGCTGATGCACATTGTGGCTGCCAAGGCCGTCTGTTTTGCAGAGGCATTGCGGCCGGAGTTCAAGCAGTATGCCCGGCAGGTCGTGGCCAACGCCCGGGCGCTGGCCGACGCGCTGCAAGCCGGCGGTCTGTCGCTGGTGAGTGGCGGTACGGACAACCACCTCTTGCTGGCGGACGTGACGCCGCTGGGCATCTCCGGCAAGCCGGCGGAGGAAGCCCTGGAGCGTTGCGGCATCACGGTGAACAAGAATCTGATTCCGTACGACCCGCGCAAGCCGGTGGATCCCTCTGGCATCCGTATTGGCACGCCGGCCCTCACCACACGGGGTATGCGGGAAGACGAGATGCGCCACATCGCCGGCTGGATGCTCGAGGTGCTGCGCCACCCCCATGACGCGGCTGTGACGGCCCGCATTGCCGGAGCGGTGCGCGAGCTGTGTACACACTTTCCCGTGCCTGCTGCTCTCCACATGGCGGCCTCCCCAGCCGCGGTGGCCGCAGGGCCGAGATAGCAGGCAGTGTCACCCGCCGCGCACCTGCCACACGATGCCGGCGCCATTGCTACACATGATGGGCGATCGCGACAGCGGGCAACCCGAACGCGGCCGGGACAAGGCCGTAGCCCCCGCATGAACCCCAACATGACATCGGCCGATGCTTCCCCGCGCCCGTCCCAGCGACTCGCCGGCATGCAGGGCGCGAAGGAACTCAATCAGGAACCAAGCTGGCGCACTGCTGAGCCGCGTGGCCACCGTCAGTTCCTGCCGCCAAGAGTGCAAGCCGGACCGGCGGCAGAGCAAGAACGTCTCGCTTACGACCGCCGCGAGTGAGCACGCCACGAAGCGCACAGGGAGTCCACCCACTGCTGAAAGAGCCGTTGGTTATAGAACGCCCACCCTATTAGCCGAGGGCTGCATAGTTGTCAGCCTGAAACGCGATTCAATGTCTGCCGTAACTCTTGAGGTTGCAAGCACTTCATTGATTTCGGCGGTTGTGATTGCGTGACGGCATGTTGCCGTCTAGCGCTCCGGTGGGATCGGCTGCCAAACGGCCAAAGGGGCTGCACCATTTGCCCCCGCCATGCCTGCCCACATGGGTGTCCATTGTCGGCGCTGGGCACACCCTTGTGTCACCACGGCCCGGGACGGTACGGATGCCGTAACCCTCGGCAAGAGTACGTGCGGTTTTCTCAAATCGCTGTCCAGGTCATCCCCCGTAATCAGCGTTGCAACGCCTGGGCTCGCCCTTGGTACGGAGGATGCACGGTTCGCACCCAAGCGGGGAGGCATTGCCCCCTCCGCCATGGCGGCCAGGATACGAGCCCGCGCTCTGCTATCAGGCGGAAGGCCCGACTGCTAAAACGACGTGTTGGTCGGACGAACACCGCCTCGACAAAGCAACGATCATGATCATCGCCGTGGCGGCCGTTTCGGTTTTCGGAAGCGAACGGCTCTTGCCCCTGCCTCCCGCCTCAGTGCGTCCTTGAACATCTGATAATGGCGCTTGAGCCGATCCACGTAGAGTTGATCCTCAATGATGAATTGGAACAGATCCAGAAACGCATAGGAGTACCGGGTTTGTGGGTTCAGCGGATCGAGCCCCGCGCCCCACATGCCCGTGGCTGCCTCTTCATTGCCCATCCAGGTCGCATAATACTCTGGTGGCTCCCACCCATAATTGATGGTCGCCCAAATCTTCCAGCCGGTCTCCCTGCCTACTACCTAAATGACGACTCGCCGACAGTCACAATCGAGTTCATCACAGTAGAGTTCCAGAAAGCCGTATTCGCCTTGGGGTATATCGAATCCATCCGGAATGCGGGCTACACGCATCTCCTGGAATGCCAGATCATGAAAGCGCGTGTAAAACGGGATCATTGGCATCAGGTCGAGTCCTTCAAAGACGTTTCGAAGCGTTGGTGCTGCCTTCCCTGCAATACGTTCCTCGTGCGCCGCAGTTAGCGTCTAACCAGAATGGCACGGACTTCAATCTATAGGCGGACATTGGAGTTTGCAAGCGGAGGAACCGTCCGCCAGGACCAATCTTGACGAGATTGAACGTCCGCGTCCGCTGCGACAACGATACGAGCTGGCCGTGTCATACTATGCAGGCGAGGTCTGCTCAGCAAGTTGCGCTGCTGCGGTGCCTGCCATGAATAGGGGGCGCACGGGCCTGCCGGCGATCAGCTCGCGGATCTGTCGGCAATCGCCCGCAAAGTCGCTGGGGCTTACCAGGCGGTAACGCCAGCAACTGAATTCCCATTGCGGCTGTGCAAGCGCCGCCTGCTCGGCCTGGCTGATGTACTGCTCGGCCTGTTGCAGGTTGCCAAGAGACCAGTGCGCGACGGCCAGACACTGCTGATAATTGGCGCGGTTTATCAAGCGTATCATCCAGGGGCGCACCGCATGCGCCGCGTTCTCGGCCGGATGGGGGCCGCCGAAGGACCAGTGTACAACGGGCGGAGACTGTTGATAATCGGCGCCCTCTTTGATTAGTGCCGTAAATGGCTCGGCTGCTGCGGGTGCTTCATCGAGATCCACAACTCGGCGAAAGAGATCCTCCGGCGGAGTGCCCGTCAGGCCCCAGCGGGCCATGGCGCCGTTGAAGGCGTCGTGAATCGAGAGGCGGCACGTGTCCACAGGCTCGGCAAACAGCACGTTGAGCGCCTCTTCGAATCTGCCCAGTCCGGTGAGTGCGAGCGACAGATTCTTTCGGGCTACATCTCTCATTTCTGCCGCCAGACGTGCGTCGCCCAGTGCCTTGGTGAGCAGCTCAACCGCCGCCCGCTGCCCCCCTGCCGTAAACTGCAAGTGCGGAGAGATCAACACCAGCTCCACGGGCGAGAGAGACTTCGCAGCCGCCGAGTCGGTCAACCACTCCAGCGATTCTGCTCCCCCCTGCCTGAGAATGTTCAGCCCGAGGACCACCTGCGAGTACTCAAGCGGTCCGCTGCAAAATGCCTCTTGTACCCCCGCAACCGCACCTGCGGCATCGCCCAGCCGCAGTCGGATCTCGGCCCTGACCAGTAAAGCCGCCCCACTGGTGTTGCCCATGGCAATTGCCCGCTCGAGCCATGCGAGCGCTTCCTCGAGGTTGCCTTCCTTATCGCGCAATGCTGCCAACAACATCAGGACGTGGGGATCTTGCGTAAAATTCTGCTCGATGTCGGCGAGGCGCTCGTCCACCACGCGGGCGTCAGTTCGGTCGCCTTGTGGGGTCACCAGCCGGCAATAGGTGACGCGGGGTGCGGGCCCGCCTTCCCGCACCACTCCCCGATAGGCAAGCAGGTCTCGCATGAAGCGAATGGCCGCCTCACGATCTTGCATGTTCTGGGCCACAATTGCGTCGCGCAGTTCCCTGTACTCTCGGGCAAGTCGGCTGCGCGGGCGGTCCAGCACAAAGATGGCCTGGTTCAGCAGGGCCAGGCTCGAGTAATGGTGGATGGTCGCCGTGAGTCTGTCGTAGCCGAGTGCTTCCTTGAATGCCCGCATGCGCCTGCGCAGGATCTGCTCCTCATCGTCCAGATCCGGCACGTTGGACATGACAAAGTGCAGCGTGATGGCCTTGCCTTGCGGCTCCGCCGCTTCGCGCCGGATGTCCGCCACAATCTGCCGCAGGCCACAGAGGTTCTGCTCGTTCGGAAAGAACAGGATCACCACGGCATCGGGCAATTGCCGGGTGCAGATTCCTGCCACGTCCGTATGGCCGGTGAGCGAGTCGATGAGTACGTAATCGGGCTGGAAGGCCTCGCGCCACTGCGCCTTGAGGTCCTCGATCATGAAGTACCCGTCCAGGTTGGCATAGAGGTCTTGCCACTGGATGGCCGCCAGGCTGGCCTGAAAATGCGCGTCGCCCTTCCCTGACGGCATGACCCACAAGCGGCCGCCGTGGCGGCTCGCGCCCTCCACCTCGTACACGAACTCGCGCACATCCGGAGAGGCACGCGCCGCACGGTACTGCGTCACGTACTCCACGATCCCCGCATGGGGCTGGGGAGGCTTCAGGGCATCAAAGGTGTGGATGCCTGGGGCGTGCAGATCGAAGTCTGCCAGCAGCACGCGGCGGCCGGACCGCGCTAGTGCCACTCCCACATTGACCAGGGCCAGGCTGCGGCCCACCCCCCCCTTGAACGAATAAAACGTGGTGACGTACATGCTTAGGCAGTCTTGAGTAAGAACGAGCGGCGGGCAGCCCGTTCGTCGTCGGTGGGGTTGATCAGCCGAAAGCGGGGCGGCTCCCCATTCCAATCTGCGGGGCAATCGGCGCGCGGCGCAGGTTTGTTCCGATCTCGCAGGCGCTGGAGATTCTCCGCAAAGGTCAACAGGTACAAGAACTGATCGTAGGCGGTATTCTGAATCAGCTCGCCACGCTCCCAGCGCGCCACCGTGGCCGCCCCCAGCTTTGTGATGGCCGCGAACTGCTTGCGCGACAGGCCGTACCGCCGGCGCAGCTCGCGGATCTCTGCGGGAGTCATCACGCCCAGATGCCTGCAAATAGCCTCGTGCTGGGCCTCCTCCGCCGCTGCGTCGAGGAACTCGAACCCGCAACGGGCGCAGCGCCGCAGCGGAACGACCGCCGAAAGCTGCACCGCCTCCGGCTCCTGGCCGTACTGGAACACATGCCGGATCCGTTGCGTTTGCACTTCCCTGCCTGCGCACTGTGGGCATTGCAGCCTGCTACCTGCCCGTGACTTGCGATCATAATCGTCGTTCACGATGACCCCTCGTAATGGCTGTAATGAAAGCTGCGGCCGATGATCTGGCCGGACCCCAGTTGCAGCTTTACATAAAGCGTGCGATCCCCCAGCGGTATCAACAGCACATATGCCTTTGCTCCAGGGGGTATTTTCAACTCGACCTCTTGCAGCGAAATATCGAGCCGTTCGGCCAACACGGTTGCCAGGTACTCCCACGCGCCGGCGGGTGTAAAGGGCCGTCCGTTAGCCGGGTTGATCACCTGCGTGGGCCTCCAGTCCGAGGGCCACTGCCGAGCCCATCCCACGACGCGCGCCCGTTTGCGGCGGGCCAGCAGGGCAAGCTGGTGCCGGACTGAACCGAGATCTGGCTCCATCACATGCCCCCGCTCAGTTCGGCACGCGAGGCGTTCTCCTCAAGAGATCATACGATCTATGCCGGTAATCGTCAAGCGTCTATTAGACCATTTGATCTCAATCTTGCCCGGTGCCGCAACACGGCTCCTCAAATGGCCATGAACACACACGTTATGACTGTTTGTTTGCGGCATGAGTCCGTGCGGCTCGCCCAGGCCGTGTTGCTGAGCGCTCACACAATATCGCATTTGCTCCGGCGGGTGGCAGCGGCCATGTCGATCGCTTGCGCGTACCAGCCCGCTCATGGCGGGGCGCCGTGGCCGGCGTCGTCTGGGGTGTCTGGCGCGGCAACCGGAGGGAAATGGCTTCTATCCTGTGCCGGGGGCTCTTCAAGGTCGTTCGTTGTGCCGCCCTGTTCGGCCAGATACCGCCGTACAGGGCAGGAGTGGCAGACGCACTCAGGTAGGCGTGCATAGGGGAGGGGAGGCGGCGGGCAATACCGGCAATCGATGTGGCAGCCTGTGTAGCAGCGGTATGCCGGCGCACAGCCCGCTGCTGCACAGCAGCAGGCGAGCGAGAGTGCAAGGCAGGTGCGCCAGCTCATGCGGTTTTGAGTGCTTGTGGGCAGGCCGCAGGGCGGATGAGCCGTTGTGCTGGTACAGGGCAGGCTCATGGCGGGGGTTCCTGATTGGCGTCCTGGTCGGTGGCGGGGGGCAGACCGCCGATCAGCCGTTCCAGAGAGGCGAGCGTCTGCTGGAGCTGTGCCTCGAGCCGTGCCTGCGCCACGTGGTAGCGCAACAGCTCGCGCCAGACGGCGATCAGGTCCGCAAACTCGACCGCTCTTACCTGATAACCGCGCAGGGCCACTTCGAACGCCTGTTCGGTTGCGGGGATGATCGACTCTCGCAGCAGCCGCTCCAGCTCTTGCTGGCTGGCCGCCTGCGTGAATAGCCGCTTGACGTCTCGCTGTGTTTCGTCTTTCAGGGCGTCGTACTCTCGGGCGGAAGAGACCACGGTGGCCTCCGCCTCTCGCACTGCGGCGTGCAATCGCTGCCGATACACCGGCAGGTTGACGCGCAGGCCGAAGGTCAGCATGTCGATGCCGTCGGAAGTCGGGGCCAGTGCGCGGTTCGTGGTCATTTCGGTCCAGCCGAAGGCGAAGGTGGCATCGGGGTAATAGTCGAGCCGGGCGCGCTGGAGCATCTGGCGGTTACGAGCGATCTCGGCCAGCATGGCGTGCAGTTCCGGGCGTGCGGCAACCGCCTGCTGGTACAGCCGGTCCAGATCGCGCGGCACATCCTCAGTGGGCAGATCCTCGAGGGCCGCCAGCGGCGTTTCCGGCGAAACGTGCAGTACCTGTGCCAGGTCGGCCGCCGCCGCGGCCTGCATCTGTTTCAGACGGACCAGTTCGCTCTCGACGTTAGCCGACTCGGCTTGCAGGCGCAGCACATCTTGCTGGCTGGTGCGGTTGGTTTGAAACAGCACCTTGGCCACCTCCAGCAGGTCCTCGAGCGCCGCGCGGTCGGCCTCTGTCAGGCGGATGGCCTTCTGCGTGTAGTACAGCTCGTAGTAGGCCAGCTTGACGGCCTCGATGGTCTTCAGCTCCACGGCGGCAAGCTGTGCGCGGGCAGCCTGGGCCTCCTGCTCCGCTGCTGCTGCTTGTGCCCGCAGCTTGCCAAACCAGGGCACCTCTTGCGATACCATCATCTCGACCGTCATGCGGCCGGCAGCCGTCTGCGGCACGGTAGGAAAGATGGGCCACGAGTTGACATCCAGCATGGGGTCCTTGAGGCTGGCCGCCTGCGGCACCCGCAGGGCCGCTGCGTCCACCCGCTTGCGAGCCGCGTGGATCTCTGGGTTCTGTGAGAGGGCGAAGCGAATGTAGGCCTCCACGGGCTGCGGGCCGGCGATCGACTCTTCCACGGGGCTGAGAGCGGCTACAGCCGGCGCCGGCTGGTGCCAAGCCTGGTACATGGCCTGACCAACGCGGGCATACTCCGGGTCCCACACTTGCCGCGCGCTACGGCAGCCGGACAGCAAGGCCGCTACGGCGAGCAGAGGAAGCGCGGCACGGCGCATGGGCAAACGTGGCTGGACCCTGTAAACACCCCAGCCGGCAGGTTGAGGCTGGGAGGAGAACCGCAACGCCGTGCCAGGCGTTGCGCCGCATTGTTTCTCTTATCGACACCAACGGGATAGGACATACAAGCTGAATGGCCGCAGCGTCTCCGTCGCCGTAAGACAGGCAAGGTTGCACGCTTGCAAGGGTTGGGGAGGTGCCGTGCGAAGGACGATGTTCCGGGCTCCAGGCCGCGGCCGTCCTGGCGCAGGCATGGTGCGCGCAGCGCCTTGTGCAGAATGGCCCCGTGGCTGGCCTTGCCGGCAGGGGGCTGGTGTCACGCCGCGGCCGGGCGATCGGTGGGAAGCCCCGCGGCTGCTGATGGAGGGGGCGCTGCCTGGGCAGGCGGCGACATGCGGAACAGGCCAAACAGCTCCTGCGGGGTGAGGCTCAGGTGGCACGGCCGGGCGTTGCTGAGGATGGTTTGGAACAGCTCGCGCTTGTGCTGGAGCACCTGATCGATGCGTTCTTCGATCGTATCGAGTGTGAGGAAGCGGGTGACGGTCACGGGACCGGCGGCTCCAATGCGGTGCGCTCGGTTGATGGCCTGGTCTTCGACGGCGGGATTCCACCAGCGGTCGAAGAGAAACACGTACTGAGCGCATTGCAGATTCAGTCCCACGCCGCCGGCACCGTAGCTGAGAAGGAGCACGTGGCGCCTGCTGTCTGTACGGAATCGCGCCAGCACGCCCTCGCGTTCGCGGTGGGGCACGCGGCCGTGGTACACCAGCGGCTGAAAGGCCGCCAGCCGCGCACGCAGTGTCTCGAGCGTCTCGACGTACTGGCTGAATACCAACGCCTTCTGCCCGCTGGCGGCGACTTCTTCCAGATCTGCCTGCAATCGTTCCAGCTTGGCGCTTTCGCCCGTGGCCGGGTGGAAGTTGCAGATTTGCTTCAGCCGCAACACCAGCTCGAACACGTGGCGGATGGTACATTCGGCACCCAGCCCGGCCAGGCGGAGCACGCCGCGTTCCTCGGCCAGGCGGTAGGCCTCCCGCTGGGCAGGTCCCAGCTCGACGTATGCCTCCCGCACCAGCCGTGGAGGCAGGTCCGCCAGCACCTGCTCTTTGGTGCGGCGCAACACGTATTCTCCCGCCAGGCGGCCCAGCCGGTGCAGCTTCATGTCCGGCGAGAGGTAGCCGGGCATCACGAACTCGAAGATGCCGACCAGGTCTTCGGCCGAGTTTTCCACGGGCGTACCGGTGATCGCCCAGCTTCGCGCCCTGGGCAAAGCCCGCACGAGCTGCGACGTCAGGCTGTTGCGATTCTTGATCCGCTGCGCCTCGTCAAGCACGACCAGATCGAACGAGGCACCAGCCGCCAGGGCCTGCTGCCCGTCTCGCTGCAACAGTTCGTAGTTGGCGATCCGCACGGGGATGCCTTCCTGTCGCCAC
The DNA here is from genome assembly GCA_023511675.1 of Pirellulales bacterium. Classification (GTDB taxonomy): domain Bacteria; phylum Planctomycetota; class Planctomycetia; order Pirellulales; family JAIMBC01; genus JAIMBC01. Next base: position 12,125 of record JAIMBC010000021.1, read on the forward strand.
TGCCAGGCGCGGCGTCCCGCATCGCCTTCAACCACCAGCACCGGCAGTTCGGGGGCCCACCGCCCCAGCTCTCGCTGCCAGTTGCTGACCAGCGGCTTGGGACAGACCACCAGCACCTGCCTCACCTCGCCGGCGTGGATCAGCAGCCGGATGGCCGTGATGGCCTGCACGGTCTTGCCCAGCCCCATCTCGTCAGCCAGCACGGCTGCGGCACGGGGATACAAGAAGGCCACGCCCTCGAGCTGATAGGGGAATGGCTGGCAGGGGAACGCCAGCTCTTGCATGCCGGCCACCACCTCCAGCGGTGGCTGTAGCAGGCAGTACAGGCGGTCTTCCAGCTTCACCAGGTCTCCAGGCGGTTTGACGCGGGTATAGCGTGCCGGCGGGGCCGACGGTGCATGGCGACTGGCCGAGGCGGCGAGGGGGCCGTCCGGCTGCGGCCCGTTTGGCGGCCTGCGGCGTGCGGGTGGAGGCGGTATGCCATGCGATGGTTCGTTTTGGGCGCCTCCGGGCCCCGCCGCCTGGAGCGAGGCGAATCGATAGGCCTTGTGGCGCAGCGTGGGAACGGCGATGGGCACGCACAGGGTGGGCGGCGCCGCCAGTGCCATCTGCGCTGCGTCGATCACCAGCGGTATGAGGGGGTTCAGGCCCGGTAGATTGCCGCGTACGTCGAGCAACTCAGGTGCGAGCTGAGTGAAGGAGAACACGGCCGCACCATCACTCGGCCAGGGCGGCTGCTGCCAGGCCGCGATGGCCGCCTGAAAGGCGGCATCGTTCCAGGTGGTTGCAGCGTCCGCCGAGCGGTCCTCAGGGGGGGGAGCGGGTAGATCGCTGGGCATCTCACGCGGCTCGGCTCACGCGGTGGGCCTCTTCGATGGCATTGCGGATCCGCTCGAAGGGCTCGGCCAGGTCGAGATACTGGCCAACGTCTGCCAGCGCATCGTGAACGCGCTGTGCGTCCCCCGACGGTATCGCCAACCGATTGGGGCCAATCGCCAGCGGCTGCAACAGCACCGGGCCGCTGCCAGGAAGCATCAGCCTGCCACCGCCCTCGGAAAGCGCGTCCCCCCCTTGCGGCCTGCATACCAGCGCTAGCGGCACGGAGACATGGTCGCGTGCCGCCAACAGCTCGGGCTGATCGAGCAGGGCCACGGCAATGCCCGCAGTGGCCTTGGCCAGCAACGTGCGGGCGATCAGCTCTCCGTACAGGAACGGTTTGAGCGTGGGGCCGTAGAGCAGCTCCTGCACTCGGTTGGGCCTTACGGGTGCAGTGCAGTGGAACTCCAGCGGGCGCGCCGTGCGGTTCAACAGCAGCAGACCGCCCAGCAGGCCGTGTGCTGGGATCTCGACCACCGAAAGGAACGCCAGGGCGGCGGGGAGCAGTGGGGCCGAGGGAGGCGTGGCGTGCGAGGTCAACGTTGCTTCTCCAGTCTGTGCAGCCTCTCGTCGCCGCCGATGTGGCAGAGCGGTGGTCCGCTGCCTTGCATCGGGCCGATGCCGGCCCGACTTTAACAGTTGTGCCGGCAGGACGGAGGGAGTGTGGCGCATGCATGCTCGACGAACCGCCGTCACCCTGGTTATAATGTGGCTATGACCTTGAGGGCCGAAACATGAGTGAGCGAGCACCCATCCCGCCCCTGTTTACCCAGGTTGCCATCTCCGCGGGCTCAACTACCGGTCAGGGGGCTGGGGTGAATGTTCATGATGAGCAGCTCCGCCTGCTGCGGGAGATTCTGGGGGCCTTGGATCGGCAGAATGAATTGCTGGAAGAGGTGGTGCAGCAGCTTGGCGCCGCCCAAAAGCAGCGGATGCAGGAGCTGGGCCAGTGGAAGGCCGCCAATCCGCAGCTTGCGCAGAAGTGCCGTCTGGCGGCAGAGACGCTCAGCCGCGTGCAGACCGAGTTCCTGCACGCGCTCACCGCAGAGGTCAATGAGAATGCCGACGTGCTGGCTGACGGTGACTTCATGCTCAACGAGTTTGTCGACCGCTTCGGCCCCCGGCTGGCGCACCTCAACGGCGTGCTGCAAGTGCTCAGCCAACTCGGCAGTGCCGGCGGCAGCTAGCAGGCTGGCCTCCCTGCGCTCGCGCCTCCTCAGTGGCCTCGCGCGCGTTCCGCCGCATGAGACGCCACGTCGCCAGCGGCAAACAGCCGGGCGCGAAGCTGCTCCAGCCGAGGCTGCTCGGCGGCCAAAGAGGGGGGCAGGCCCGCAGTGTCGAACCGCTGCGGCTCGACGAACACCTGCGCAGGTTGGGCCAGCCGCGCGTACGATGCCAGGCGGCGCAGCAGGCGGCGAGAGGAGGCATCCAGTCCGTGTGCACGACACAGTTCGTAGAACAGCCGCCCAGGATGCGTGTACGACCGCCGCCGCTCGGACCGGTTCGCCCACCGAGACGCGGCCCACAGCAGCAACACCATCCCCGCCGTCAGGCCCCCTAGCCACAACAGCTTCTCCGGGGTGTCTTCCGGACGCGATTGCAGCCCGCGCGTAAGCTGGAACAGCCGATCCAAGTCCACCGCCAGCAACGGACAGCGCACGGCAAACGCGTTCACGTTCGCTCCCTCAGCACAGGGGCCAGTTCGCTTTCCGGCAGAGAGAGGGCCTGCTCCTGCCAGGCCGCCAGCGCCGCGGCAACCGCCTGACGCACGGCGGGATGGCTGTCGCGCTGCGCCTCGCGCAGGGCGGCCTGTGCCGCAAGCGAGGCGGATGTTCCCAGCGCGCCCGCCGCCGCGGCACGCACGTGCGGGTCTTCGTCGGCGACGAGATCCAGCAGTTCATCCTCGAGTTCCGCGGAGAGGCCGAGGGTGCGGACCAGTTCCAGGCCGCGGAGGCGCCGTTTTCGGGCAGGCGAGCGGAGTTCTTCTCGCAGTACGGGCAGGGCTTGGGGATCCAGTTTGCGGACCAGTCCGGCAGCCGCAGTGCGGGCGGCCTCGTCCAGTTCGTCCCAGGCGGCCAGCACGCCGGCAGCCGTGAACTCGGGAAGTTGTTCGCGTACGGCGGCGCGCACGTCGGGAGAAGGACTATTGGCCAGATGGATCAGCAGTTCACGGGCGTGGGAGATATTGCGGGGGCGCAACTGCCGGCAGGCCGCGGCTTGTACGAGAGGATCGGGGTCGGCGGCAGCTTCGCGGATGAGTGCGTCCGCCTCCTCGCCGGGATAGGGGGCCATCGCCTCGATGGCCGCGCGCCGTGCCGCGGCCGAACCTTGGCGTGCCAGGGCCACCAGCAGCTCCAGCACAGCACTGCGCCGCGCGAGACAGCCAGCCAGACGAATGGCTGCGAGCTGCAAGTCGGCGTCCAAACCCGGCAGCCACTGGGCAACGCTGCGGGGCCAGGCCGGCTGCTCGAGCCGTTGCAGGTTGGCGTGTGCCGTGGCCGACAGGTCATGGCAGGCCTTGCGCAGCAGCGTTTCCACGAAAGGGCGGTCCCCGCGGTGTGCCAGGGCGTGCAGTACGGCCAGCGGCGGCCGCGGAACCTCGAGAAAGCTAACGAGCAGCCGAAGAGTGGCCGGCCGCTCGCTCGTCGTCAGCAGATGGATGCAGGCGCCGTGTGCCGGATCGCTGACCTCGTACAGCATTTCACGCAGGGCCGGATCGTTGCGGTCTGCCAGCACCAGCAGGGCTTCCACCGCCTCGATCTGGTGGTGCCGGCCATAGCGGCGGGCAGCATCTTGCAGCGGGCCCAGCGCATGATACCGGGCCTGTTCCAGCAAGCGCGCCTGGCGGAAGTTCTCGGGGGCGTGCAGACCCTCGTGCAACTGCTCCGCCAGCTCCACCAGCGCCACGGCCGCTCGGGACCCTGCCGCAGATTCGAGCGCGGCGGCCAGCACCGGAAGCATGTCGTAGCACCGCGCCCACAAGCAGGCCTGGCAGGCGTTGGCCGCAAGCTGCGGTTCCGGATCCAGAAGTGCCTCGCGGATCACGCTCGTGGCGCGGCTCGGCCAGGCTGCCACTGCCTCTTGCCACGCTGCATCCCCCGTATGCAGCCGCCGCAAGATCTCGCGCAGAGCCAGCGGAGCCTGCCGTTGCAAGACGGCGCGTAGCGCCGCATGCTGCACTGCCCGATCGGGCGCTGCCAGCGCCGCCATCAGCAAAGGCACGGCCGATTCATTGGGCGTTGTCGCCAACAGCGAGAACGTGGTGCTCAGACCAGCCTGCACGTGAACTTGATTTCCCGCAGGGTAAGATGGAAACTAAACGAACCAAGGCCCTACAAATGTAGGTTATCCCGCTTGCCAGCGCCCTGGAGTACCAAGCATGCCTGGCTCTCGTCCCGAAGTCTTCAACCGCGAATTCCTCGAAGTTCGCGGCCGAATCCTCGAGCTGGCCGCCGCGCTGGATCGTATCGATCGTGCCGAAGGTAGCGTCGAGCACGACCCGCGCTGTACCCAGTTGCGGCAAGCGCTGGTGCTTTTGGCAGGCCCAGGGCCCGACCGGGCCGAACGCATCCAGCTTGTGTTCTCGCTTCCCTACGCCGAGAACTGGAGGGACGAGTTCCAGCTCGCCGCCCGCGGCACGTAGGCGCAGCACGTCTTCCCTCTCACGCCCCAGGCAGTATCGAAGCGGGCGTCGTGTGGCATGGCACCCGTCTCCCCCCATGCCCCGCACGGCCCAGACTCCTGGGCAGCGTCTGCATGGTCGAGCTGCACGTTTTCTGTCCCCCAACGTGCAGGTGCCCGCCGAACGTCGCACCAACAAACGTGCTGCCCAGAGCCGCACGGCTCGATCCGAGACGAGCGCCGCCCCCGCAGCCTGTTCACCGTTGTGTACTGCCAGAGATCGCGGCGTATTCCGCGTGCCATGGCAGCACGTGCCGCAAGCCCATCGCGGTGGATGGGGCGCACCCAACCCCGTGGATGCGGCAAGCCCCTGCCGGTGAAAGGCGCGAGACGATGCCGGCGCCGCCGGCCGCCTGATCGCCTTTGCCCCTCCTCCTAGCCCTGCTCTACCGCGTGCCAATGCAGTAGAGATACTGGTTGGACCGCAGCAGAATCTGTCCCTCGCAGATGGCCGGGCTGCCATTGCACGTGCTGGGGTCGTCTTCCAGCCGGTTGTGCGCTAGCAGACGATAGCTCGGCCCCGCGGCAACCACATACGTGCCATTCTCGCGCGAGACGTAGTAAATCTTGTCGTCTGCCGCCACGGCCGAGGCATAGATCCTGCCTGGGCCAGGGTTCAGCCGCTGTTCATACACCAGGGTTCCTGATGCAGCATCCACGCAGTACACAATCCCCTGGCCCTCATGGGCCCAGTAGAGGTGCCCTTTGTAGTAAACAGGCGACGAGACGTTGGAGCCCTTGTCGATCGTCCAGAGGGCACTCGTCTCGCCGCGGCCGCCGCTCTTGACGGCCAGCCCCGGCTTGTTCCTGCCTCCAATCGCAAACACCGCTCCATCAAACGCCACCACGCTCGGGCATACATAGTCTTGAATCCCCGCAGCTTGCCAAAGCTGTTGCCCTGCTGCCGGATCGAATCCCAACAAACGGCCCTGCACGCTGACCACCAGCTCGGGCCCGGCCCCCCCCTCAAGCAACAACGGAGTGTTCCAGGCAGCTCGAATCTCCCCAGCGCGCCAGACCACGCGGCCGTCCTGCCGGTGCAATGCCACCAGCGAACCGCTTTCCACGCTGGCATTGACGATCACCAGATCGCCATGCAACACCGGCGACGTGGCCGAACCCCAGTTGTGCGTGCGCGTCCCCACCTCGGTACGCCACAGCTCCTGGCCCTGGGTGTCAAAGGCCAACACCCCCGTGCGCCCAAAGAACACGTAGATCCGCTCGCCATCCGTGGCAGGCGTGCTCGAGGCATAGCCGTGCAGCGCCTGAAAGCCGCCAAATGGCTGCTCGGGCAAAGCCGCCGGTACCGTGCGATCCCACAGCACCTCGCCGCTGCGCCGGTCGATCGCCAGCAAGTGCCTCACCAGGCTGCTCATCTCGCCCGGCTGCTCCATGCTGACGCCGTAGCCCGAATAGCAGGTGATGTACACACGATCGCCCCAGACGATCGGACTGGACCCTCCCGGCCCTGGCAACGGGGTCTTCCAGGCGATGTTCTGGCTGCTGCTCCACTCGGCAGGCAGGCCCTGCTCCTCAGAAACCCCCAGACCGCCCGGACCGCGGAACTGCGGCCAGTTGGCGGCAGCTCCCAGCAGAGCAGCTACTCCCACCCAACAACAGAGAAAGCGGTGCAACATGGCTTGTCTCCCAAGAGGGCCGAAGGGGATCCAGCGTGCGGTCATGGTATCTGGTATTTCCCGCCGGCGTCTACACTCCCCTTGAGCCGCACCATCCCGCGGCCCTGCCGCACCGCCTGGCTGAGATCCCTCCCGGGCGCACGCACCGTCGTCTGCCCACATGAATCCTCGTCAGCCCCTCACAGCGCCATATCCCGCCACACGCCGTGGGCCGCGGGGAAACTCAAGCCGCGGCGTTAGCCGGGCTGGGGGCTGGCAGGCTCACGCGGTGCCGACGGCTGATGGCTGCTCCGGGTATCGTTCGGCCAGCAAGCGGCCGTTGGCCACCCGGCGGGCCACCACGTCGAGGAGCTGGCCCACACTGGCCGCATCTCCGGCTACTTCCACGGGCACATACCTGCACGCGGTGCCTTGCAGGCGGTGGGGGCCGCAGCAGCCTTCTACCAGCACTTGCAGGGAGCGGCCCGCAAGCTGCTGGAGATAGCGGGCGCGTAGCCGTTCTTCCAGGGCGGCCAGGGTCTCGATGCGCTGGCGTTTGATGTGGGGGGGAAGCTGGCCGGGCATGGCGGCAGCCGCGGTCCCCGGTCGAGGGCTGAAGGGAAACACGTGCAGCTTGCAGAAGCCCACCTGTTCCAGGGTGCGGCAGGTGGTCTCGAAATCCGCCTCCGTCTCGCCGGGAAAGCCCACCATGACATCGGTAGAGAGTGCTGGCTGGTCGAGGATGGCCTGGGCGAGCAGGCAACGGTCGATCAGCCGCTGGGCACCCCAGCGGCGGCGCATGCGGCGCAACACCTCGTCGGAGCCGCTCTGTACGGGTACGTGCAGATGGGGACAGACGCGGCGAGGATGGGCCGCCATCACAGCCAGCAGCTCGCGCGTCACCTCCGTGGCTTCGATGCTCGAGAGGCGGATGCGGAAGCTGCCCTCCAGCGCGGCGAGCCGGTCGACAAGCTGTGCCAGCCTCACCCAGCGGCTGCGCGGTTGGCCGCGATTGAAGTCCACGCCGTAATGGCCCAGATGAATGCCGCACAGCACGACTTCCTGATGCCCAGCCTCGACCAGACGCCGCACCTCCGCCACAATCTCGCTCTCGGGGCGGCTGTACATGTAGGGCCGCACCAGGGGGATGACGCAAAAGCTGCAACGCAACAGGCAGCCGTCTTGCACCTTCACATAAGCCCGCTTGCGCGCCTGCAACCGGCCGAGTCCCGCCGGCAGATCCAACACGCCGAAGCGGCCCAGCAGATCGCCCAGCTCGCGCTTGTCTGTCACCACCTCGCTCACGCCCGGCAGGGCCGCCACTTCTCGCGGCGCCCGCGATGCGTAACAGCCCATCACCACCATCCGCCCCCCAGGATTCTGCGCTGCCAGCCGGCGGATGAGCTGCCGGCTCTTGGCGTCTCCCTCGGCAGTGACCGTGCAGGTGTTTACCACCAGCAAATCTGCGGGCTCCCCCTCCGCCGCCTCCCGGTAGCCGATGCTCAGCAGCCCCTGGCGTACGTACTCCGTCTCGTACTGATTGACGCGGCAGCCCAGGGTGACCATGCGCAGCGTGGCACCCATAGGTTATCGGCCGTGCAGGCGGAAGCACAGCGCCGGCGGAACGGTGCCGCCTCTGCCGGCCGCAAAGGGGCAGATCAGCACTCCGGCTCGATGGTGCACCACATGGAGCCCTTGCAGTTCTCGATCAGTCCGTCCTTGCCGTAGGCGTGGATCTGGTCACGCTTCAGCTCGGCGTGCTCTTTGGTGGTGGTCAGCACGATGGCCTTGCCCCGCGTGTCCACCTCCTTGGCAAGCTGATAGCCTTTCTCCAGGGGATAGCCGAACAGCTCCTGGAGCATGTGCATCACGTAGGCATAGGTGTGCTCGTTGTCATCCCAGAGGATCACGTGGTAGCGCGGCTGTTTGCGCGGCTGCTGGGAGGAGGCTTCCCGTTTGCGGCGCACCGTTTCTTCGGCAGGCACTACCACGCCTGAAGCTTGAGACTCGCTCATCTGCGGCAGCTTGAAAAGACAAACACCAATACCCAGAACCAAGCCCAACTATTATACTGCCAAACCAGTTGCACGTGCCAAGGGCGCATGGCGGAGGCGATCGACTCCAGGCAGCCGAGCCGCGGCCTTCTCCCCCGCCCCGTACGTCTGCGACGCCAGCACCACTCCAGCCCTGGCCCGCAGCGAGTGCCAGCGAGACGTCCTCGCGGCGGACGGCTGCCACCGCCGCAGCCCTTCGCCGCAGTGCCAGCGCCCACGGCGGCATTTAGCACCCCCACACAGCATGCACCAGCTTGACGCCTACTTGGACGAACATCGCAAGGCCTTCGAGCAGGATCTCTGTTCGCTGTTGAGCATCGCCAGCGTGAGCACAGACGGCCGCCACCAGACGGAAGTGCGGCAGGCCGCGCAATGGCTGGCGAGCCAGTTCGCCGCACTGGGCATGCAGGTCGAAGTGGCCGAGACGCAGGGCAATCCCATTGTGCTGGCGGAGACGCCGCCCGTTCCCGCCGCTCCCACCGTGCTGGTGTACGGCCACTACGACGTGCAGCCTGCCGATCCGCTCGATGCCTGGGTCACGCCCCCCTTTGCTCCCTCAGTCCGCGAAGGCAACGTCTACGCACGCGGCGCCACGGACGACAAGGGCCAGTTGCTCACGCACATCAAGAGCGCGCAGGCCTGGCTGCAAACAGCGGGCCGGCTGCCCGTGAACATCAAGTACCTGATCGAGGGCGAAGAGGAGATCGGCAGCGCGAGCCTCGCACCGTTCGTGGCAGCACATCGCCACCGACTTGCCTGCGACGTGGCCGTGATCAGCGATACCTGCCAGTTCGGCCCCGGCCGCCCAGCGATCACATACGGCCTGCGCGGCATTGCCTACTTCGAGCTGCGCCTGACCGGGCCCCAACACGACCTCCACTCGGGCGTGTTCGGCGGGGCCGTGGTGAATCCAGCCACGGTGCTGGCCAAGCTGCTAGCAGGCGTGACGAACGAAAAAGGCCAGGTGCAAGTGCCTCACTTCTACGATGACGTGGAGCCGCTGGCGCCCGAAGAGCGTGAGCGCTTCGCCGCTCTGGGGTTCGACGAGGCGGCCTTCCAGCGGCAGCTTGGCGTGTCTGCCCTGGGCGGAGAAGAGGGCTATACCACGCTGGAGCGGCGCTGGGTGCGTCCCAGTTTCGATGTCAATGGGCTGTGGGGCGGGTATCAGGGAGAGGGGGCCAAGACGGTCTTGCCGGCGCGGGCGGGGGCCAAGTTCAGTTTCCGCCTCGTTCCCAGGCAGGATCCGGCAAAAATCGCCGCCGAACTGGAGGCCTGGCTGCGCCAGCGGCTGCCCCCTGGCATCTCCATGGAGCTGCAAGCGCATCATGGGTCTCAGCCCGTGGTGGTGTCTCTCCACAGCCCCTATGTGCAGGCGGCGGCGCGGGCCATTGAGCGCGGGTTTGGCACCCCGCCGGTGTTCATCCGCGAGGGGGGCTCGATCCCCGTGGTGTCGATGTTCCGCGAGCTGCTGGGCGTTGACACCTTGTTGTTAGGCTGGGGACTGGATGACGATCATGCCCATGGCCCCAATGAAAAGTTCTCGCTGGCCGACTTCCACCGCGGCATCAAGGCCAGCGCCTACCTGTGGGAAGAGCTGGCGGCCTTAAAGCCCTAGTCCGGGTGCGGTACGCATGTTGGATCGCAAGTTCATTCTGGAAAACGCCCCGCTGGTCAAGGAGAACTGCCTGCGCCGCAAGTCGCCGGCGGATGTCGATCGGTTCGTCGCGCTGGAAACCCAGCGCCGCGCGCTGCAGGCCCGGCTAGACGACCTCAACCGCCAGGCCAACGAACTCTCCCGCTCCATCGGCAAGGCGGATGCCGCCCAGCGCGAGGCCCTCAAGGCCAAGGGACGCGAACTGCGCGCCGAGGCCCAGGCCGCCGAACACGAACTGGCCGGGCTGGCCGCCGAACTCGACGCCATCCACCGCGCCATCCCCAACCTCTCCCACCCCGACGCTCCGGTAGGAGAAAACGCTAACCGCGAACTGCGCCGAGGCAAGACGCCCCTTCCCACCTTCAACTTCCCGCCGCGCGACCACGTCCAGCTCGGCGAGCAACTCGACCTGATCGATCTGGAAGGTGGCGCCCGCGTGGCCGGCCACGGCTTCTACTTCCTCAAAAACGAGGCCGTGCTGCTTGAACTGGCCCTCCAACGCTATGCCCTCGATGTGCTGCTCCGCGAGGTCTTCACCCCCGCCATCACCCCCGACCTGGCACGCAACGAGATCCTCAGCGGCATCGGCTACATTCCCCGCGGCCCCGAGACCCAGATCTACAGTATCGCCGATAGCGATCTCAGCCTGGTGGCCACTGCCGAGATCACCCTGGGCGGCCTGCTGGCCGATCACATCCTCGAGCGCGAAGAGCTCCCCATCAAGCTCTGCGGCATCAGCCACTGCTACCGCACCGAGGCCGGCGCACACGGCCGCGCCACGCGCGGCCTGTATCGGGTGCATCAGTTTACCAAGGTCGAGATGTTCGCCTTCACTACCCCCGAGCAAAGCGAGGAGATGCTCGAGCATTTCTGCGAACTCGAATGCCGCCTGTTCGACGGACTGGGCATCCCCTATCGCGTGATCGATACCTGCACGGCCGAACTCGGCGGCCCCGCCTATCGCAAGTTCGATCTGGAAGCCTGGATGCCAGGCCGCGGCGAACAAGGAGAGTTCGGCGAGGTTACCAGCACCTCCAACTGCACCGACTATCAGGCGCGGCGGCTGGGCATCCGCTTCCGCAACAAGCACGAAAAAGGCACCCACTTCGTCCACACGCTCAATGGCACGGCCATCGCCATCAGCCGGGCCTTGATTGCCATCCTCGAAAATTACCAACAGGCAGACGGCAGCGTGCGCATGCCCCCCGTCCTGCAACCGCTGCTGGGATTCGATGCCATCACACCCAAGACCCAAGCCAAGCGCGACGCAGCCCCCCACTCCTCCTGATGTCCCTGCGCCTCCAGGCGTGCTCTCCTCACACGTCCCGCTCACCCACGTGCAGCGCCCTCAGGGATGCCAACCCATCAGCCCTCGCTGCTCGCCCAGCTTGCCTCTCTGGCCAATCCGTGAACACGGCCGCAGACACCCCTGATGACGTTCAACCGCAGGGTCCCTTCCCGCAGGACCCTTGCCCACGCACGCGAACCCCAGCAATGCCCCATCGCGCATGAACCCGCATGATCTAGAACTGGCGCCGCCTTTGCGGCAGATCCTCCTGCATCTGACAGAGGATTGGCTAGCCGCCGGCGTGACACACTTGCCGCGGCGACCGACTGCACAACTCGACAGCCCCAACACAACCGCCACCGCGGCACAAGCCGGCAGCCGGGCTGCCTCCTCCGTACAACCCCCAGTTGACCGGGCTGCGCCCGCCGCCGCACCCGCTAGCCCACGGCCAGCCGAAGGAGCACCAGCCTCGCCGCCACCCAGCGAAACAGCCTCCACCACCCTGGCCAGTCAGCCCCAGCCGCATGCGCCGCGGCCCGAACGGCCAGCCTCCGCTGCGGCAGGGCCGCTTGCGGCCCCTCTGCTTCCCAGGGCTGCGGCGCCCTCCCTGTTGCCGGAGCACGCCGGCGACGCGCCCGCCGTAGCCCCAAAGACCCGGGCACAGCGCATTGCCGCCTTGGAGACATTGGCCGCGGAGGTTCGCGCCTGCACCCGCTGTGCCCTGCTAGCAGCACAGCGTACCCAGACCGTGTTTGGGGTGGGCAATCCGGAGGCCCGTGTGGTGTTCTTCGGCGAGGCGCCCGGGGCGGATGAAGACCGGCAGGGCGAGCCTTTCGTGGGCCGCGCTGGCCAGCTCCTCAACAAGATGCTCGAGGCCTGCGGCTTCCGCCGGGAGGAGGTGTACATCATGAACGTGCTCAAGTGCCGCCCGCCGGGAAACCGCACTCCCTCGGCCGATGAGGTGGCCAACTGCCGAAGCTTCTTCCAGCGGCAGCTCGAAATCCTCAGCCCCCCCTATATCTGCTGCCTGGGTTCCGTGGCAGCCGCAGCGCTGCTTGGCACGGCAATGCCGCTTGGCAGGCTGCGGGGACGATTTCACACCTGGCGCAGCAGCAAGGTGCTCTGCACCTACCACCCTGCCTATCTCTTGCGAAATCCGGAGGCCAAGCGAGACGCCTGGGAGGATCTGAAGCTGCTGTTGAGAGACATGGGGCTGCAACCGCCGCAGGGCAAGGGGCGGGGCACGAGCTGAACATCTGCCGCGCCCGAGGGGCGTATGCATCTCGGGCGGCCAGGAACCGCAGGTCCCGGGCGCAACCGCCGTGCCCGGGTGGGGTTCACGGGGCGCAAGCCGAGCCGCACCAGCTTCGCCGCCGCGCCCTAGGGGGCATGCGGCGCAGCCCCGGCAAACTGTCCTGCCGGAGAAAACTGAAAAGGCAGCAAGGTCTGCCTCCGGGGCGAAGCGGCGGCTTCGTTTTCCCCGGTCCCCACGCCGCCTGCGCCCTTTGACACGCGCTACCTGCCCAGTAGAATGAAGCTAGTAAGCCTCAGGCTGGACTGGACAGCCAGCCGCCCGGGCCGTGTTTCCCGCCTCACCTAGCGATACGGCCCCCGCCAAGCAACGCGCGCCCCGTGCGTGGCTCGCCTGAGGCGGCTCGCCCTGGGAGGACCTCAAAGATGACCCCCTTACTAGCCTTCGGACTCAACTACTGGGAAGTCCTGCTGATCCTGGGGGTGCTGTTGCTGTTGTTCGGCTCGTCACGCCTTCCCACGCTGATGCGGTCGATGGGCCGCAGCATCACCGAGTTCAAACGCGGCGTGCGCGAAGGGGCCGAAGCGCCGGACGAAGCACTCCCCGAATCCACCAAGCCCGAAGGGACCTAATCGCATTCTGGAGTTCACCGTCGGAGGCATGCCATGTTCGGACTTAGCCCCGCCGAGTTGATCCTGGTCGGTGCCGTGGCCGTGCTCCTGTTTGGCGCCAATCTGCCCAAGGTGGCCCGCTCGCTCGGCCAAAGCATGGCCCAGTTCAGAAAAGGCATGCAGGATTTGAAAGAAGAATTACAGGCCGCCGCCGCCGACGTGCCTGCCCGGCCCCCACGCCGTACCGTACGCTATCACGATATCGACGACCGCGAAGAAGCCACCGTCCCGAAGTTTGAACCCCCTCCGGCCGAACCTCGGCCGGTCGAACCAACTCAGGACCTGGTATAAACACGGTGCCAGCACCACATACCCTGTGGGCGCCGCACGCCCCGCAAGGTACAGTACACCACAAGGGCGGCTAGCTCAGTTGGTTAGAGCGCGATCCTCACACGGTCGAGGTCACTGGTTCGAGTCCAGTGCCGCCCACTTGGGGCTTTTGCACTACATCGCAAGATGCTGTAAACCCCAGCTCGGCTTTTGCTTGTGGCTAACCGCAGGTTGCGGTTTCCACGCCCGGCGAAGCATTTCCGTCGTTTCCTGCGTCGGAATTGGCGTCGCTTTTTTGTGGCGTGGTACGCTCAACGTACGCTCATCGCAAAACAGCCACAGGGCAGGCCGCGGCCTGATCCCGGCTGTGAAGCGCCTCCGTCCATCCCCGCAGCAGCCAACAATGTGGAGGGGCCCTTTCCGCAGCGCTGCTGCCCGCCCTCTCCCCTCGCTGCCGTCCCGCAGTCCGCCCCTCTTCCCCTCATGAATCGATGAAAGAACCGCCTCCCCCCCCCTCGCTCACAGACGACCAACTCGAACAGGCCATCCTGGACCTGGTGCGGCAGCCCGGCTACCAACCCGCCAAACCACGCATTCTCGCACGCCGGCTCGGACTGCCGCCAGCCGATCTCGATGCGGTACGCCAGGCCGTCAAACGGTTGGTGCGCCGTGAACTGCTCGCCTACGATCCGGGCCATCGCGTACGCGCGCCCATGCGTCCCCGCGCCGCCCAAGCCCACACCCTCACCGGCACGTTCCGGCGAGCAGAAGCTGGTTTCGGCTTCGTCCGGCCCCAGCCCCCTCACAACGGCCAGGGGGATATCTATGTGCCCGCACGCTACACCCTTGATGCCGCACAGGGCGACGTCGTGCTGGTCAAGGTGCTGCAACAGAAAGGACGTTTCGGCATTCGCCAGGGCATGATCGTGGAGATCATAGAGCGGGAGAGGCACCGCTTTGTGGGCACCTACTTCGAGGCGGCCGGCGGCGGCTATGTGCAGGTCGATGGAGCGGTGTTCGCCGCCCCCCTACCCGTGGGCGACCCCGGCGCCAAGCGCGCCCAACCTAACGACAAAGTCGTCTTCGAGATGCTGCGCTTCCCCTCCCAATCGCACGAGGGAGAAGGCGTCATTGTCGAGGTGCTGGGCCCCAGCGGCGCCCCAGGGGTGGACACGCTCTCCATCATCCGCGAGTACGACCTGCCCGGCGATTTCCCACGGGATGTGCTCGCCGCTGCCCGCTCGGCGGCGCGGAGCTTCGATCCCGACGCCCTGAACGGCCGCCTCGATCTCACCGCCAAGACCGTCGTCACCATCGACCCCCCAGATGCCCGCGACTTTGACGACGCCATCTCTCTCGAACGCACCGCCCATGGCCACTGGCTGCTGGGCGTACACATCGCCGATGTGGCCCACTTCGTCCGCCCGGGCACCCCCTTGGATGCCGAGGCCCGCCAGCGCGCCACCAGCGTGTACCTCCCCGATCGCGTCATCCCCATGCTGCCCGAGGTCCTTTCCAACGGCGTGGCCAGCCTGCAACCGGGCAAACTGCGTTACACCCTCAGCGCACTCATGGAACTCTCGGCCGACGGAGCGCTGATCGCTTGCGAAGTGGTCCCCGCTGCCATCCGCAGCGCCCGCCGCTTCACCTACGAGGAGGTCGATGCCTACCTGGCGGACCGCCAGGCCTGGCGCGAAAAGCTCAGCCCCGAGGTACATGCCCTGCTCGGCCGCATGCACGAACTGGCCATGCTGCTGCGCGCCCGCCGCATGCATCGCGGCGCGTTGGAACTCAACCTGGCCGAGGTGAAGATCGAACTCGATCGCCACGGCCGGGTTCAGGGTGCCCGCCGCGTCGTGCACACGGAAAGCCACCAGATCATCGAAGAGTTCATGCTGCAAGCCAACGAGGCCGTGGCGGCCATGCTCCATGAGGCAGGCGTGGCCTTCCTCCGCCGCGTCCACGGCGCGCCCGATCCGCGAAAGCTCGACGCCCTGGCGGAGTTCGTGGCAGCTCTCTCCTTCCCCGTGGACAGCCTGCACAGCCGCTTCGAGCTGCAAGACGTCCTCCGCCGCGCCGCCGGCACGCCGGCCGAGCAGGCCGTCAACTACGCGGTGTTGCGCAGCATGCAGCGGGCCGTCTACAGCCCGGAACCTGATGGCCACTACGCCCTGGCCAGTGAGCACTATTGCCACTTTACCTCTCCCATCCGCCGCTACCCCGACCTGACCGTGCATCGCATGGTCAAGACGCTGCTTTCTCGCGGCAAGGTGCGGGCAGACTTCGCCGAACTTGCCGCCCTGGCACGCCACTGTTCCGAACGCGAACAACGTGCTGAGGCAGCCGAACGAGAACTGGTGAAGGTCAAGCTGCTCCACTATTTCAGCAGCCGCATGGGCGAGGAATTCGAAGCGGTGATCACCGGCGTCGAAGAGTACGGCCTCTTCGCCCAGGGCCTCGATCTTCCCGCCGAAGGCCTGCTCCATGCCAGCGCCTTGCCGCCAGACGACTACCTGTTCGATCGCCGCACCCATAGCCTGACCGGGCGGCGCACCGGCCGCGTCTTCCGCCTGGGTGATCCGCTGCGCGTCGCCGTGGCACGCGTCGATATCGAACGCCGCGAGCTGGACTTCCGCCTGGTGCGCTGCAGGCCGCGGCCCGCAGCGGCAGCACACAAGCCAGACCGCAAAGGCCGCGCTGCACAAACACCGCCGAAACGCGGCCGCTCCCGCAAAGATTAGCACCCGCGTGCCGGGCCACTGTGCCTTCGCCGACGCCGCCAACTTCATCCAGGCCCGTGTAGCAGCGCAAGGACACCCGCCACCCGCCAACGGGCCAAGTACCCGCTACGCCCCCGCGACCGGCCGCACATCTCAGCCGCCCCAAGAATCTCCCGCAGGGCCGCCCCCGCGCAGGCCTTGTACGGAAACGGCAGCAGCTTCCTTTCGGACGCGGCAAAGAATCTCCCCCCCCTCGCTTGGCCCCTGACTTCGCTGCGTGCGGCAGCCGCCGGCCAGGCGGCCAGAGGGCACCGGCCACGGCGAGCGTTGACGCCCGCGCCTAAAGCCCGCAGAGGTGCCAAGAGCCAGAGGTGGCAGGGGGACCAGGAGGGGACGCGGCAATAACTGTCAGGGGCGACGGGGCGGCGCGGGCAGAGCTGACGGCGACGCCCACAGCCGGCGGGACGGCCAGATAGCTCGGCGCCGGACATCGTCGCCCTTCCGTTTGCCGGCAAACCGGCTGCGCATGACGCGCGTGGGTATCTCATTCCATCCTCATCCCCGCTGCCAGCCAAACCCCGCCCCCGCAGGTGGTCGCTTTGCCCCCAATAACGGACTATCACCCGACGGTAGTAGAGACCTTCCAGCCTGGGCAGAAACGCCTGATCGGGCTATTCACAAGCACGCCGGATCTGTGTTGCCCGACGAGGTAGAGAAGGTGCCTGGGCTCCCACAACAACTCCACACACGCAGGTGTGATGCGCGGAGGCAGCCGCTCGGTGCGCTGGCGGGCACCTGGCATTGGCGCAAGGCTACTCTCCGTCTGCCGGCTTTGCGTTGCTGCGGCCGCTGGGGCGTCGGGGGAAGGCTCCCTTGACCGCCTGGGGGGTGGCATGTTCCATTCTCATGCAGGCGTTGCCTGCGCGGGGCAGCCCATGTTTCTCCTCGTACAACACACCGCGAGCCCACGATGTTTCGATTTGCCGCCGCTGTCTCGACGCAACCGGACCCTCAGGCAGCGGTGGGCGAAGCCTGCCACACACTGGCAAATCGGCTGGAGACCACGCCGAGTCTGGTTGTGGCCTTTGTGAGTGCGGAGTACCAGACGGACATCGGCTGGGCGGGCCGCCAGATCCTGTCTGAGCTGAGACCAGCCGTGCTGGCGGGCTGCCTGGCGGAGTCGGTGCTTGCCAACGGCCGCGAGGTGGAAGGCCGCCCCGCCGTGGCGCTCTGGGGGGCAAGCCTGCCCGGCGTGCGGGTGCTGACCATGCACCTTATCTATGAGCGCACCGCCGATGGCGGTGCCATCAGCGGCTGGCACGACGTCTTGCCTGCCACATGGCCCGCCGAGGCGGGGCTGCTGGTGCTGGGAGATCCGTTCAGCTTTCCGGCCGAACGGCTGCTACAACGCGTCAACGAGGACCACCCGGGGATTCCGGTGGTGGGAGGCATGGCCAGCGGCGTGGGGTCGCCGGGCACGCCAGCCCTGTTGCTGGGGGCCGATGCGCTGCAACAAGGGGCCGTGGCGGTGTACATCGAGGGGCCGCTGCGCATGCAGGCGGTGGTGTCGCAGGGCTGCCGGCCCATCGGCCGGCCGTTTGTGGTCACGCGTGCCGAGCGGAACGTGATCCTGGAACTGGCAGGGGCCTCGCCATTGGAGCGGTTGCGAGAGCTGTACGAGTCGCTCCCTCCGTCAGAGCAGGCGCTGGTGCGCAGGGGCGTGCACGTGGGCCTGGTGACCAACGAGTACCGGGAGCGATTTGACAGGGGAGACTTTCTGGTGCGCAACTGCCTGGGGGCGGATGAGCAGAGCGGGGCATTGGCGATCGGAGAGTACGTGCGGGCCGGCCAAACCGTGCAGTTTCACGTGCGGGATGCCCAGACGGCGGACGAGGATTTGCGGCAGCTCCTCGCTGCCGCACAACAGTCAGAAGCGGCAGCGCCGCAGGCGACGCTGCTGTTTACCTGCAACGGCCGGGGGACGCGGCTGTTCGACACCCCGGACCACGATGCGGCCGTGCTGCACGAACTGCTGGGCGGCATTCCCGTGGCCGGCTTCTTTGCGCAGGGCGAGTTGGGCCCGATCGGCGGCAAGAACTTCTTGCACGGCTACACGGCCAGCGCCGTGCTGTTCCGCGGGCTGCAATCCGGCTAGCGCCGCCGCTCCCGATACCGCCGGCTGGCCTCCTCGAGCGTGCGCCGCTCAGCGGCCGTGAGACTGTCCATGCCATGCTGAGACATCTTGGCCAGGATCTGGTCGACGGTGCGTTCCAGCTCCTCGTCGGCCTCCTCCGCAGTGAGCATCTCGGGCCGCACCGTGCGCAGCCGCGGCCGTCGCCACCTGCGCAGCCGCGACACCAAGCTGCAAAGGTTCCAGTTGCCACGATAGTAGGCGAACGCCAGCGCCGCACCTGTCAGATGTGCCGTGTACGCCACACCTCGTTCTCCCCCCATGGCGCCCAGCATGTCTAGGACCACCATGCCTACTGCCACCACCCAGGCAGGCGTGGGCAGCACAAAAAACAGCAGCACCTGCCGGTTGGGGAAATTCAACGCAAACAGAATCAAGATCCCGGCCACGGCGCCCGAGGCACCATACATGCGCACCTCCGGCGTACCGCGCAGCCGCTCGATCAGCACAAATGCCAGGGATGAGGCAGCCAGCAGCAGAAAGTACAGCAGCAGCAGTTCGCGCTTGCCGTAGCGCTCCTCAATGGGTCGGCCGAAAAAGAACAGTCCCAACATGTTCACGGCGATATGGGCCAGCCGCCGCGGATCATGCACAAAACCGTAGGTGATGAAGCGCCACCATTCCCAAGGCCGAGCCAGCGTGTCCACCTCGAGGCTCAACAGCTCCTCCAGGGGATAGCGCTGGCCCTGCCGCGTCACCAGCATGGCCACGTACACCAGCACATTGGCCCCGATCAGCAGGGCCACGGCAGAGAAATCGCGTGTACCGAGACCACGCGGCTCGTCGCGGCGCACGTATTCCCG
Organism: Pirellulales bacterium; assembly: GCA_023511675.1. Classification (GTDB taxonomy): domain Bacteria; phylum Planctomycetota; class Planctomycetia; order Pirellulales; family JAIMBC01; genus JAIMBC01. The sequence continues at coordinate 31,201 of JAIMBC010000021.1, forward strand.
ATCGTAAATCCCCATGGTGCATCCAAGCCGGGCCGCTGGGGGCCCTTAGGGCTGCGCGGCAGCCTGCACGGCCCGTTCGATCTCCTCCGCCACCCGCGTCTGTAGCGCCGTCCACTTGCGTGCCAGCCGCCGGTTCTCTGCCAACAACGCGTCGATGGCACTGCGCGTCTTGGCCAGCTCGCTTTCCAGTGCCAGCCGGTGCGACTCCACCAGATCTCGCTCCCCCTCCATGCGATTCTTCTCTGGCTTCAGCTGATTCTCGATCTCGTTGGTACGCGCGTCGATCTGCGTTTGCAGGGCATCGGCCGCCTGCTGGAGGTAGCCGATATCCTGCTGCAGCTTGACCACGCGGTCGTAGAGCCACAGGCTCTGGCGGTGCAGGTCATGGAAATAATAATGATAGTCGCGCAGCTCGCGGTTGTAACGGCGGCCCACCTCTTCTGCATTGCCGGCACGGATCTGCTCATTGGCAGCCGTCCAGTCCAGCAGCAGCGTCTGGCCGGGCAAGAACCGCACGGACTCGCGTCCCTGGTCGTCCAGCGCCATGGCGGTTTCCCGCACAAAGCGCACCTCAATCAGCACCCGGTCCGGCGGATCCCCATCCTGGGCCGGACCCCCGTGACGCACGTACTGCGTGATTGCTTCCTCCGGCACGTTGGGCATGAGTGCCCGCAGCCCAGCCTGGTCGATTCCCGGCAAGAAAGGCTGATCGACGCTGGAGAAATGTTCGTGCGTGTCCCGCGGCATGATCTCATACAGGATCCACGGCTCCCGCGCCGCCACGCTGGCCGCCAGCCGCTGCTGCTGCCGCTGCCAAAGCGCCAGCACCGGCACCAGCACCACGTTCGTCTGCGTCTCATCGACGGCATTCACCAGATACTCGCCCAGGTAACCCCCCCCCTGCTCCGCCGCCTTTTCTTCGAACACATACACGCGGTACTGAGGCTTCAAACCGGGACTCAGCGGCTGCCCCTGGGCATCCAGCAACGCCGGCACGTTCACCGTCACACCCCGCTGATCCACCGCCTGCGGCACGCAGCCACGCCACACCCGCCCCCGATCCACCAATACGTCGTGCAGCCCCACACGCAGCAATCCCAGCGACAGCCGCGGATTGGCCTTCCTCGATTGCAGCGTCTCCAGCGGATCGCCATCCTCCATCTCGACGATCTTCTGCTGCACTTCCGCCAACGGCCTCTCGTACTCCTGCCGTACCCGCTTCATCCAGGCATGACGAGCATTGGCCACCGCCGCAGCCAGCACGAACAGCCCAACCGCCGCCAGCAGGATGAACCCAATCAGGATCTTGCCAACAATATGCATACGGCCAGGCTCCAGCCGCAGACCGCCACGTGTTCTACCTCCGGCAGCCCAGGCAAGATCCCTAACCGCCGGCGCTACTCCGGACCAACTACACTAGATTTCGGGCACACGTCATGCCCAGGTTCGATGATAGGCTGCCTGCACCGCACTGTCAAGTTGCGAAAAATGGGCGAGCTGGTGCAACCTACGTTCCGTGTGGATGCCGCGGCATGCCAGGCCCGTGGTCTGCAAGCTGGGGCTGCCACTCCTCCCCCCGCCTGGCCAAAGAAAAAAGACCTGGCCTCGGCAGGCCACGTCTACGTGTATCCTGATGCCATGCCCGCCGCGGTTGCTGCCCCCGCACCTACCGAGGCAGGCGCGGCGGTTTATGATGAGGGGGGTTTTTGTTCACTTCTCTCGTGGAGCCCAGCCTTGGATCCTATTGCCGCCAAGCCGTGGAGACTGGCCGAAGTTGCTTACGGTTACGTCAAAGAACACCCCTACGAGCTGGCTGTGCTGCCGCTGGGAGCAACCGAGCCGCACAACCTGCACCTGCCCTACGGTACCGACACCTTCGAGGCGGAGCACCTCAGCGACGAGGCCTGCCGCGCCGCCTGGGAACGGGGTGCCCGCGTCGTGCTGCTGCCGGCCATCCCCTACGGCACTGAGACCAACCAAATGGCCTTCCCCCTGGCCATGAACCTCAATCCCAGCACGCTGCATTTGGTAATCCGCGACCTGGTCGATTCCTTGGCCCATCATGGCATCCGCAAAGTGGTGCTGTTCAACAGCCACGGCGGCAACGATCTCAAGCCGCTGCTGCGCGAGCTGTACGGCAAAACGCCCGTGCACCTGTTCCTCTTCAACTGGTACCACGCCGTGCGCGACGCCTACCACCAGATCTTCGAGCATGCAGACGATCATGCCGGAGAGGCCGAGACGTCTCTGCTACTTGCCTGGCGCCCCGAACTCGTGTTGCGCCGGCCAGACGGCACGCTGGCCGCGGACGAGGGAGCCACATTGCCCACACGCTTCGAGGCGATCAACCGCGGGTGGGTGAACATCACGCGGCCGTGGCATCTGCTGACCACCAACTCGGGGGCCGGCAACCCCCACGCTGCCACTGCCGAAAAGGGCCGCCGCCTGGCCGCGCTGGTGGCAGAGCGGCTGGCTGCGTTCCTGGTCGAACTCTCCCACGCCACGCTGGATGAGCGCTTTCCATTCTGAGCCCGGCACGGCCCACCGCACGCGGCCACGGCGCCGGCGTGTGCTTCGCCGGCTGCGCAATCTCCGCACGGTCCGCCGCACGTGGGCAAGACCGCACCGCTTGGCACTCCAGTCGGCCGAAGCCAGTTCCAGCCCAGCTCGCGGTCGGCGCGTCAACAGGAGCACGTTGCCGACTGCCTCGCTGGCACGCAGCCCTCGCTGCACAGCCGAGCCAAAAGGCCCTACGCTCAACCACCCGCTTGTTGCCGGGCCGTACGAGACGCCGGCGGCCACACGCCTCGGCGCGCAGCCGCCCGAGGCTCAATCGCGCGTGGCGCGGGCAAGCAGGTCCTGCCAGAATGCCTCGGCCTGGCGGTGGAACTTCAAGACCTCTTCGCGCTGGCCCGGATCCTCGAGCTTGATCCGCCCCATCCGCTCGCGCACCCAGTCGAGAAAGAATTGTGCCGAGGTACGGCTGATGGCTGGCGTTTCGCCCACCTCCACGTACCAGGGACCGCTAGAGGCCAGCCGGTAGGTGTGCTCCACCTCGGTCACGGCCCGCACCAGAAACCAACCGCTCTGCTCGATGGTGAAGGGAGGAAAGCGGCCGCTCTCTGCCAATTCTTCGTACCGCACAGATAGGTACACGCGGCCATCTCTCACGATCTCGATGTAGCTGATCGGATCGCGGTTCGCCATGCTCAGCGCCAGCTCCACCTTCAGCGCCTGCCCAGCCGGCATGCGAAACACGTGCCCCGGCAACTCGCCGTTGGCTTGCGGCCGCAGCAGCGGCCCGTTGGTCACCACCACCCTACCGGCACGCAACCCCTCCCACCAGGCGCCATGGTCCAGCCCCTCGCCCCGCACATGTACGTACACTCGGTTGTAGCCCACCGGGTTGGGCAGCACGCCGCTGGCGCTCCCCGCCGATGGCGGAATGCGCAGCCCGCTGTTCAACACATGGTAGTAAATCTCCTGCGACCACTGGCCGTTGCCCCACGGGTCGCGCAGCCGCCGCCTGTCTCTGGGCTTGCCCCACGCCTCGTTCCCCAGCATCTCGCCACGGCACATGTGGTTGTTCAACAGGCCTATCGAATCCACCAGCCCGCTGGCCAGCCACACCGGTACGTCCCACCAGAAGGGCTTTTCCACATCCACGTGCACGCCCTGCTGCTGCCGCGCTTGCAACAGAAATGTCATGGGAGGAGGATATTCGCGCTGCGACCCAGCCAGCGGCAACGGCTCCCGCAATCCAAAATACAGCAGCGCACCGCCCTCTCTCTCATCCTCTCCGGCCAGCGTCTCGTAGTAGCGGTTGCCGTCAAAGCGTACGACCGACTGCTCCGGCAGCTTGCCATCCGGGAAAAGCTGCCGGTCGTTCCACCACGTGATCACGGGCGCCACGTGCAGATCCTCGGCTTGCATCAACAGTTCGATGTCTTCCAGCGGACGATGTACGTGCAGGTCTCCGCTCCACCAATGCTCCGCCGCCATGTGGCACGTGCGATGCAACTCAATCACGCGCTCGTCTTGCGAATCGCGCTCGAGCGTGAAATGGCCCGACCAGTCTCGGTATTCCGGCCCCCGCTCCAGCTCGAACGTGTACGTGCCCGGCGGCAGGGAGAGCGTGACTGCTCCTGAGAACACGAAGTGGTCTCGCCAGAAAGGCAGTTTGGCACCCTTCGCATACCTTGCCGGGTTCACCGGCTTGCCGGCCATGTTCTTCAGATGCATCCGGCAGGCAACGGGCTGACGCGTCTCGGCATCAACCACCTTGATGGTGAACTGACCCGCCCATCCGCCATCAGCCGTGCACGTAACTGCTAGTGCTACGACCCAGCTCCACCGCCACGGCCTGAAACACGCGACGGTCAGCAACCGTTTCGCCATCGATCGCATCGGCCAGCACCTCCGCTCGCAAAGCGCCCCCTCGTTGCAACACGTGCCACCCCCCCCCACGCAGCCACGCTCGGCACCCCTACCCACCTCCGGCGAGAATCTGCCAGCGCAAAACTCAACGCGCCTGCCGCATGCTGCCTCGCCAACACAACCCGCAGCTAGGGCAGCGCAAAAAAGAAGCCCTCATGCAGGCGGGGCAGGGACCTGTGAGGGCTTTGTGGGTCGGGAGCGAACTCCCTACCACACCCTTCATTATGACAAGGGAAAAAACCTTTGCAAGAACCTGACGAATTTTTCCCCGGCAGGCCGCCCCCGGCCTGCAAGCTCAAAACGATTTGCTGCGAGCGCTCCCGCCCCTTTGCCTGTGAGATTGGGATGACTCAATAGTGTGCGCAAAATAGGTTGGCTGTATCGGCAGAGGCCGAGCCCATCAAACCTGGTTCTAAAGCCTTTGTCTGGCTGCCCTTAGCCGCTTGAGGATGCCTGGTCGGCGGGACCTGGCCGACCAGAGCCGCCAGGCGTTCTGCGTGGGCATGTGGGGCCATCCCTACGCCACGCACCCTTCTGGCCAGGGAACCTGGAGAGGCCACAGCGAGCAGCTCGCGTTCCGCTTCTCAAGTCGATCCAGCCCCCCGTTGGGCCACTCCTTCTGCCACCGTACCGCGCTTTCCCCGGCGGTCCTGTGGCACGTGGCAAGGGCAAACGCCGGGTCTCCCCGCCCCGCCGCTATGGCTGCCCGGCGATGCACAACCCGCTCGCCAACTACCGCATCGGCCCCACCCACGCGAATCCGCAAGCCTCAAATTGCCCAGGACAGGATTTGAACCTGCATGCCCTTGCGGGCGCCAGCCCCTCAAGCTGGTGCGTCTGCCAATTCCGCCACCTGGGCGACCGATGTGGCCATGCCGTACTTGGGGCGCCGTACTGGTCGAACTGGCCAGGCGCCCACCACGGATTGTATCGCAAACGTGTTGTGCTCTGAACATGAGTCTAGCGGCTGAGGGGTTCAGGTCAAGTTCCGCCTCCAGGGCGGGGCCGCCAAGTGGCCCGGCCTTCAAGACGCCCGGCAAGACGGCAGCATCCACGACGCTCGGCGCCGCTCAGCGGCATCGCCTTGTGGTCTGGGGCAAGCATCCGCCAGCAGTGCACGCACGCTGCCGCGCCGAGCCCTGGCGCTTCCAATCGGCTAGACCTGCGTGGCTGGTGGCGCCCTGAAAGCGTGCGCATCTCGCCCACTCCAATCTTATGGCAGGCCCATCTCAGTCACCCCCATCTTGTGGCGCGGCCATCCCTGCATCCTCCCTGACTGTAGGGCACTCCTCACTGCTGTCTTCTCACATCTCCGTCGCCCGTGGTTGCCCGCGCCGGCGGGATGATGCCGGGGTACGGTTACGCTATGTTGCCGCCATGCCGCCATGGGTATGGCAAGCGGGAGCGGTGGCAGGGCCATGGCCGTCGAGCGGGTCGATGACCAGCGGCAGTGGATCTTTGGGGTGCAGGGCGATATCGGCGGCCAGCCGCAGGGTGATGGGGGTGGACGGGAGGCGCAAGCGGTACGATTGCAGCAGCGTGGCGAGGGCCAGCACGCACTGTTGGTATCCTAGTGCTGCGCCCACGCAGCGGCGGGGACCTGCGCCGAAGGGTAGGTAGGCATACGGCTGCCGGCGGCGTTCCGCTTCGGGTTCGAAGCGGCGGGGGTTGAACTCTTCGGGTGCGTCGAACCAGCGGGCATCGCGGTGGATGGCATAGACGGGCAGCATCACCTGGCTGAAGCGGGGCAAGCGATAGCCGTCGATCCACAGCGGACGCTGTAGCTGCCGGGCGATGATGTACACGGGCGGGTAGAGCCGCATGGCCTCTTTGATGACCATTTGCGTGAGGGCGAGCTTGGCCACATCGCTTGCATGGGGGGGACGATCCGCCAGGGTTTGCTGCACTTCGCGGCGGGCCTCTTCTTGTACATGGGGGTGTTGAGCCAGCAGCCAGCAAGAGAAGGTGAGGGAGGCCGAGACGGTTTCCTTGCCGCCCATCAGGAGGTTAGCTGCCTCGTCCCGCGCCTGACGTACCGACATGCCGTGCCCTGGGGTGTGCCGGTCAGAGGCGTGCAGCAGCAGCGAGAGCAGGTCGGCCTGTGGAGAGGCAGCGCGGCGCTGCGCGGCGGAGAGGAGCACCTCGTCGTAATGCCGCCTGGCAGCGCGGAGGCGCGCCTTGGATTGCAGGGGCAGCCAGTCGGGGATGAGCGACCAGCGGGCCAACTCGCGAATGCCGATGGCGTGCAGCTCGCACGCCGCTTGATGCAGGCCTTCGAGCACGCTGTCGGCCTCATCTCCCAGCAGGAGGTGTACGTTGAGCGCGAAGGCCAGCCGATCGAAGGCGGCGGCCAGATCCGTGCCAAGCTTGCAATAGTTTGCGAGCATGCGGAGGGTATAGCGCACGACTGTTGCGGCGTGGCTTTCGGGGTCGATCTGCTGCATGGCGGCGCGGACCTTGCGGCGCTGGCTCTGCCAGGCTGTACCTTCGTTGAGCAGCAGGCCGCGGCCCATCCAGCGGCCGAAGTACCACTTGACCGCGGGCAGTTTGGCCAGGGCGGTGGCTTGTTTGACAAGCAACTGCTCTACGTGCCGCGGGTGGTAGAGAAGGAAGTTCTTGATGGGGCCGATGCGAAACGCCACGCAGTCTCCGTAGCGACGCCCCAGTTCGAGTGCGTACTGGAGCACGTCTGCTTGGAGGCGGCGGACATGGCACCAGCCTAGCCAGCCGTTGGCGGGTCCAGGGGGCGTAGCAGATGGGGTGCGCACAGGTGCCTCCTTCTGGCCGGCTGGGGCGCCTGCTGCGGGCGGTATCGCTCAGGAGCCTGCGGGAGGCAGCTCCTTATCCCTTGGCCCGCCCACGGAAATCAGGTGGGAATACGTGCGCAGGTACATTCTTCCGCCGGCGACGGCCGGCGTACTGCGGCTTTCTTCGCCCAGGTTGGTGCGGCCCAGCAGCTTGTACTCTTCTGCGGCTGCCAGGACCACGACGGTGCCGTCATCGTCGATGGCATACAGCTTGCCATCCACGCAGATGGGCGAGCCGGAAAAGCTGCCGCCGACGCGCTGGCGCCAGAGCGTTTTGCCGGTGGCAGCGTGCAAGCAGGTGACAATGCCGCCATCGCTCCAGAGGAAAAGGAGTTCGCCCACGGCGATGGCGGTGGGTACGTAGGGTGCCTGATTGTCGATGCGGTAGACGAGTTGGGGGGGGCCGTCGCTGGAGCCGGGCTGCACGGCTGCCACGTAGTTGCCGCC
>JAIMBC010000208.1 GCA_023511675.1 Pirellulales bacterium
GTCTCCCGCCACGCTGCCCAGCCCCTTGTCGCTATCCATGTCCGCCTGCTGGCGGATGCCGGACTCGGCCGACACATCGCGAAACGTACCGTCCCCATTGGAATAGTACAGGTTGTCGATCAGGCCGGCGAAGCGGCGGGGAGAGCAGATTTCGGGTATTCCCTCCTCGTTCTTGCCGCAGGTGGGATTGTTCTCCCAGGACCAGTTCACATAGTTGGGGATGAACAGATCCAGGTGGCCGTCGCTGTTGAAGTCGCCCCAGGAGGGGCTCGTGCTCCAGGCGCGATGCACGAGGCCGGCGGCTTCGTGCACCTCTTGAAACGTACCGTCGCCCTGGTTCATGAAGAGCTGGATGTTGTCATAGCCCGTCACCAGCAGATCGGGAAAGCCGTCGCTGTTGTAATCGCCGGCCGTAATGCCATGCGTGTAGGCCAGCGGCTGCTTCACTCCTGCGGGCACCGAGACATCCGCAAACTTCCAGTTCCCCTGGTTGCGGTACAATACGCTGGGCAGTCCCAGCACCTCGCGGTTGGGACCATAGTAGCCGCCTCCAGGCATGAAAATGTCCAACCGGCCGTCCAGATCATAATCGATCAGCCCGCCGCCGCCGCCCAACGACTCCAGAATGACGTGGTAGCCCGCAGCGCGGCCGTTGTCGTACACGAACTGCACGCCTGCCTCCCGCGTCACGTCGACAAAACGCACGTCCGTATCGGTCTCAAACGATGGCGGCTTGGCCGGCACCGGCTGCGGCTTGGCCGGTGCTGCCGTCCCCTGGCCGCTACAACCATTGCATCCCGTCCACAATAGACTTGCCACGGCCCACAACAAGACCAGCCATTTAGTGCGCCACCCTTGGTTTGCCGGGGCCCCGCCGTATGGCACGTCAATGCGGCGGCTCGCCGCCCAGCCCGCACAAGCAGCCCTTGGCGTGCGTCGTGCCGCGGCCTTCCTCGCGGCTTCGTGGCCAGCAGGCGTATGTGAGTTGCGGCGCATCAGGCAGCCGCGAGAAAGGTCCGATGGTAGTAATCCACGCATGCAACACCCATGAGCCGTCGCTGCCCGCCACACATCATCATGGCCTGTACCCCCACGGTCGGACAAGGGCTTCGAGCAGCATAGCGCGGCTAGGAATGCTGCGGAGGCCGCGCCTCCTAGACCTCCATTCGAAAAGGAGGCGACGGCAGCCAGGGGGGCCAGCGCGCAGAGCGGGGTCGGGCATGGCAGGCTGGTGCCAGGCAGGTTGGTGCCAGGCAGTTCGGCTCCGTGTGCCTGGCCCCCTCCAGGCGGTGGGCCGTTGGCGGCACGCCGAGGCAGGAGGTCTAGAGCCTCCGCCTGATGCTCGCTGCCCGGCAGGCAGCAGCATATCATGAAAGTGTACTGCGTGGCCCAGGTGCCGTGCAGAAACCAATGGGAGCCTAGAGGTGAAGGAGCTGATGGCCGCCCGCGGCAAGGGATGGCTGGCAGTGGCGTTGTTGCTTGCGGCGGGGGCAGCGTGTGCGCTATGGCTGTGGTCCATGAGGGGGGGCGGCTCGCGGAGCGAGGGCCAAAAGCCGCGCGGCCAGCCCGCGAGCACGCCTCGTGTGCGTGTTCCCCGGCTGGAGGAGATACCGTACGAACTGCGCGCGCAGCGGCCGCCGCCGGCGCGGGGCGGGTATGTGGGAAGCGCGCGTTGCGCGAGCTGTCACGCCGAGATTGCGGCCGAGTGGGCCACGCACCCCATGAGCCGGTCTTTGCAGCCTGTGCCGAGCGCCTCACCCGTCGAGGACTATGATCGCCACACGCGGTTCCGCGCGGCGGGGGGACGAGAATACCGCGTGGAACTCCGGGATGGCACCGTATGGCACTATGAAACCTTGTTCGATGGGGCAGGAAACGTCGTCTACGAGCAGGGCTATCCCGTGCGCTATGCGATTGGGTCGGGAACGCGCGGTTGCACCTACGCGATCGATCTGGAGGGGATTCTGGTCGAATCCCCCATTTCCTGGTACACGGCCAGGCAGGGATGGGAACTCTCCCCGGGCTATCTGCCTGGGCACAATCCTCGGTTCAGCCGCCGTGTGCCGGAGAACTGCCTGTTGTGTCACGGGGGGTTGGTGGCGGCGCGGCCGGGGAGGTTCGATCAGTTTCAAGAGCCGCCGTTATGGGAGCTAACCATAGGCTGTGAACGCTGCCACGGACCGGGCGCGGAGCATGTGGCGGCACGCGAAGCGGGCCAAGCCTTAAGCAAGCCCGATCCTACCATTGTCAACCCTCTACATCTGGCTCCGCGCCAGCGCGAGAGCATCTGTAACCACTGCCACTTGCAGGGCAAGGTCGTGGTGCCCAGGTATGGGCGAAGCATGGGCGACTTCCGCCCCGGCGAGGTACTCGACGATACGTTGACGGTGTTCGTCCACCGTCAAACCGTTCGGGAGGATGGTTTGGCAAAGGCCGTGTCTCACGTGGCCCAGATGCAGCTCAGCCGCTGTTATCAGCAAAGCGACGGCCGCCTGGGGTGCATCTCCTGCCACGGGGGACATTCCAAGCCCTCCGAGCAAGCCAAGCTAGCCTACTACCGCCAGAAATGTCTTGCCTGCCACGCCGAGCAAGACTGCTCGGCGCCGCAGGCCCAGCAAGCCCAGCAAGGCCATGCCTGCACAGAATGCCACATGCCGCGGCTGGGCCTGTTTGATGTGGCCCACGCCTCGCAGACCGACCATCGCATCTTGCGGCAACCCTCCGCGGCGCCGGCCCCGGTCGAGGCGCCAGCCCAACTCGACGAACTCGTACCTTTCGCCGGCAGCGAGCAGTATCTACAACCCTGGGAGCTTGACCGGGCACGCGGCATCGCTCTGATCGGCCTGGCACGCGAGGCTTCTTTCCCCGATCGACGTGCCCTGCGGCAGGGCATCCAATTGCTGGAAGCATCGCTGCGGAAGGCGCCGGATGACCTGCCGGCCCTGCATCACCTGGGCATCGCCTATCTGTCGCTCCACGAGCCGAAGGCTGCCAGGGAATACCTGGCGGCCGCGCTCGAGCTTGCGCCCGAACACGAACGGCTGCTTGCTGCAACCGCTCACGCCTACAGAGAACTGGGGGCACGCCGCACCGCGCTCCGCCATGCACGGCGCGCCCTGCAAGTCAATCCCTGGAATGCCGCCCTGCACCTGCTGGAAAGCGAACTGCTGGCGGAACTCGAGCAATGGGAAGCATGCCGGCGTGCAACGCTGCGCGGCTTGAAGGTCGATCCGGCCAACACCGCCCTGCGGATACTGCTCATCGAAGCCTGCCGAGCCGTCGGCCGCACCCAGGAAGCCGACGAGCAACGTGAGCTGCTGGAACGCATCCAGGCGGCCGCCCTCGCGCGCCAGCCAAAAAGCGCACGGCGCGGCAACGAATGACGCCGCAACGCCGCGCGGATAGCCCGATGCTGCCTTTGCCGGCCACGTCTTGCCTGGCGTACTGCTGCGCTGAGGGGGCAGGTCGCCCTCAGAGCAGGGACCGTACTTCCAGGGCCTGAGCCTTCAGCCCCCTGTGCCACGCGCCGTCCTCCGGGCAGGGAGCGAACACCAGCACCAGGTGAGCCTGGTTGGCGGTGGCACGCGCCTTGCTACCGCGGGTCAGGCCATGGGGCACTTCTCCCCAGGCAGAGACGCCTGTGCTACCGGCGCGGTGGCACACTCCTCCCCGGTCGCGAGGGCGTGCTGGTCCCGTTGCGGCTGGAAGGCAGGCCGGCTGCCGGTCCTCCGCGGCCGTGACGGCGTGCTGGTCCCTTGGCGCGCGGCCATGTGCGCGTGCTGTCCCCGCGGCCTGTTGACCTCAACTGCTCTATGACTGTCGGCCGATGCATGATATAGGGTGTGTTCTGGACACGGTGCGTGATCCATGGAGCCCGCGGCGTGCAAAGTCTGCAAACCATCTTCGCCTTACTGGCAGCCGGATTGGGAGTGGCCCTGGCGGCCGTGGCCAGCAGTTTGCGCAGCGTGGGAACGCACGCGCGTGCGACTGTGGCCTGGACCACGCGCCGCGTGCGCGAAGGCTGGGAGAGCACGATGCATCGCAGCCGCCGCGGCGAGAAGCAGCCTGGGGAGGCTACCGACAAACGCCGGGCGGCATGAGGCCGTCCGGGCTGCCAACGTACGGCGCTAGCCCAGTACGGTCACCACCACGGTGCGTTCGCGGGGGCGAATGTCGCACTCCAGGTGGATGATCTGCTGCCACGTTCCCAGCACCAGCCGGCCATCTCGTACAGGCACGCTCAGCGAAGGGCCCAGCAGTGTGGCCTGCAAGTGGGAATGCCCGTTGCCATCGTGCCAGGCGCGCTCGTGGCCGTACTCGCGGCTGGGCGGTATCAAGCGGTCGAGCATGGCTGGCAGATCCTCCTCCAGGCCAGGTTCGAACTCGATGGTTCCCACGGCCGCTGTGCTGCCCATGGCAAACACGTGTGCCAAGCCGTCTTGAATTCCCGCCTTCTCTACCAAGGCCTGGACCCTGCCCGTCAGATCCTGCATGTGGCCGTGGCCGCGTGTTTGAAGCCGCAAGTCAAAGTGGCAAATCATGTCGCATGATCCTGGATAAAGACAGCACCGCGGTTGGCCACGGCGCCCTCGGCGCCTGTGCCTAGCCGTCCTGCGCTGCTGCCGCACTGCCCCCCAGGCTAACGATCCAGCGGAGGCAGCGGAAAGTCCGGATGAGGGCAATGCGCCTCCTGCATGATATGGCGAGCCTCCACGGCCAGCCATCGAAAGCAGGGCCGATCGTGGTGTGCTCTGATAAACACCTCGGCCGCGGCGGTGAAGCACTCCGGAGCATACGTCTCGCCCGTGGGGGCGTGGTAATGGCCAGGTAGGCGCTCGCGCAGGCTAGTGTGCTACAGGAAGCGAGGGTAATGCTTGTGCGCGGGGACATGGCACAGATAGCCGTAAAACAGCTCAAAGCCCTGCGCCAGCGGATCACCGGAGGAGCCTTCATAGCCTAGTCCCCATTTACCCACTGCGGCCGTGGCGTAACCGGCGGCCCGCAAAGCTTCTGCCAGCGTCTGCTCGGCATCCGGCAGGGGCGTCTGACCCGAGAACTGGTCCCGCTCAGGGTCATGGACCCTGCCGCGTGCGGCACGGTTGTCTCGCACGGCGGCATGGCCGGCGTGCTTGCCCGTCAACAGGACGCAGCGCGAAGGAGCACACACCGGGCTGCCACAATAGAACTGCAAGAACCGCATCCCCTCGGCAGCCATTCGGTCCAGGGGGGGCGTTCGGATGTACTTCTGGCCATAGCAGCCCAGGTCCCCGTAGCCCAAATCGTCGGCAACAATCAAGATAACGTTTGGCCGCGGCCCGGGCTCGCTTGCCCAGATAGCTCGACAGGCGGCACATGCTACGCCCAGTAAGATCGCCCATTGTGTGCTCAGGTGTTGCATCATGGCCAAACGGCTCGCCTCACGCATCCATGTAGTCTGCGATGCGCCGGCCCATTTTCCCATGCAGCCTGCTTCCGGCAAGCCCGCGGCTTGTAACTTCCTTGCCGTGTACCGCCTGGCGGCAGCAACACGGGCCAGAGAAACCGCGCTCGCCCTGGCCCTATTCGCCTTGGTCCAAGCGGCCGGCGTGTTGCACCCAGTGGCGGCGGCCGAGTTGAGATTGGCCCGGCGGCCCGCGGACCCCTACGGCTCCCCTCGGCCCGGTGCAGACGAGGCGCACGTGCCCCTCGCCACCAGCCTGTTCTTCGATCTCAGGATCGCTGGCGATGGGCAAGATGTCATCGCCCGCGCGAGCCTCAACGTGAGCCTGCGCCGCGACGATGGCGTGGAGATAGCGCTGGTGCGCAACGGCCAGGTCGCTTCGGGCGTGCGCGGATGGCTGCGCAGCGGCCAAACCGACGGGCAGCCGCAACTGCTGGTGTACCTTGAGCCGCAAGCCCTGCACCCGCTGACGCGCTACACCGTCCAGATCATGTGCCGCTCGCACAAGGGGCTGGAGCTGTTGGAGGCGGATCGTTCGTGGCAGTTCACCACGGAGGCAGCCTCGTCGGAATGCCGGATGGAGTTCGCCTTCGATCTGCACCAGCCCCAGGTTACGTGGCAGCGAGGATTGTTCACCGGCTACGGCACCACGGGGTTTTGCATCAGCCAGGCGTTGCGTCTGGCAACCTATGCGCGGATGGCAGAGGTACGGCGCTGGTCGCCGCATGCCTGGAGCGTGCAGCGCCATTTCTGGCTGACGGGCAGAGAACACCAGGCAACGTTCCTGATGGGCGGGTTGCCGAATCTGGTGCGTGAGCGTGAGACGAGGCGCGTGAGCGGCATGCAAGCGGAGGGCGATCGCGTGGGCCTGCTGCTTGAAGACTTCTGGGGACACGAACAGTATGGCATCGAGTCCAATCGGCCGTTGGCACCCGACTATCATGTGGGAGACGAGGTCCTGATCTACGATGCGCAGCGATCGGCTCGGACGAAAGTGGTTCAGGTTGATGACGCCGCGAAGACGCTATGGGTGTCAGCGTTTCAGCCCGAACCAACGGCCTGGGAGCTTGCTTACTCGCGGCCGCCGCCCGCGCAGCCGGATCCTCATATGCCGGGCTTGTTTGCCTCGGGGGGCTGCCATGTTTGCAAGTTCTCGCCGCCCGGAACCGCCGCCTACTACTGGGGCCGGCTGGATCAGGAATACGATCTGGCCTGCAGCCGCTTCGGCCAGCGCCTGGTCGTGAACTTCGCCGACGCACCCGGAGATCTCGCGCTGGACGGCCGCAACTGGACCACCGCCAAGGATTATGCACAGCTTCACGAAGTGGTGCGTCAGATCGCCGGGCACATTATCGACCGCTACGGCGAACGCTCGCTCGATTTCGTGTGGAGCGTGTTCAACGAACCGGACCTGGGCCGACTCTTCTGGCGAGCCGACTGGAATGAACTGCAACGGTTTTACGACTACACCACGGATGCCGTGCTGCGCGCCTTCGAAGACCGCGGCTACGATGCGCAACGGGTATTCATCGGCGGCCTGGAGTTAGGCGGGATCTTCGGCACCAACCTCCGGCTGAGAGAGTTCCTGGCGCATTGCTCCCCCTCGGGCGAGGCAGCCGGGGCGCTGGAGCACAATGCCGCCTTTGCCGACCCGCGCCTCGCAGGCCGCCGCTCTCAGCGCGTGGAAGCGCTGTGCCGCGCCACCAACGGCCGCGGCGCCCCGTGCGACTTCATCTCCATCCACGCCTATAACCGCTCCAAGCTGATGGCGGACAAGTTGATCCGAGCCAAACAGATGGCGCTGGAGGTCGATCCTGAGTATTTCGCCACGCTCTGGGTCAACTCCCACGAATCATGCCCGGGCTGGGACCTACCTCCCGATCCCGCCTATGCGGATAGCTATCTTGGCAACGGATACTTTTCCACCTGGTGTGCCGACGTGGCCCGCCGTCGTCTCGCTCGCGCTTCCGAAGACCCTCGCTATGCCAACGGCGAAATGCTGCTTACCTTCTGGGCATGGCCCAACCCTGGACTGGGCGGCGGTTGCGACTGCGTCCGCGAGTTCCGTGTCGACGATGACGGGGACGGCCGCCCTGACCGTACGGAAACCCTGCCCATGCCCATCTTGCATTTCCTCGGCTTGCTGGGGCAATTTGGCCCCCAGTACCTGGTACTGCCAGAGCACCAGCAGGGCGGCCATGTGGTCAGCGGCTTCGCCTCGCAAGGCGACGGCGTGGTGCGCTTGCTGCTGTATTCGCATCATATGTTCGACACCCAATCTCGCAGCAGTGCGGCGTTCACTGCCGTTGTGCGGCTGGCTGGCCTGCTGCCCGGGGCCAGGCGCGTGCGCATGTATCGTTTCGACCGCCAGAACAATTCGTACTACGAGCTGGCACGCGCGCTCCGTGCGGAGCAAGATGCGGCCGTGGAGCTTTCTCCACAAGATGAACAGCAGATCGAGGCGGCACTGACAAACCTGGCCAGCGGCGACGCGGATGCTCGAGCCGCGGCCTTGATGCAACTGCACCGCCTGGGACCTCGCGCGCGGGGTGCGCTCCCTCGGCTGCTTGGCCTGGCAGCGACCCAGCAGGATCCCGCCTTTCTGGCAGAGCTGCTCGAGTTGATGCGGTCGATATCAGGCTCCGCTCCCATCACCAAGGCGCAATACGATGCTCTGGCAGCAAGGGCACGCCTGCAAATAAGCGAACAATGGCAGCAAGTCGTGACGCCGGATGGAACGCTCTGCCTCGAGACAGTGCTGCCAGGCAATGCCGCGTGCCTCCTGGTGCTCGACACGCCCACGCAATAGACCGCCATGCGCTCCACGCCGCATCCCGTTACGGCAACCTCTGCAAACGCAGCTTACGCAGCCTCGGGGCGGCCGTGCTGATCGAGGAACCGCCACATCTAGGAGCAAGCAACGTGTCCCAATCCCCTGCCATGCAGAACCTCCAGCTCGCCACCCTGGGTGGGGGCTGTTTCTGGTGCCTGGAAGCTGTGTTCCAGGAGTTGTCCGGCGTGGCGCATGTCACCTCGGGCTACGCGGGCGGCCACGTGCCCAACCCGACCTACGAACAGGTATGCACCGGCCTTACCGGCCATGCTGAGGTGGTGCAGGCGGCCTTTGACCCAAGCGTCCTCCCCTACGAGCGGCTGCTCGACGTGTTCTTTGCCATCCACGATCCCACCACCCTCAACCGGCAGGGGGCCGATGTCGGCACGCAATACCGCTCGGTGATCTTCACTCACTCGGCGTCACAGCAGCAGGCCGCCGAGGCGAAAATCGCAGAGTTGAACGCACGACGCATCTGGGACTCTGCGATTGTCACCCAGGTGGTGCCTTTCACCGAGTTCTATCCGGCGGAAGCCTACCACCAGCAATACTACCGCCAACATCCGCAACAAGGGTACTGCCTCGCCGTGATCTCACCCAAACTCGCCAAGTTCCGCAAGCAATTTGCGGCATGGCTGAAACGGGAGCCTTGAGCGGAGCATGTTCTCTCTCGCCGCCAAGCCGTGCCAGACTCCAACGGAAGGGCAACCGTGACCGCTCCATGCCCGAGGCCACGCGCCCCTTGAATCGCATCCTAGCAAGGGAGAACATGCCGGTGGACCCAGAAATGGGAAACCTTGCTGCGGTGCGCTAGCGAGTTGGCAAAGGCGTCGCATAGGCACCGAGAGCGCTGCGGTGGACCACACGCGCCACGGCCCGCAGGTTCGATGGCGCCCATGCGACCAACGGCCCCAAGAGCTGTGGCCCAACCATTAAGGCAATTTAGCGCGCGTCAAGTACTCTTAGCGCTCGAATTTACACGTCTCAACGCCAACTGCCGACGGGCACGCCGCGGTCTCGCAGGCGGCAATTCGTATAACGCATTGCGCGGCTTGTATTTAGGTTACACGCACATGGCGTGATGGTGGTACCGCCAGTAAAAAAGGCATTTACTCCTGTTTGGTACGCCGGTTGCACACCCTTAGCAGGTGCGCGCTTTGCTGCAAGGGGCCGGATGCACGCATGCGCCCCCTTGCAGGGCTGTGCTCGGAACAGAGTGCTGTAGAAGAGACTGCGGCTTGCGACGTGGTGCTGCCTGAGGCTGGCACCTGTTTGCAGTGGGCGCTAGGGGTACGGCGTTGTCGAGTGAAACAGTTGCAGCAAAGGGCCTCACCATGAAACGCATTGGCAACACACTCCTGTTGGCAATGTCTCTGCTGGCCTTTGGCGGTCCGGCAGCAGACATTTCACACGCGGCGATACTCAGCCTAAGCGACTTCGAGGCGCCGGCATTCACGCTGGGCAGCGTGAACAATCAGCCGGTGCCCAGCCCAGCGGGATGGGGTGTTTCCAACCCGAGCTTCGATCAGGCGGTCGTCGCGTTTGGCGGCGGGCAGGTGTGGCGTGTCTCCAACGCCTTCGCATCCAGTACCTTTGGCGACCAGCCCTTTGCGCCTCGACCCGGAGGCATACCCACAGACACGGTCAATAACCCGACCAACAGCAATCCGCAGTTCTTTGCGGGCGAGTCCTCCACCGGCGCAGTATCTCGCTACTTTTACGCGCAGTTCGATGTGCGTTCGGCGACCGGAGCCCCGCAGCCGGGCGCACGCATTACCGTGAGTGCAGATAATGGGCAGGGGGGGCGACAGGGCTTTCTGGCCATTCGCGACAATGGGGCCACGGGGCTGGCCATCGACACATTTGACGTGGATAGCTCGGGCAACTTCATTGGTCCCATCAACATTGCAGACGATCTTTCGTACACGGACTGGCACACGTTGGCGATCGAGATCCTGTTCAACGACGGCGTGAACAACGACGTGATCAACTACTACCTGAACGGAACGCTGGTCCACAGCAACGGGAGCTGGGAAGAGTTCTACCGCAACTTTCAGTTGGCGCAGCACCCACTGGGCGTGCCGGTGCAGACCTTGTTGTTTCGCATCTCGGGCAGCTCCGTGCCCTCCGTGCAAGGCGGCGGGTTCTACATCGACAACGTGCAAGTCAGAAACCACATGATTCCTGAGCCTGCCACCGGGCTGGTGCTCGGCACGGGTCTGTTGGGGCTAGCCGCCTGGCGTGTCGGCCGCGGACGGCAGCGAGAGGGAAAGCGGGCTGAGTAGCACTTCAGACCCGCGCTGCGTCTTTCGAGAATGGCTATTCTCTACGCTGATAGGCGCGTGGTGCTGGGGCCGGGGATGGGCTCGGCACGGTCGAACTCGGCCACCGACTCGTGC
>JAIMBC010000209.1 GCA_023511675.1 Pirellulales bacterium
CCATTTAGGTCGGCAAAGACCGGGGTCAGGCGGACACCGTTAGTGTGATAGGGGTGAAAGCTGGGAGAGCCAGGCATCCCATACTGACAGCTTAGCGGCTGCCGCCAGCGGAACTTGCCCGTGCGCCCGTCCAACGTGGCCAGCCAGTGCTGCTGACGTGAACTGCTGGGCGCGCCCGTAGGAGGGTAATCCCAATCGGTCCGCGCCGAGAACAAGACCTCGGGATGTGTGTCGCCATCGAGGTCGCGGGCAGCGGCGAACATTACGCCCCCCATTGAGCTGAAGGGGATTTCCACCGACCACAGCCGCTTGCCTGTACGGCCGGAGATGGCCGCCATGGGAAATTGCCACTTCGTGCTAAAGGCGGTGATGCCCCGCATTTGGTCCCTGAACGTCAACACGTCGGTCGTGCCGTCGCCATCGAGGTCGGCATCCAGGGGCTGCACGCTATGCAGGGCTGAAGGTGGCGTACGGTGCCACAAACACCTGCCGTCGGCACCGGAAACGGCGGCGATGGTATCACGGTCCGCGTCGGTGAAGCCTACCAGCTCCGCACAGCCGTCACCGTCGAGGTCCCCGGCTGTATGCCACGTTCCGCCTGCCCGGCGCCAGACCTCTCCCGGGCTGGCGCGGAGCGCGTACAACTGGCCGGCTCCGAACACGGCCTGGCTGCCGGTGCCATTCCAGAGAAACCATTCGGCGGCTCCGTCACCATCGGCATCTGCCAGCCTTAGGTCGTCAAACCCCGCGGTGTCGGTCACAAACTCGCCCATGTCCGCCGAGAACACAAACGCGCCGCGGCCGCCGGGGCCATGGCGTTGGTCCCGTTCTGTGGAGACGAGCAATTGCGGCCACCCGCCCGTTCCCCTACGCCACCAGGAAAGGCCGCTGACACGCGCATTGTCGGTTTGCTTGCTCCCCCACCACAGGGTCTGGCCGTCAACACCTGAGAGCGCGTCGACGTACAGGCGTTCGCCCTCGCCGCTTCGCTCGTACATGCTAGCGGCGAACATGTCGCGCACGCCGTCGCCATTGATATCAGGCCCCGTGGCGAAGTGGATGATCTGATGCGTCGTCTTGATGGACCTCCGCCAGCGTTCCCTGGCACCCCCCGCAGCCGTCTCCAACACAACCAAGTCTGCCCAGGGGACATCCCTGGCACCGGCCCAGGCTGCAATGTCGCAGAGGATTACCTCCGTACGTCCATCCCCATCCAGGTCGTCAAGTCTTGCCCAGGCGGTGGGATCCAGCCCGTCAAGCCTCGCCCACGCCGCAGGCGTGGCTTGCCCACGGCCCGGGGGCATGACCAGCGAGTGGCTCCAGACCTTGACGCGGCGTGAAATGGACCAGGCACAGACGGCCGTGCCGGGGGTGGTGGTGCCCACCCCCGTCGGCTGTGCCAGCAGCACCTCGGGCTGCTTGTCGCCATCCAGATCGGCGGCTTGCGGCGGGGATACACAAGGGAGTGTAAGATCGATGGGCGGCCAGAGAGGCTGTCCCGTGGCGGGGTCCAAGCCGAGCAGCCGCTTACCTGCTGCCACCACCACGCCCATGCGGCCTTCCGTCTCCAAGAGCAAGGGCGAGAACAGCGCCGGATACCACATACCCGAGACCCTGAAAGACTCGAACCGTCGCAGGACCTCGCCAAACCCCGTAGTAAAAGACCCGCCGCCTTCGCTTGAGTACCCATTGACGTCGACATACCACTTTGCCTCCTCTGGCAGATCCACTGGCCCTGGAGTTTGGAACCAGGCGTCGTCCAGATCCATGCGCCAGAGCGTCTGGCCGGTGCGTCCCGAGAGGCACTCTAACCAACGTGCGGGGGGCCCCGCCCCCCGGTCCACGCTGGCGAACGCCGCGATCAGATCGGCCGCGCCGTCGCCATCGCAGTCCGGCATCGGCAGCGGGCGAGCCAGGACGGTGCTTGACCACCTGCTAACCTGGTGGTCTTGTTGCGGGTTTGCCTCGCCAAGCTCGGGGGCGCGGGCGGCGAGCCAGAGGACGTTGCCGTCGCGGGCTGAGACCGCCATGATCCAGGCCTGATGGCGCGCGGAGACGACGATGTCTTCCAGGCCATCGGCATCGAGATCCGCGGGCGAGGCCACCCATGGATGCCAGACGGCAAATGCCAGTTGCGGATTGTAAGCCGTTTGGTACCACGGCCAGCGCAGGCCGGGGGCCTGTTTCAGCTCGGCGTGCTGCTGCGGCTGAGTGAGTTCGAGCTGCCAGACAAGGCTGTTATTCGGCCAGGCGGGATGGCGGATACCGGATTCTTCCAACAGCACCACGTCGGCCCGGCCCTCGCGCGTGACCAAGGCATGGCTTAACGAGACATCCAGCGTGGTGCCGCGGTCTGTCCGCAGCAAGCTGTCTTCAAGGTTGAGCGTGTGATGTGCCCGTGTCGTGTGTGGGCCCCGTGGGACGGTGACGCGATAACGTTGGCTCAGTCGGCCAACGGCGGAGAGCCGCAGCTCGTACTCGCCCGCAGGTACGGCAACCGGTTGCTGCGTGGGGACGGTGAAGGACGCGGCGGCAGGCCGGCCGGCGTCATCGACCAGCTCGGCCACCAGCGGAGGGCGGTCTGTATCCAGCGAGATGTGGCCCAGGCACCAATCTCGATAATAGTACCAGCCGACCAGCGTCATGGCCCCCAGCAGCAGTGTGGCAGCCGCGGCCACGGCCGTGAGCCCGACGCTGCGACGCTGCTTGCGCAGCCACCGCCAGGCCCGCTCCGCGGGCGTGACGGGCCGGGCCTTGATGGGCTCATCGTTCAAGAACCGCCGCAGGTCTTCTGCCAGCTCCGCTGCCGTGCCGTAGCGCTGCGCGGGCGCCTTCTCCAGGCACTTCATGGCAATGGTTTCCAGGTCGCGCGGAATGGCCGCGTTTTGCTGCCGCAACGGCACCGGCTCCTGCTCGATCACTTGCAGCAGCGTGTCCAGCGGCGTGGCGGCCTGAAACGGCGGCCGGCCGGCCAGGGCACAGTACAGCACGGCGCCTAGGGCATAGACGTCTGCCTGGGGGCCAAGTTCGTGGGCCTTGCCAGATGCCTGCTCGGGCGGCATGTAGCTGGGCGTGCCCAGGATCTGGCCCGCGGCCGTGAGCTGCTCCCGCGAGGAGAGGCCGCTCTCTTCCGTGGCCACGCGCTTGGCCAGGCCGAAGTCTGTCACGTGAGGTTCGCCAGCCTGATCCAGCAAGATGTTGGCCGGCTTGAGGTCGCGGTGAATCACCCCCTCAACATGTGCATAGGCGATCGCCTGCGCTACCTTGTACATGAGTTCGGCGGCCTCGCGCGGGGGCAGCACGCCGCGCGCGATCCGCTGCGCGAGACTCTCTCCCTCGACCAGGGCCATGGAAAAGTAGTGCTGCCCCTCGGCCTGGCCAATCTCGAAAATGGGCACAATGTGGCGATGTTGCAACCGGGCCGCCGCCTGGGCCTCGGCGTGAAAGCGCTTCACGTCTTCGCTGGTGGCAAGCTGGCCCGTGAGGATCAGCTTCAACGCCACCGTTCGCTTCAGATTGGTCTGACGAGCCTTGTACACCACGCCCATGCCGCCCCGGGCAATCTCTTCCAACAGCTCGTAGTTGCCAAAGTAGCGGATGCAACTGCCGGGTGCGGGCGATGAGATGGCAGAGCCTAGCGTGGCCTCCAGCAGCTCGGGTCCCGCCGGCGGGCCCAAGCGGCCCGCCGGCCCGGCGCCTAGCAGTGCGTCCAGACGAGCATGGTTGGAAAGGAATGCCGCCAGCTCGTCCGCCAGCTCGGGATACTTCTGGGCCAGCACGGCGAGATCGGGCGGCATGCCTCGCTCGAGCAGCTCCAGGCATTCAATCAGTGCGGCTTGCAGCCGGGACTCGCGGCCGGCGTGTTCACTGGCAGGATCCATCAAAAGCCCTCCTCGGTTCCCAGCCGCTGGCGCAGGCCGCTCAGCCCGCGAAACAACAGGGCTGCCACGGCACCCCTGCTGCGTTGCATCTGCATGGCAACCTCGGCCAGCGACAGCCCTTGAAGATGGTGCAATTCGATAGCCCGGCGCTGATCCTGGGGCAACTTCCCCAGGGCGGCCGCGAGACGCACCAGCGCCTCGTTGCGGCTGGCCTGCTGGCTAGGGGAGGTTTGCTCCGCGGCCAGCCAGGCCTCGATGCGCTGCGACGACGCTTCGAGTGCTGCTTGCAACGACTGCTCCCGCTGCACCTGCCGGGCCTGGGCATGGTGCTTGCGTACCTCGTCTCGCAGGTTGTTGGCCAGGATGCGGCGCAGCCAGCGGGCCAGCTCGTCGTCGTGTTGCGGCATCTCATCTCTTGCCAGATAGGCTTCCAGCAGGGTCTGCTGCACGACCCCAGACAGGTCCACCCTGGCGCGGAGCCGCTCGTCAAGCTGGAGGCGAGCCAGCAAGGCCAGGTACTGCCGATAGCGCTCAAGACGCTCGGGCGGTTCTGATGCGTGCTGCGTCATGGGGCGGCTTTCTTCGGGTTAGCGTAGCCGCAGGGAAAGGTTACGTCTCTACGCCAGACTCAATAGCTCGCCAGATAATCGACAGTGGGCGGGGGCAAAGAATGCAGCGGTTTTCTGGGGGCTTCGAGCTGACGTCACTGTTTCCTCCGTGTGGAGTCATCCAGTCGCCTTCGAAGGAGCGGCCTCCTCGAACTAAGCGTAGCCGCTGGGCAAAGTTTACGCGCTGCGCGGGCCAGGGCACGCATGGCGGCACGCCGCTGGTGCCAGGTGCGTCGCCGAGAGTGCCCGAAGACGCCGGGAGGGCGTGGCGGTGGGGTTGCCGCGGCACGCCGCTCACGGCGCCCCGCTTCCGGGTACGCCGACTGTTCTCGACCACGCCCAGGCCACGGCCGCCCAGCCCTGCGGATCCGCCCTGCTCGGCAGGGGGCTGGCAGCGGTGACGCGCAGCGAAAGCAGGTTTACCTTGTCCCGCCATCAGCGCCTTCCAGGGAAAACGGACGATGGCCCTTGCCAGACAATGTGCTGCCTCGGCCAATTGCATTGGAACCGCTTCTGGCGCATCATCGTGCCAGCCGGCAAGCGGAGGATGGCCGTGTTTCGGCCGCGGCGTGCGGTGCGGGCCACCCTCTAGCGGCGGCGCAGGAAACGCACTTATGACCCGCTCTCCACGCTTCAAGCTCTCGACGATGATGTTCCTGGAGTTCTTCATCTGGGGGGCGTGGCTGCCGCTGATCTTTGCGTACTTGCCGAGTCTCAAATTCGACGTGGTCCAGCAGGGCTGGATTCTCAATGCCTTTGCATTGGCCTCGTTCGTGGGCATGTTTTTCAGCAATCAGTTTGCGGACCGCAATTTTGCGGCGGAGAGGTTTCTGGCCGTGAGCCATCTGGTGGGCGGGCTGGCCATGCTGGGCCTGGCCTGGGCACAGAGCTTCTGGCCGTTTTTCATCCTGATGCTCGTCCACTGCTTGTTTTATGTTCCCACGATCTCCATCACCAACTCGATCGCCTTCACGCATCTGGAGGATCCCCAGCGGGAGTTTGGCGCCGTGCGGTTGTGGGGCACTATCGGCTGGATTGCCGCAAGTTGGCCATTCGTGTTCATTCTGGCAGACTGGACCAGAGTGCCGGCCATGCAAAAGGTGGGTTTTGTCGAGTGGTTGGGCGCCGCGCTGGGCACAAGCAAGGAGGGGAGTGCCCTGCTGGAAGCACAACGATATACCTTTGTCGCTTCCGCAGCCGCCTCGCTGCTGCTGGCCACGTTCAGCTTGTGGCTGCCGCACACCCCGCCCAGGCCCGCCGCGGTGGGCCAGTCTCGCTTCGCCTGGCTGGAGGCCATGCAGCTTCTCAAGGTACCCTTTGTGGCGGTGCTGTTTCTGGTAACCTTCTTCGACGCGTCCGTTCACCAGTGCTACTTCATCTGGACCAACGATTTTCTCAAGACCGTGGGGATCAAGCCCAACTGGGTCATGCCGGTAATGAGCATCGGCCAGATTGCGGAGATTGGCACGATGGCCATCCTGGGCTGGGTGCTGGCCCGGCTGGGATGGCGCGCCACCATGGTGATTGGCATTCTCGGCCACGCCGTGCGGTTTGGTGTGTTTGCGTTGGCAGCCTATGCGAAACAGCACGACAGCCTGCAAGCCCTGGCAACGGCTGCGCCCTGGATGGCCGTGGTGATCAACGTGCTGCACGGCATCTGCTACGCATTCTTCTTTGCCACCGTGTACATCTTTGTTGACGAGTTCTTTCCCAAAGACGCTCGCACCAGTGCGCAGGGGCTGTTCAATTTCTTGATCCTTGGGCTGGGGCCTTTTGTGGGCAACTTCTACTGGCCGTACGTGGGACGCGAGGTTGCGGTCCAGGGTGGCCAGACGGACTTTGCGCGGCTGTTCCTGTACCCAGCCGGCGTGGCGTTAGGGGCAGCCATATTCCTGGCCGTGGCCTTTAGGCCGCCAGCGCGCGCTCAGGTAAAGGAGGCTGGTGCAGCGGCCGCACCCCATTAATCCGCCCGGCCGTGGCGTGCGCTGCCATGCGGCCAGGCTGGCTAGCGTCTCCTGGCCGTTGCCGCCGGGTCGATGCAGGGCTCGATTGGCAGGCAGAGTGCTGAACCGGCAGCCGACCGCGCATGGCTCATCGGTGGATGGGCCGGGATGTGGGGTTCGTTTGCGGAACATCGGGCTGGCTGGCAACGGGTGAGTTCCCCGCCTTGGCAGCCGGCCCATGGCCGGCGATCGGTTCTACGGGCGTGATGGCGAAATTGCGGCCTGGCACTCCTAGCGGCCTGTTCTGCCTTACTGGTACATTGAGCCGTTTGAATGTGACCGCCCTGGCGTAGTCTGAACCTCGCATTAGCCCCAGCAATGGGTTCAACACCACCGTTCCGCAAGATCCTGGTTGCCAATCGCAGCGAGATTGCCATTCGTGTGTTTCGCACGGCACACGAGCTGGGTATCCGCACGGTGGCCATCTATTCGCACGAAGACCGGTTCGCCCTGCATCGTTTCAAGGCCGACGAGGCTTATCTGGTGGGCAAGCCAGGAGAGCCGCTGCGCTCTTACCTCGACATCGAGGGGATTGTGCGTCTGGCTGTGGAGCAGGGGGTAGACGTGATCCACCCCGGCTACGGCTTCTTGAGCGAGAACGCCGAGTTTGCCCGCGCCTGCCAGCAAGCGGGAATCGCCCTCTGTGGCCCGCCCCCGGAGATTCTCCAGCAGCTTGGAGACAAGCTGGCGGCGCGCAAGATCGCCATGGAGGTAGGGGTGCCGGTGCTGCCGGGTTCCGGGCAGCCGATCGAGAATGTGGCGGCGGCGGCGCGGCAGGCAGCCGAGCTAGGGTATCCGGTGCTGCTGAAGGCCGCCAAGGGCGGCGGCGGGCGGGGGATGCGGGTGGTCAACAAGCCCGAGGAGCTGTCCGCCAGCCTGGAGCAAGCGCAGCGCGAGGCACAGTCTGCCTTCGGCAGCCCCGAGGTGTTTCTGGAAAAGTTCCTGCTTCGGCCCCGGCATATCGAGGTGCAGGTTCTGGGGGACAAGCACGGCAAGCTGGTGCATCTCTACGAGCGAGACTGCTCGCTGCAACGGCGGCACCAGAAGGTGGTGGAGATCGCCCCCGCTGTGAATCTGGACCCGGCATTGCGGCAGCAGTTGTGCGAGGCGGCCTTGGCCATTGCGCGGGCCGTGCGATATGAGAATGCCGGCACGTTCGAGTTTCTGGTCGATGCGGAGAGCGGGCGGTTCTATTTCATCGAAGTCAATCCGCGGATCCAGGTCGAACACGTGGTTACCGAGCAGATCACCGGCATCGATCTAGTGCGGTGCCAGATTCTGGTAGCTGCCGGAGCCAGCCTGGCGGATCCGCTGTTGGGACTCGACTCGCAAGACCGCATCCAGCCGCGGGGTTATGCCATCCAGTGCCGCATTACCACGGAGGATCCGCTCAATAACTTCCGGCCCGACTATGGCCGGATCTCGCATTATCGCTCGACAGGCGGGCCGGGCGTGCGCCTGGATGCCGGGACGGCCTTCTCCGGGGCCCTGGTCACGCCCTACTACGATTCGCTGCTGGTCAAGCTTGTCACCTCGGGGCAGACGTTTGAAGACGCGGCCCGCCGCATGGAACGAAGCCTGCAAGAGTTTCGCATCCGCGGGGTGAAGACCAACATTCCGTTCCTGATCAACCTGGTCACGCACCCAGCCTTTCTGGCGGGAACGTGCACCACGCGCTTCATCGACGAAACGCCCGAGCTGTTTCAGTTCCAGGCACGCCGTGACCGTGCCACCAAGCTGTTCCTTTATCTGGCGGATGTGCTGGTGAACGGTCATCCGCTGGTGAAAGAGCGGCCGCGCCAGGTGCGGCGCGAGCCCGCGCCCGTGCCCCCTGTGGATGTGCGGCAGCCCGTGCCTCCCGGCACGCGCGACCGCTTGAAGGAGCTTGGCCCAGCGCGCTTCGCGCAGTGGGTCCTCAAGCAGAAGCCGCTACTGCTGACCGATACCACCCTCCGCGATGCACATCAGTCCTTGCTGGCCACACGGCTGCGCACCTACGACATGTTGGCCATCGCCGACGTCTACGCACGCCATCACCACCAGTTGTTCTCGCTGGAAATGTGGGGCGGGGCCACCTTCGATACCGCCATGCGGTTTCTCAAAGAGTGCCCCTGGCAGCGGCTGGTGCAGCTCCGCGAGCGGATTCCGAACATCCTCTTTCAGATGTTGTTCCGCGCCAGCAATGCGCTGGGCTATGCCAACTACCCGGACAATGTGGTGCGCGCCTTTGTCGAGGAGGCGGCGGCTGCGGGGATCGACCTGTTTCGCATTTTCGACTCCCTCAACTGGGTGCCCAACATGCGGGTGGCCATGGAGGCGGTACTCCGCACCGGTGCCATCTGCGAAGCCGCCATCTGCTACACGGGCGATCTACTCGATCCCCGCCGGCCTAAGTACGACCTGAAGTACTACGTGTCCCTGGCCAAGGAGCTGGAGAAGCTGGGGGCCCACATGCTGGCCATCAAAGACATGGCCGGCTTGTGCAAACCGTACGCGGCGGAGCGCCTCGTCCGCGCCCTCAAACAAGAGGTCGGCATCCCCATCCATTTCCATACCCACGATATCAGCGGCGTGCAGGCGGGCGCCATCCTCAAGGCCGCGGAAGCCGGCGCCGACGTGGCCGATGCCGCCTTCGCCCCTTTTTCGGGCCTGACCTCCCAGCCCAACCTCAACAGCGTTGTCGAGGCCCTGCGGTTCACCCCACGCGATCCAGGGCTGGACTTCCTCCCCCTCAGCCAGACCGCCCAGTACTGGGAGGCCGTACGCGAGTTCTATGCGCCGTTCGAAACCGGCATGAAGGCCAGCACGGCCGACGTCTACCTGCACGAGATGCCGGGCGGACAATACACCAACCTCTACGAACAGGCGCAAGCGATCGGCCTGGCGCACCGCTGGCACGAGGTGTGCCGCATGTACGCTGAGGTCAATCGCATGTTCGGAGACATCGTCAAGGTCACACCCTCCAGCAAGGCCGTGGGAGATATGGCCCTGTTCATGGTGGCCAATCGACTCGCGCCAGAAGACGTGCTCGATCCCAACCGCGACCTGGCCTTTCCCGAGTCCGTGGTCGATCTGATGGCCGGCAGGATGGGCCGGCCTCCTGGCGGCTTCCCCAAGAAGTTGCAACGGAGAATCCTCCGCGGACAGCCGCCGCTACGCGGCCGTCCTGGCGCCAGCCTCCCCCCGGCGGATTTCTCTGCCGCCGCCGCGCAGCTCGAACCACGCCTGGGACGCGCACCCACCCGACAGGAACTGGTCACCTACCTCATGTTCCCCCGCGTCTACACCGAGTTCCTCAACCATACCCTCGCACACGGAGACACCAGCGTGTTGCCCACCCCCGTCTTCCTCTACGGCCCCTTGCCCAATGAGGAAGTTGCGGTGGACATCGAACGCGGCAAAACGCTGATCATCAAGTTTCTCACCGTCGGCGACCCCCATCCAGACGGCAAGCGCACTGTGTTCTTCGAACTCAACGGCCAGCCGCGCGACGTCACCGTGGCAGACCGCTCGCTCGAAGTCGAGCTGCCCCAACGGCCCAAGGCCGACCCCGCCGATCCCACCCATGTGGCCGCTCCCATGCCAGGCCTGGTGGTCAGCCTCGCCGTCACCCAGGGGGAGACCGTGGCCAAGGGCCAGAAGCTGCTCAGCCTGGAAGCCATGAAGATGGAAGCCACCGTCTACGCCGAACGCAACGGCCGCGTGGGCCAGATCCTGGTCGAGCCCGGCACACATGTCGAAACCGGCGACCTGCTGTTGCGCCTGGAACTTTAGGCCACCGCTCGCCGCCCAAGACCAGGCCCCTACCTGCCCCATCCGTAGCTTCTTGCGGCCGATCCCCTGATCCAGCCACGCTTTGGGCCCTTTAAACTCGGCCCTGGCCGCCACCAGCCGGTCGCACTACCGCTAGCCTGTACCAGTGCCCGCGCGTGCTTCCACTTGTGCTTCCCCATGGCAAGGGGAGGCCAGCCAGGATTGGCCCAGCTCGCGAGTGGCGATTGCGTACGATGGCCAGCATCCCACGTTCCCCGGGCCGCCCCAGAACGGGACGGTGGCTTCTCCTCCCCCCTCGCCGAGCCGGTACGGGGGAAGGACTGCATCTAGCCCAAGCCCGCGCGGCGGCCGCGCCCTCGAACCCCTACCGGCACTTTTAGGCGAACGGCTGCATGG
>JAIMBC010000210.1 GCA_023511675.1 Pirellulales bacterium
TCCACTCGGGGGAGTGCAATCCGTTGCATCCCAATAGGTTACACGAAAACGCCAATTGTGTAGATACCAATGCCCTAGAGGGGCTGGTGGCGGCAGCATATCTCGGAGGCATGCCGGCTTTGCAGCGATGGACGCCGCCAGGTGGTCCGGAGCGTGCAGAAGGCGTCCGTTCATGTCGGCAGATGTTTGCGTGCGGGGCATGAGGGCCAGTGATCGCGGGCTATGTCTAGCGGAAGCGGGAAGCGTGGTCCGCCGGCACTCGCATCAAGATCATGGCGGCTGTCGGGGCTCAGTCGCTGCGAGGGTGTGCCCGGTTACGCCGGCCGGCGCGGCTTGGCTTTACATCTGGCGATGAAGGCCGCGTTCGAGATTGGGCTGCACGCCGTGTGTTCGTTCGGCCACGCCGGCCGTCATGGAATTCGAGGTGGCTGAATCGAGGCAAGGTGATCAAGTCCTGCGCATCCAGTGGCGCCCTTCGATCGAGGCGAATGGGATCAAACTCGGTGCGTCTCCGCACAGAGGCCGCAGCAAGGGGCTGGCTGATCATGCAGCGAACTTGGTGGGCCGCATGGCACCGCCACACGAACCGACGGCACCGAGCAGGCACAAAACAGCGCCGCGTCGCGCGTACGCCACCCGTGCACGAGGCAGGGTATCGAGGCGAGCTGGACCGGGCAGCCGCCAGGCGCGGCGCCAGCGATCAGCCGCTTTGCGCAGTCAATTGCCGTGCGGCGGGGAAGCTGATGGCGGCAGTTCGGCGGCTTGCAGGCGGCGGAAGGACAGCCTGGTGGTGGGGTCGTGTCCCTGAAGGATGATGCTTCCTGGCGCGGTACGTAGGCCCTGACGCGGATTATCGTGGGGTGGGCGCGTGTCTGTCCAATCGCTCACCTGCACGCCATTGACCCAAGCGGCCATGTGGTTGCCAGAAACGGCGAGGGTGATGGAGGTCCAGGCCTGATCGTCAGACACCACGCGGCGTGCGTTCTGGAAGCGGTAGAATCCGCCGGTGCCACAGTCGACGGGCTGCGAGCGGTCTCCGTCCTTGTAACCGTTATGGATCTGGCACTCGTAGCCGTTCATGATCTCTCCGGGGATGCAGCGGAAGAAGACCCCGGAGTTCAGGCCCTTGCCGTCGACGAACACTTCGAGCTGCAACACAAAGTCTCCGAACGTCTGTTCCGTCTCGAGCTGGCCCCGGCCGTTCTCGACGTGCAACCACCCCTCAGGAGTAACGGTGAAGCGGCTGGCAAGTTGCGGGTACGCTTTCCAGCCTGTCAGGTCGCGGCCGTTGAACAGGCTGTGCAAGCCCAGCGGCCGCAGCTTGATATTGCGGAATTGCACAGGCCCTGAGTTGAGTTGCAGTCCGATGCGGCCGCGGCGGACGGGCGCTGGATCGGTGTAGTTGAGCACCTCGCGGCCGTTCAAGGCGACGCGGATGTGCCCCCCCACCGCTTCCACTTCGAACGCTTGCCAGCCGTCGCCAGCGGACTCCGCCGCCGCCCTGGCACGCCGCACCAGACTGCCGGTGGGAAAGGGACTCACGTCGGGCTCGGCGATGTTCAGCTCGTAGCAGTCGGCCGAAGGATCGCTGGGGCGCAGCGGCGTACGCAGAAACACGCCGCTGTTGGTCTGCCTATCATGGCGGAACTCCAGTCGCAGTTGGTAGTCGGAGAACTCGCTGGTGGTGGCCAGCAGGCCCGGCTCTCCCTCCGAAACGCAAATCGCCCCGTCCGAAACGCTCCAGTTGGCCTCGCTCGCGGCCTCCCAGCCGTAGAGCGTGCTGCCATCGAACAGCAGGATCCAGCCCTCGGCACGTTCCTCTTCCGTAAGAGAATTCGGCTCACCAGCCGCCAGCGGCGCGGCTGCCGCCGCCAGACCCAACCACAGCACACAGCGCAGCAAAGCAGGCATCACGAGATTCCTCACAGGCCAACAGCGTCGAGTACGCCGCCCATTCTAATCGAAGCAACACGGCTCTGGCATCTCATCACACCCCCGCCGCAACGGCCGGCGCAACACGCCCGCCTGTTGCGCCGCAGGCCGGCACCGTTGCTATGTAGCGTCCATCGTTCGACTCTCCCGCCGCGGCCGCTACAATACATGCCCCAGGCAGACCCCATTCCAGGAGGCCGGCGCATGATCCGCACCTGTCTGTCAAGCGAAAACCTGATGGCTGTGGCGGTAGCCATCTGTGCACTCGCCGTCTGGGGCGGCCTGCTGCGTGCCACGGCGGCCGAGCCTATCGGCTGGCAGGCTGAGGGGCGCAACGGAGCGGTCTCGGCCGGCGGTGCAGAGGCCGTGGCGGCCGGCATCGAGATCCTGCAAGCCGGCGGCAATGCCGCCGATGCGGCCGCGGCCACCATTCTGGCGCTGGCGGTCACCGATGCCTCGGCTTTCTGCTTTGGCGGCGAGGTACCGGTGCTGGTGTACGACGCACGGCGCCAGACGGTGGACGTGATTGCGGGCATGGGCGTGGCGCCGCGGCTGGCCACGCGGGAGTACTTTGCGGCGCGGGGCGGCATTCCCGGTACGGGAGTGGAGGCAGCGGCGGTTCCCGCTGCCCCAGACACGGTGATGGTGCTGCTGGAACGCTATGGCACCATGCGGCTGCGCGAGGCGGCCGGGCCGATGCTGCGGCTGCTGGATCGGGGGCAGGAAAGCTGGCATGCGCAGCTAGCGGCCACGGTGCGGCAGATGTGCGAGGCGGAGGCGCAGGCTGCCGATCGGTGGCAGGGCCTGCGGCTGGCAGCAGACTGCTTTTATAGAGGGCCGATCGCACGCAGGCTGGCCGCCTGGTGCGAGGCCAACGGCGGCCTGATTCGCTATGTAGACCTGGCCGCGCACGTGACGCGCATCGAGCAGCCGTTGCACGTTTCTTATCGCGGCTACGAGGTCTACAAGTGCGGCTTCTGGACGCAGGGCCCCTACTTGTTGCAAACGCTCCGGTTGCTGGAGGACTTTGACCTGCGCAAGCTCGGGCACAATCAGCCCGCCGCTATCCACCTTACGATCGAGGCCATGAAGCTGGCCCTGGCCGACCGGGACGTGTACTACGCCGATCCGGTGTTTGCCGACGTGCCCGGCGAGGCCTTGCTCTCGGAGAAGTATGCCGCGCTGCGGCGGCCGTTGATCGACCTCACGCGCGCCTCGCTGGAGCAACGGCCCGGCGACGCCTGGGGCATGCAGCCGCTGCTGGGCGAAGAGGATCTGCGGCGCGGCCTGGGCGGCCCGGCGCAAGACACCACTACCTGCGTGGTGGCTGACCGGTTCGGCAACGTGGTCGTGGCCACGCCCAGCGGTTGGAGCGGCGTGCAGGCGGGCGATACCGGCGTCTGGCTGGGCACGCGCCTGCAAAGCTTCAACATCTGGGAAGGGCATCCCAACTGCATCGAGCCTGGCAAGCGGCCACGGATTACGCTGACCCCCACGCTGGTACTGGATAGGGGACGGCCCGTGCTGGCGGTAAGTGTGGCTGGAGGAGACGGCCAGGACCAGGCCGCCTTGCAGGCCGTGCTCAATCACATCGACTTTGAGCTGAAGCCGGCCGAATCCCTGAGCGGGGTGCGGTTTGGCACCAATCATCACATCGGCTCGTTCCGCCAGACGCCGCCTGAGCTGGGCAGCCTGCTGCTGCATCAAGAGGCGCCGGCCGAGACGGTCGAGGCCCTCCGCGCCCTGGGACACCGCGTGCAAACCACCGCCGGCGCCCTTTGGGCGCCCAGCGCCATTGCCATCGACCCGGCGGGAGGGCGCTTCTGGGCGGCCGGAGATCCGCGAGCCGGCCGCCACGCAGCAGCATATTGAAGGCCCAGTGGGCGTATGCAGTGCCCGGCAGGCCGCCGATCCGCCGTCTTGCATCACACGCCTTGCGTCACGAGCCGCGCATCACGAGCCAGCATCACGCGGACGATCGCGCATTGTCTTATCACACGCCGAGTGTGATGGGCCATAGTTACCCCACCGCCAGCAACACGTTCTCTGCTGGCAGGCTGAACGGCCCAGAGTAGTGATAAATCTGGCATTTTTCCTGGCCGTCCTCCACGACGGGCGTAGGCTGCTCGACCACGAAGTCCGCGAACTGCGAGCAATTGAAGGCGATGAAGGCCAGCCGCAGGCTTTCGATGGGCGGGTCGTAGCGGCGCGTCAGATCGGGCAGCGCCACCGGACCGGTATCCACCTGATACATCTGCTTGTCGAGGCTGATGTTCATGGTCTTTACGGGGCATTCGATCACCGCGTGCAGGCCGGTATCGGCACAAGCAATCTTCGTTTGCGAGACCAGCGGCAGGCCGGCGGCGGTGGCATCTCGGATCTGCTCCCACGTCTTGAGCACGGTCACCGGAGAGGCCTCGCGTAATCGCAGGTTCATGGCGCCCCACATCTGCGCTTCGCTGCGTACCTGCCGGTAGGTGGGACTGATGCGTGCCGGACGGCGAAAGATCAGCCACTGGCCGTCTCCCAGGATGGGCAAGAAGTCGTAGTTGTCTTCAATGAACAGGTCCTTCTCGGCAAAGGTGTTCTCGCTCTTGCACGAGGCGCACTGGCAGAACACCCTGGCGGTGCCGGCGGCCTGGTCAAAGAGCGTCGTGCGGCTCTCTACCCAGAAGCGCACGCAATTGAACGAGGCCGTGCCACAGACGAACGATAGCCCGTAATCGAGGCACCGGATGGCGTCGGGCGAGGCGCGGGGCGCAGCCCCCTCCTCGCCTGGGTTGCCAGCGGCTCCCTCGCGTGCAGCCACCGCCTGCGCGGCTGGCTGCTGCAAGGGCGGCTGCTGCGCGCCCTGCCGCTCTACGGCCTGGGGGGCCTCGTGCGGTTCATGCGTGAGCGGCGCTGAGAAGATCAGCCCAGGCCGGGCCGGAGAGGCGGCCGCGGCTGCCATCGCCCCGCCCCACATTGCCGCGGCCCCCGCACCGAGAAAACTGCGTCGTGAAACAGCCATGATCGTGGCTCCCGTTTGCCAATGCACAGGTTGTCCGTGTATCAAGCGGCCTTTGAAGGTCCTGCCCTCCGGGGCTCCTCCTCGAGGCCAGCGCCTACCATACCTGCTGCCGCGGCTCACGTGGCGAACTGAGTCTCGTTTTCTGGGGCGGTGCGTGTTACATTGGGCGTCATGTGCCGCACGCGACTTTACAGAGCCGTCTGGTTTGGCGTCGCAGGCTTGTGGTGGCTGGCGGTTGCTGTTTGCCCGCGCGCCGTGGCGGAAGATGGCTCTTTTTCGCGCGGCCCGTGGCCCTTTGTTCCGCTGGCGCGGCCGGAGCCGCCCCCAGCCAATCCCTGGTGTCTCAATCCGATCGACGCCTTTGTGTGGCAGGAGCTGGCGGCGGCAGGCTTGCAGCCGAACATCGAGGCCGATCGAGCGGCTCTGTTGCGCCGCGTGACCTTCGACCTGACGGGACTGTTTCCCACGCCGGCCGAGCAGGCGGAATTCCTGGCCGATCCTGCGCCCGATGCCTACGAGCGGCTGGTGGATCGGCTGCTGGCCTCTCCCCTCTATGGCGAGCGCCAGGCCCAGTTCTGGCTGGACCTGGTACGTTATGCCGAAACGGACGGCTTCAAGGCCGACGGCCATCGCCCGCTGGCTTATAAATACCGCGACTACGTGATTGCGGCGTTCAATGCCGATCTGCCGTACGATCGCTTCCTGTTGCAGCAACTTGCCGGGGACGAACTCGAACCGGCCAATCCCCAGGCCCTGGCTGCCACGGGCTTCCTTCGGCTTTATCCAGACGAGTACAACGCCGCCAACCTCGAGCAGCGCCGCCAGGAGATCCTGGACG
This sequence comes from Pirellulales bacterium, assembly GCA_023511675.1. Classification (GTDB taxonomy): domain Bacteria; phylum Planctomycetota; class Planctomycetia; order Pirellulales; family JAIMBC01; genus JAIMBC01. The sequence continues at coordinate 5,781 of JAIMBC010000210.1, forward strand.
ATCTGACGGAGACCGTGGGGCTGGCCCTGCTGGGCCTGACCGTGGGTTGTGCCCGCTGCCACGATCATAAGTTCGACGAGCTGTCTCAGGAGGAGTACTACCGCTTTCAGGCCTTTTTCGCAGCGCTGGTCGAGCGAGACGATCTGTGGGCAGGCACGGTGGAAGCGCATCAGCAATACGCAACGCAGCTTGCTGCGTGGGAACAGGCCACGGCCGGGCTGCGCGGGGAGATCGAGGCCTTGATCGGCCCGGCGCGCGAGGCGTTGCGTAGCGATGCGCTGGGCAAGTTCCGCGCGGAGATTCAGGCCGCGGTGCTGGCGGGCGACGCCGAGCGCACGCCCTATCAGAAACAGATCGCCGCGCTGGCCATGAAGCAGGTCACCGCACGCGATGGCGAGGCCGCGGCGCGGCTATCCGAGCAGGCCAGGGCACGCTTCGAGCAGTTGTGCAAGGAGCTGGCCGCATTCGATGCCCTGCGGCCTGCGCCGCCCGAGACGTTCATGGCCGTCAGCGACGTGGGACCGGAGGCCCCTCCCACCTGTGTGCTGGCAGGAGGCAACTGGCAGCAACCGCTGCAAGCGGTGGATCCGGGCTTCCCGGCATTGATCGGTGGCGGCACCCCGCAGGTGAGGCCCTTGTCGGGACAAACCACGGGACGGCGCGCCGCCCTGGCCCGCTGGCTGGTCCGGGCCGATCATCCGCTCACCGCACGTGTGGCCGTGAACCGCATCTGGCAGCAGCACCTGGGCGTGGGACTGATCCCCACGGCCAACGACTTCGGCGCGCAGGGAGAGCCTGCCACACATCCCCAGTTGCTCGACTGGCTGGCGGCAGAGCTGGTCGAAAGCGGCTGGAGCCTGAAGCACATCCATCGTTTGATTGTGACCAGTGCCACGTACCGGCAGTCCTCCTCCGTGGGCACTCATCCCGACGCCGCCCTGGCGCTGGCGCGCGATCCGTCCAACCGCCTGCTGTGGCGTGCACGCCGCCGCCGCCTGGAAGGCGAAGCGGCGCGCGACTGCATGCTCCAATGCGCAGGCACGCTCGAACGCCGCATGAACGGACCCAGCGCCCGCCCCGAACTGCCCGACAACGTGAGCCCCAACTATGCCTGGCAACCCGATACCGACCCCGCCAGCCGCAACCGCCGCAGCATCTACGTGCTGGCCAAACGCAACTTGCGCTACCCCCTCTTCGAGGTGTTCGACCAGCCCGATCTGCACCATAGCTGCCCCCGCCGTCCCGTGACCACCACCGCTCCCCAGGCCCTGTACCTGCTGCACAGCGAACTGGTGCGCCAGCAGGCCGCCGCCTGGGCAGACCGCCTGCTGGCGGCACATGGCGCGGATGTCCACGCCATCATCGAGGCAGCCTTCAGGCAGGCGTTCTGCCGCGCGCCCCAACAGGACGAGCTAAGCCAGGTGGCGGCCTTCATGGCCGCACGGACCAGCGACTACCGGCTGGCAGCGGCACGCAATGCGCCGGGGCAAGGCGAGCCAGGCACCCCCGCATCCTCACCCGCCGGCAGCGCCGGGCCGCCACATGGCACGCAAGGAGCAACGGCAGCCGCACCGCCGTCCCTCCCCGGCAACCAGCCAGCGGCGGCTGTCCCGCCAGCGGAACCGGTCCAGCCAGCGGAGGCGGCCCGCGCGCGCGAACCATCGCAAGCATCCGGCGAGCGAGACACCACTGCAGGGCGTGATTCGCCCGATCCTGGCGGCACGCCCGATCCTGGCGGCACGCCCGATCCTGGCGGCACGCCCCAGCCAGGTCCCACTCCCGAGGCGGCCCTCCGCGCGGCGGTGGCCGATTTTTGCCACGTGCTGCTGAATACCAACGAGTTCATGTACGTCGATTGATGTTCCGCCCCCCTCCCAGCCTGCCCTGTGCCCTAAGCCGCCGTGAGCTGCTCTTGCGCGCCGGCAGCGGGTTCGGTGCGGTGGCACTCGCTTGGCTGGGCGCGCACGATGGTTGGGCAATGCCCGGCCCATCCGCCACCGGAAAGCCGGGCCTGGCACCCGGCCCTGCGGCCGATGTGCCGCAACACCGCACACCGCCCGATGGACACGTCAATCCGCTTGCGCCTCGCCCGCCCCATTTTGCCGCGCGTGCACGTAGCGTCATCTGGCTGTTCCTCGACGGCGGCCCCAGCCATATCGACCTGTTCGACCCCAAACCGGCGCTCACCAAGCTCGACGGCCAGCCGCTGCCCCCCAGCGTGCCGCGCCCCGTCACCGCCATGGGCCGCACGGCACACACTCCACTGTTGGCCTCCAAGCGACAGTTCAGCCAGCACGGCCAATCTGGTCTGTGGGTAAGCGACTGGTATCCGTTGCTGGCACGCCATGCCGACGAATTGGCCGTGATCCGTAGCTGCCATGCGGACGGGCTGAACCACGTGGGCAGCGTCTGCCAGATGAACACCGGCAGCATCCTGGGCGGCAAGCCCTCGCTGGGAGCCTGGTGCGTGTACGGCCTGGGGTCTGAGGCCGACAACCTGCCCGCCTTTGTCGTGCTGGCAGACTATCCTGAAGATCCGCCCGGCGGTGGACGCAACTGGGGGACCGGCTTCATGCCCGCCCAGTATCAAGGAACGAGATTGCGCGAAGGGCCGCAGCCCATCTTGCACCTCACGCCGCCAGCAGGGCAAACCGCTGCCAACCTGCGGCACAAGCTCGACCTGCTGCAAGCCCTCAACGCGCGGCACCAGGCGTTGCGGCCCGAAGAAGACCAGCTTGCCGCCCGCATGGCTGCCTACGAACTGGCCTGGCGCATGCAGCGAGACGCCCCAGAGGCCATCGACCTGGCCAGCGAGACCGCCGCCACCCGCCAACTCTACGGCCTGGATCGGGAAGAAACCCGCCGCCTCGGCCAGTGCTGCCTGCTGGCCCGGCGGCTGGTGGAACGCGGCGTGCGCTTCGTGCAGATCTATTGCGGCTCGGGGAGCAAGTGGGATGCACACCGCGATGTGGAGGGCAACCATGCCCGCCGCTGCTTGGAGAGCGATCGGCCGTTTGCCGGCCTGCTGGCCGATCTCAAGAGCCGCGGACTGCTGGAGAGCACGCTGGTGGTCTGGGGGGGGGAGTTCGGCCGCACGCCGATGAGCGAGAGCGGAGACGGCAGAGATCACAACCCCTGGGGCTTTACCGTCTGGCTGGCGGGCGCGCACGTGCGGCCCGGCACCTACGGCGCGACGGATGAGCTGGGCCTGTACGCGCTGGAACCGCGCGTCCACGTCCGCGACCTGCATGCTACCATTCTGCATTTGCTCGGTCTGGATCACAAGCGGCTGGTCTGGCCGCACCATGGTCTCGACGAGCGCCTCACCGGCACAGGCGGGCGTGTGTTGCACGAGCTGGTTGGCTAAGCCATGGATGCGCCCTGCCCCCCCCTGCCGCAGCCGGTGGTGTCGCAGAGAAGCCCTGGGAGCCAGAGGGCGGCCTTGCCAGCGGGAGGTCGGCCGAGACGCTGCTAGCCGCGAGACGTTCCATGGGCCAGATGCAGAACCGGTCTCGGTGGTTACGCAAGGCGGCTGCCGACCTGGTCGCAGCCTGGGCCAAGGCGGGCCAGATGCTTGCAGGCCAGCAGTCCGACCTCATCACGTCGCTGGTGCGGCAGTGGGTGACTTACGAGGGCAACGCGACCATCTTCTTTGCGCATTGCCAGGTGCACTGCAAGGCGAGCTGGCGTCCAGAGGGCAGGTTGCAGGTGCACCAGAGCAGCAAGCCGCTGAGGTGGCTGGACGTTGCCTTCGAGGACTGGAAGATCGATCCGGCGCACAAGACCAACATCCTGGAGCAGCTCAATCTGGCGCAGAACGCAGAGGTGCGCAACCGAGAGGGCGTGCCCATCGGCATCCGGGTCGATCCGCAACGGCGGACCATCTCGATCGAACCTCGCGCTGCCGAGCCGCGGCGCAGGGGCCGGAAGAAGAAGATCCCTTACCGGAAAATCGCGAGCGACATCCTGGCGGAGCAGCTTGCGGGACAGTACCCAGCCGAGATGCTGGCGAAGTTTGCCGCCTCGGTCGCGCGCCAGTGGGAGACCTATGATGGAGCGGCGGGCATCTTCCTGCCAGGACAGGAACTGATCTTGTCGCTCAAGAAAAACGAAGAGGGCGGTTGCACGGTCTCGGCGCGGCGGGAGCCGACGACGCTCGAGGCGCTCTTGCAGCAGCTTGGCGTGGCCGCCGCAGAGGTGCCCGAGGTGATCATGCGGCTGAATACGGCCCAAACCGTCGCGTTTGTCGATCCCCACGGCTTACCCTGTGAACTCTGGCACGATCCCAGGGTGCGCCGCATCCATGTGCGGAGATTGGCAGGTGCCCCGGGCTTGGCGCCGCCTGTGCCGCGACCCTGGCAGCCTCCCGCTGAGAAGCGGCGCCGCCCTGCACGGCGCGGCCGCAAACGCCGCGGAGAGCCGCCCGTTACTCCGCCGGTATTTTGCCCGCGGTGCAATGCCGTGCTGCCGCTGTGGGGGCCCCGTCAACGCCGGCAAACATGTCCCGCCTGCGGCTGCGAGGTCGATCGCAGTTGAACAGCCCTGCGCTGCTGGCTGACGCCTTGCTGTTCCATCTCCTGCACCGGGCAGCGTTGCCGATGCCGGGCCAGGCCGTCGTGCCGCGAGCACCTCTCGTCTGCAACCTCGAGCCAGCTTGAGCAGCTCGATAGTCCCGACGCGACGGAGCGCGTCCCTCCAGGGGGGATGGAGGGCCACGCTCCGTCGTGGCCGTGATCGCCGCCTGCCGTTTGCGCTGGCCCGGACGCGACGGAGCGCGTCCCTCCAGCGGGGCCC
>JAIMBC010000211.1 GCA_023511675.1 Pirellulales bacterium
GAGCAGGTGCTGCTGGCCGCGCTGGAACGCAATCCGCGGCATGCCGCCTACCTCCGTTATGTGTTGGCGTTCTCCCTGTATCGTGATCGGTTGAGGGATCCGGCGCGCTCGCGGCAGATGTTGCGGGAGCTGATCTCGCGCTCGCCGACCAACGATGGCCTTACGTACGAGGCCACAAGCTGGCTGTTGTACAACGCGACGGACGATGGCGAGTTTCAGGCTGAGCTGGCGCGAGCCATTCAGGCCAGGGGTGAGCGGCCGCACTGGGCGTACCATCGCAATATCCTGCCCAACTGGGCCAAGGAAGCGGCGGGCAATCCCATGTTCCAGGCCCGGGCCGCCGCGGTACAGGCCGCGCTGGCCAACGATCCCCAGAAAGAGGCATACGCCGCCTGGCAGGCCGCCGAGAGTCAGGACTTGGGCACGGCCATCGCCGCCCGCACGCGCCTGCTGGCTGGCAGCCTCAACGATGAGCAGTTCAGGCTGGCCGCGGGCGCGCAGGCCTATGCCTTCAGGTATTACGGCACGCCCGAGCAGCGTGCGCAGAGTGTGGCCTTGTACAGCCAGATTGTGCAGCGGTTTCCGCAGGAGTGGCCGCCCGCGGTGAACTGGCTGGAAACAGCGGTGGATTACGGCACGCCGGAGCAGTCGCAGGCGGCAGCACGGCACGTGCTCAGCCTTGCGCCCACGGCCAACAATCCGTCGGTCTGGTACCGTCTGATGGTGGCTGCCGATCGTGTACAGGATGTGTCGCTGGTGCGCCAGGCGTACGAATGGATCCAGCGGTGCCAGCAGCAATTCGGGGAGGACAACTCCTATGCCGATACCATCGGCGATGTGCTCGACAAGTACGGGATGGCCGCCGAGGCGATAGAGTACTGGCGCAGGGCGGTGCGCAGCCAGCGCAATAGCTATTACTCGCGGAGCTGCGCCGAACGCGTGCTGCGACGGCTGGCAGAGCCGGAACGTACAGCATACCTTCAGGAGCTGCTCGCGGCGGATTCCGACTTCCACGGCACGTATGCCATGTGGCTGGCCGGGGATGCCATCTCTTGGGCTGAAGGCCACACGCCGGACCTTGATCGCTGGGAGCGGATCCTGCGCAGCAGCCGCCAGCGGCAAGACGAGCGTCCGTTCCGCTCGTGGGGGATGGAAGAGTATCCCGTGCAAAGCTGGCTGGACTACTACCGCGGGCAGGCCCAGGCCAGCGAGGCGGACCGGCGGCGCGTGTATACCGTGATCCGCGACCTGCGGCTGGGCCGCGTCTCGGCCGCGGCCCAGCTTGCCCTGTTGGAGCTGCCGGCGGCCGAGCCGCTGGCTCCTCTGCCGCGGCTGCTGGCGTATCAACGTGCCACGCAGCTCTTCGAAGATAACTACCTGGACTGGGACCGACTGTTCCCTTATGCCCAAGCGCTGGTCTCGCGGCAGGACTACGTCGCCGCCGCAGCCCTGCTGGGCGGCATGCTGGCGAACATCCCCAACATTGATGCCGGACGCCAGCAGGCGGGCCGCGACCTGCTGGCCCTGTGTTACAGCCGCCTGGGCAGCGTGGGCCTGGCCATCGACGAATCGAGCCCCATCGCCCCCCTGATGCAGGCGGCTCTCTACCTGCGGCTGGGAGACCAGCGCCTGGCGCTGGAAACGTACCTGGCCCATCAGGCGCTCTTCGACCAGCATCGCCTGGAACTGCCCGTCGATCTGATTCTTTTCGTTTGCGAGACCCATCTGGCCGCGGGCGGCGACGCCAACTTCGACCGCGTGGAAGAGATCCTGCGCGGCTGGCTCGTCGCCATGGGCGAGCGGCCTGAGGTCGATGCCCGCGATAAGGCCCGCGTGCAGCTCCTGCTGGCCAAGAATTACTTCCGCGCCCAGCGGTATGACGTGGCGCGCAGCGAATACACCACGGTCATCAACCGCTTTCCCGGTACGCCCGAGGCCCTGGAAGCCGAATTCGGCATCGGCGAGTCTTTCATGGCCCAGAAGGTGTATGACCAGGCGGAGCTGACGTTTGAGCGGCTGGCGGAGAGTCAGGACCGAGACACCGCGGTGCGGGCGGAGTTCCTGCGCGGGGTGCTGGCCAGCCGCCGCGGCGAGCTGGACGAGGCCCGGCGGATTTTCCGTACGGTTCTGGAACGCGTGCCCAGTGTGGAACTGGCCAATCAGGCCCTGTTCAATCTGGCCGAGGTGTATGGGGCCGAACAGCGCTACCTGGAGCAGCTTGAGCTGTTGCGCACGGTGGGGCGGCTGGGCCGCACCAGCCAGCGGTGGCATGCTCCAGGGGCGCCTCTGTCGATCGTGGTGCAAGATAGCGACCTGGGCATCAGTCGCGGGCACAGCCGTATTCCCGTACTGGTGACGACCGAACCCGGCGGCGATCGGGAGCTGGTGTATCTGACCAGCGGGGGCGCGGGCAAGGGGCTGTTCCGTGCGGACGTGGAAACCCGCCTGGGCGCCGCTGCCCCGGGAGACAAGGTATTGCAGCTCACGGGAAACGACGTGATCCGCTGCGACTACCCGGCGGAGTTCAAGGCGGAGTTCCATAGCGTGTCGCAGCCGGATTCGGAAATTCGCGTGGCCTCGGACGGATTGCTGGAGGCCGCCAGCGCCCGGATCATCGACCGGCAGGAAGAGACCTTTACACAGCGGTTGCAGCGCGAAGAGCAAGAGCGTGCCCAGCAAGACCGGCGCCGCTCTCAGGGACGTCCTGCCCAGCAGGTCAAGCCTGGCAATCTGATCTATCTGCGGGTCAAGGATCCCGACCGCGACCTGACTGACTCGGCTGACCAGATTCTCGTCAAACTGACGGCCACCAGCGGAGATCAGGTGCAAGTGCGTCTGCAAGAGACGGAGCCGCATTCGGGGGTGTTCCAGGGGACGGCCCCCACGGCGGAACTGCCCGCCGGCGCGCTGGCCAGCGATACGGCCATCGACCACAGCCCATTGCTGGCGATCGACCGCGATCCCCAAACGTACTGGGTCAGCCAGCCGGATGGTGCCACGCCCAAGTGGATCTCGGTCGACATGAAAGACATGAAGCTGGTCGAGCGCGTGACGATCCGCTCCCCCGATCCTGGACGCCAGGTGCCGGTACGCGGCGTGCTCGAAGGGAGCCAGGACGGCCGCTTCTGGTTCCCGCTGGGCCGCAATCCCGCTGCCCCCCCCGCAGCGCCTGTGGCCGATAGCTACGGGCCGATGACCCAGCGGATCTACGCAGGCAGCCACGTACACTTCACGGACTGGAACCAGGTAGCCGAGCTGGCGCGAAACAATCAGCCGCTCGCTGAGGAAGCGGTATCCACGCTGGCCTGGAGCCTCTCTCCCTCGACGGATCAAGAGCGCAGTGCCCAGCCCCACAGCGTGGTGTGGCACGGCAAGTTCTTGCAGCAGCGAGATGGGGTGGTGCGGTTTTACGTCCAGGGCGCCACCACGGCCCTGGCCCTGGATGGACGGGTGGAGCTGGCGCCCGGCCCCGGCGGCCGCCACGTGGATCTGTGGCTGGCGGCGGGCACCCACGATCTGGCGGTGTTCTCCGCCATGCAGGCCGCCTCGCAGGGCGCCTCGTGCCGGCTGGCGCGTGCAGACTTTGACAACAGCCAGGTGGAACTGGTGCCTTTCCGCCCTGCGGATTTCGATCTGTCTGACCCCGTGGCCCGGCCGGCACTGGCGCGCGAACCCGCGACGCTGACCATGGCAGAAGGCGTGTGGGACTTCCGCTTCGAGCCGATCGAGCTGCGCCACGTACGGTTGTGGATCGACGAATACGTGGGCGAGGCCGTGGCCGTCAGCCAGTTCGAGATCAGCGGCGAGTCTGGAGCCGAGCAGTACATCCCCACGGAGGCAGATGTGCTCTCCCTGGCTGCCAACGATGTGCTGGAAATTGCCGCCGGCGACGTGATTACCGCCGCCTATACCGATGAGTTCAGCCTGGCGGCTGGAGGACGCAGCCAGCTCCTCACCGCGCAGCTCCAGGCCACCTACTTCGATGCGCGTGTCGAGGCCATCGCCTACGACTTCGTCCGCCTGGAAAGCGGCGAGGTGATCAACCTCCGCAAGGAACTCAAACGCATCGACCCGGGCGAACGCGTCATCATCGAGGTGGTGGATTACGACATGGACACCACCGACCAGCCGGACTCCATCCGCGTGCAGGTCTCGGTCAACGACGGCCCGCCGCTCGAGCTGGTGGCTCAGGAGACCGAGCCTTACTCGGGCATCTTCACCAAGGAGGTCGATACCAGCAGCACCCTAGAGCCTGAAAAGCTCGCGGTCAAGCGCGGCGATCGGATCTACTGCACGTATGTGGACAGCCAGAACACCTTCCCCGGTCATGCGGTGCCGCGCGAGGCCGTGGTCTACGTCGCCGAACCCAGCGAAGGCCGCGTGCGGATTGTGCCCTCGCGCACGGTGCGCCGCACCGATCAGCCGGAAGCGCCCGCGGAGTGGCTCTACCTTCCCCCCAGCCCCGACGAAGCCCGCCGCGCCGTGGGAGTGGCCTATGCCGCGCCCTTGACCGTCGAGGTCATCGATCGCGATGCCGCGCGAGACAGCCGCAGCAAGGTCACCGTGCTGCTGACCACCACCGACGGCGCCGAGGTGGAGGTCGAGTGCGTGATCTCCGACGCGTACCTGGACGCCAGCCTGCTGGGAGAGGCGGCGGATCCGCTGGAAGAGGGCCGCTTTTTGGGCCAGGTGATCATGCAGCTCGGCGGCAAGCAGAGCCCTTCCCTGGTGCCCCGCACGGCGGCCATGCCCGTGGGGCTGGTAGGCGGGCCGAAACTGAGCGAAGCCGACCTGGCCAGCGGGGGCGAAGCGGTCGTTACCCGCGTGCTGAATGTCACCGGCAAGGACATCATCGCCGCCGTCTATCGAGATGCCTCGCGCCCCACCGGCAAACCGCAAGACCTGCGCGCCCGCGGCCGGTTGATCACCACCGGCACGCTGGCGAGCACCGATCGTGAGTACCGCCAGCCGATCGAGGCCTCGCATGTGGGCGAACGGCTGTATCTTCTGGTCCATGACCCCGATCGGGACCAGTCGGACCAGCGGGATCGCTGCCGTGTGCAGATCTCCAGCGCACGCGGCGAGCAAGAAACGGTAGAGCTGGAGGAGACGCTGGCGCATAGCGGCGTGTTCGCCGGCTCGGTGGCCCTGCTGGCGGCGGAGACGCCCCAGCCCGGCAATCTCGACCCCAGCAGCCCCGGCGTGCAGACCTGGTTTGGAGATGCGCTGGAGCTGCGCTATGCCGACCCGGCGGCGGATACCGAGTCGGGCCGTGCCGAGGTGTCGGTCACGGTGCCCGTCGTGGTCGGCACGGATGGTCTGCTGGCCGCCTTCAGCAAGGCCTTTGCCGATGAGAACCTGGCGGTGGAGACGCAGTTCCACATCGCGGAGAGCTACTTCGAGTTGTTCAAGAGCCACAAGAAACTGGGCCGGGGCGAGGAACAGCGGACCGATCTGGAGGCCGGCCGCCGCGTGCTCCGCGAGCTGATGGAAGACTACCCCAACCCCCGCTATACCCCGCGTGTCGCCTATCTGCTGGGCCAGTTCGCCCAGGAATTGGGACAGTGGGATGAAGCGATTGCCAGCTACCGGCTGATCGTGCAGCAGTTCCCGGATCATTCCCTGGCGGCCGACGCCCAGTACAAACTCGCCCAGTGTCACGAAGAAGCGGGAGACTTTGCCGCCGCACTCGAGGCGTACGTCACCCTGGCGGCCACCTATCCCAACAGTCCCCTGGTGGCTCACGTGATGGTACGCATCAGCGATCGGTTCTACAAGGATGAGAACTACGAAGTGGCCGCCCAGGTCGGTGAACGCTTCTTGGAGAAATTCTCGGGACACCAGTGGGCACCCAAGATGGCCTTCCGCGTCGGCCAGTGTTATTACAAGGGCAAGGAATTCGCCCGGGCAGCGGCGGCCTTCGACAAGTTTGCCAAGGAGTTCCCCGACGACGCCCTGTGTGCCGATGCACTCTTCTGGGCCGGCGAGAGCTATCGCCTGGCCGGCAACAACCGCGATGCCTTCCGCCGCTACAACCGCTGCCAGTGGGATTTCCCCTCCAGCGACGCGGCCAAATACGCCCGCGGACGCCTCGCCTTGCCTTCCATGCTCGCACTCTTCGAATCCGAAGCCAACGCCGTCGAAGAAGAACTGGAAAAACAACAGTGAAGTGAAACGTCCTCGCCGCGCCATGGCAGCCGAGACCGATGCGCGGCGCCTCGTATCCATGTCCGTACCGCCCTCCACCCCCTGCGCACCTTCTGCCCGAAGCACCTCATGCCCGCTCCTGCCGGCCGTCCAGCCACTCCTAGCCCCTCGCTTCCAAGGTTTGCCGATGCTGTACCTGTTCGCTCAGGCCGTACCCAACGCGGCTGAAGCCTCCAACGCCGCAGCCAATGCCGCCGCCCAAACCGGCGATCTTGCTGCCCGCGCCGGCGATCTGGCCGCCCAGGCCGCCGACGCCTCCGCTGCCGCTGCTCCCTGGTACCAGGAACTGCTGCATAGCGGCGCCCTGGGCTATCTGATCGAAGGCGGCTTGTTCATGTGGATCATTCTGGCCGCTGGGATTCTCGCCGCGGGCGTGATCATCGAGCGCTTCCGCAGCCTGAAGATGCTCGGTACGGACACCGCCGCGCTCCGCCGCCAGGTGCTTGACCTGTTGCAGCAGGACCGGGTCGAAGAGGCCCTGGCGCTGTGCGATGGGCAGCAAGGCCCTGTTCCCGCCATCCTCTCCACTGGCCTGCGGAAGTTCTTGCTCTTGCGGCGGCTGAACTACGATCCCGGCAAGATCGAGGAACAGGTGGTCAAGGCCATGGACGACTACGGCGTGCACATCGTCGCGGCGCTGGAACGGCACCTGCCCATCCTGGCCACTGTCTCCAGCGTGGCGCCCATGCTGGGTTTCCTGGGCACCGTGCAGGGGATGGTGATTGCCTTCCGAGACATTGTGGCCCGCATGGGACAAACGAACATTGTCGAGGCCGCTGCCTCGGGTATTCAGGTAGCGCTACTCACCACCGTGCTGGGGCTGATGGTAGGCATTCCGGCGTTCACGGCCTACAACTACTTTACCAGTGTGATCAATCGCTTTGTGTTGTCGGTCGAGGAGACGGCTGCCGAGCTGATCGAGGCTGTGACGCTGCAAATGGCCCTTGGCAGCCATGGCGCGAGCGTTGCCGACAACCAGCCGGCCACAGTTCCTGCCAGCGGCACGGCCAGCTCCCAACCATCTGCCGAGGCCGTGAGCTGATGCGCAACTATGTCCTAACGCTACCGACTGACCTGCGCGTGATGGCGGCCTCGGCCGCCACGGCCGCCGCCGTGCCTGCCGTTTCTGGTGAACTGCTTGTCCCCGGCGTGCTGCGTGTTCTCGGCGTCCCTGCTGCCGGGCATGGCAGCCAGCGTGTATTCCCCCTTCCTGTTGCCTCATGCGTCTTGCCCGCAGAACCAACTTACTGATCGAGCCGCCCGCCGCTGCGACCGGCGATATCGCCTTCAACCTGCTGGTCTTCTTCCTGGTATGCGCCTCGACGCAGCCAGACAGCGGCCGCCGGCAGAACATACCGGCCAGCGAGCCGAAGCAGCAGCCCAGCCAGCAGAGCCAGAACATCGAGGTCTATGTGACACGCACCACCGCGGCGATCGACGGTCGGCCGTACCGCAATCTCGAGCCGTTTCAGGCCCGGCTGGCGCAGCTTCTGGCAGCGAAACCGCGGCCCGAAGACAAGGTGGTCGTGGTCAAGAGCAGCAAGGACACCAGTTACGCCCAGTGGATCGAGGTCACGGGCCGCATCGAGGCCGCTGGGGGTACCATCACCCTGCAACTGGAAGAAGAGCGGACGGTGGCGTCGCCATGAAGATCGCGCGCAAGACGTTCCGTGTCGAGGTGCCGGTGGTGGCCATGGGAGACATTGCCTTCAACCTGCTGATTTTTTTCGTGATTCTGGCGCGGGCACAGGATGACAGCCATCTCAAATGGCAGCCGGCCACCACGCCGCGTGTGGACCCGGCGCGTTACGCGCGGGCTACGATCGTGGTAGACGTGAACAACCGTTTGTACTTGAATGGACAAGAGACGGGCATCGCCGATCTGGCGTCGCGAGTCAGCCAGCTTTTGGGAGACGCGGCGCCGGGCGACCGGACCGTGATGCTGAAGATCCACCGCGAGACCACAGCACAGAGGTTTGAACCCATCATCGAGGCCGTCAGCCAGGCTGGCGGCGAACTCGTACACATCCTCCAGGAGGAGCGAAAACCATGATGCGCACTGCGGGCAATTCGGAACCGGCCCCCATGGGCCGCAAGCTGCGCCGCCTGGGTGCAGATGTGGTGGCCAGCGGCGACGAGCTGCGGGAGTTTCTCCAGCAGTTCCGGGGCAAGAGCCCGCAAGAAGTGCTGGGGCTGGTAGCCAGCAGCGGGTTGGTGCGCGCCACGTGCATGGCCGCTGCCGGCTGCGTGGTGCTGGTTGCCGTGTTCACGGTGCTGCCCTATGCCTGGGGCCGTGCGTTTTGGCGCGCGGGCAGTTCGGCGGCGGCTGATGCTGCGAAGGACCGCTCGTCTGCCGTGCCGCCTGGCGGTGCATCGTCCAGCGATGGGGGGGGGCAGCGTGGAGCGGGCGATGGTGGCAGCACGCAGGCTGGCAGCGGCCCGGCGGGAGCGGCGGCGAGCAGCGCCACGGGGGCAGCGGGCGAGGTTCTCGATGCCGCAGGCCAGCCGCCTCCTCCAGGCAGCGAGGCCATCCTCGACAAACTGAACATTGATTCCGAGCCTGTGGACCCAGATGTCAATCCGCTGGAGGAAGCGAATGACGACCTGTTGGACGACCTGAAGTGATTCGCGGCCAGAGAAAGGAGGCTGGCTTGCAGCATGTGTCGGCCACGGGGGTACGACGGCGCGTGCTGCGAGATCGGGCATGCGAGCTGGCCGTAAGCGCCGTGTGGCCTCGCCTCTTGCCGCGCTGGGTTGTTCGTGGGTGGCGCCCTCTCCGCCTCTCAATCGCATCGTCGCTCAAGCGCATTTTTTTGATCTGAAGAGATGTCCGTCGGACCTCTGTCATTTAGCCGCCGGCAACTGGTCACGCTTGCCGCCTGTGCCATCTGGCTGGCGGGGGTGTGCCTCTGGCGGTTTGTGCCCCAGCTTGAGAGCTTTGCCCCCTGGCTGTACCACGGGGTGCTGTGGGCTGCGTTCTTGCAGGGCGCCGCAGTGGCTGGGGCGTGCCTTTGGAGCTGCCGCGGGCATGAGCCCAGGCGGCGGCGTGCGGTGCAGACGGCGGCCTATCTCCCCTTGTGGCAGCTCCTGGTATTTGCGGCCCACGAGGCAGGGCTGGATGGCCTCCGCGCCGTTCTGGCCAACTGGGGACTGGCCGGCTTGTTCCTCATCGGCCTGGCCTGGGTGGTGTGGGGACTGGAGCTTGCCAGCCGGCACTACCACCAGCGGCGGCTGGCCCGCCATCCCGACCTCGCCGCACGCAACGAGTACCTCGGCGGTGTGACGGACGTGCCGGAGCGGGTCTGGAACCCGCTGGATCTCGCTGCCTGGTACTATGGCCGTCGCGCACGCCGCCTGAACCAGTCGATCACGGCCCTGGCCCTCTACGCTCTGGCCTTTACGTTGCTGGTCGCGCTGCTAGGGCGGCTGCAAGGCTGCCGGGAGCTATACGAGATGCCCGCCGGCGGCGGCAAGCAGACGGTGATCGCGCAAACCGTCAAGGTGCAGAAGGTGATTCGCAAAAAATACGTGATCAACCGCTTCAGTTCCATCATTTTCAATCCGCCGCCGATCGACGAGGTCAAGCTGCAGCTTGTGGAGCAGACAGCACACCAGTACGCCGTGGGATACGGGGCGGGTAGCGAGGCGGGATTTTCAGGCGGCACCCAACGCGGCAAGGTGCGCTTCATTCGCCTCAAATACGATGGAGGCGACTGGGACCAGGACTTCGGCGTGGGTGCCGATCTGAACATGCTCATCGAATACGGCATTCGCACGGGGCATAAGGTGCATGACCAGACGGAGGCGCGCACGGTGGCGCAGCTAGCGAACTTTCCGCTGGGCAAGAGTCCGCCGTTCGTTTACATGACGGGGCAGCAGAGCATCTCTCTCTCCAAGAGCGAGATTGCTGTGCTGCGCGAATACCTGGTCGATAAGCACGGCATGCTGTTCTGCGACAATGGCGGCAGCAGCCACTTTCACAACCAGTTTTTCGCGCTGATCGCCTTGCATAATAATTTCACCATCCTTTACCGATCCTCCTACTCCGCATTTACTTTTCAGCGTTTTACCCAGCATTTCAAGGTCGGCCGTGGTACCAACGAAACCAGTTACCAGCGTTACGATTTTGCCGGCACGTCCGCTCTTGTCGAGTTGTACTTTCAGGTTTTGTTGTGCAGGCGGAAGGGTTTCAGGTTCTTCTTTCTGGTTATAGGTGTATGCAAAATT
>JAIMBC010000212.1 GCA_023511675.1 Pirellulales bacterium
ACAGCCCCACCAAGTCCGCCCACCCCTCCGCGACCAGCCGCTCCGCCGTCGCGCGGGACATGATCCGCCCCATCGCGCACCAGGTCGATCTGCATGCGCTCCGGAGGATACAGCCCGGCCAGTGTGCCCGGCAGCATGCCCGAATAGGTCGCCAGCGCAAAGTCCGAGATGCACGTCAGCCGCGCGCCCGCCAGCGGCTCCATCCGCCACTGCTTCAGCACGTAGGCATTCGTGTGGCCCACGCCCAGGAGCACGACCTCGCGCTCGGGGAGCGTCTCGTTCATCCGCCGGCGGCCCCCCCATCTCCCCACCCCAGATCAGCACCGCGCTGTGCAGAATATTGAGGAGGGAGCAAAGCAGGTGCACTCATGGGGTGGCAGCGCCAAGACATCAGACCGAAGGCACGCTGGGGCGTCTGACTGCCGGTCCTGTTGGCCGCTCGCCAGGGAGCAGGCCAGGGCAAGACCGCGGCAGCGGGGCTACGCCAGCAGGCCGTGCACCACCTCTCCATGCACGTCGGTCAGGCGGTAGTCCCGGCCCTGGAAGCGGAATACCAGCCGCGTGTGGTCGATGCCAAGGCAGTGCAGCACCGTGGCATTCCAATCGTGGATGTGCACGCCGTCCCGCACGATGTTGTAGCAGTAGTCGTCGGTTTCGCCATAGGTGATGCCGGGCTTGATCCCGCCACCGCACATCCACATGGTGAAACAGCGGCCATGGTGGTCCCTCCCGTAGTTGTTCGCGGTGAGAGCGCCCTGGCTGTACACTGTGCGGCCGAACTCTCCGCCCCACAGCACCAGCGTGTCTTCCAGCATGCCGTGGGCCTTGAGATCCTTGATCAGCGCAGCACAGGGCCGGTCGACATCGCGGCACTGCCCGCGAATCTGCGTGGGCAAGTTGCCATGCTGGTCCCAGCCCCGGTGCATGAGCTGAATGAACCGCACGCCGCGCTGCGCCATGCGGCGTGCCAGCAGGCAGTTGCGCGCAAAGCCGCCGTCGCTGGGATGGTCCACGATGCCATACATGTCCAGCACGTGCTGGGGCTCCGTGGAGAAATCGATCAGCTCGGGCACCGAGGCCTGCATGCGGTAGGCCATTTCGTACTGGGCGATGCGGGTATGGATCTCGGGATCCCCGACCTGCTGAGCGGCGAGGTGATTGAGGCGTTCGAGCCCATCCAGCATGCGGCGTCGCGTGGTGCGGTCGATGCCGGGCGGGTTGGAGACGTAGAGCACCGGATCGTCCCCCGTGCGGAAGCGCACGCCCTGGTGCTGGCTGGGCAAGAAGCCGCTGCCCCATAGGCGGGAGAAGATGGGCTGGTCGGTCTTGTTGCCGCTGCCCTGCGAGATCATCACCACGAACGCCGGCAGGCTGTCGGTCTCGCTGCCCAGGCCATAGCTCAACCAGGCCCCCAAACTGGGCCGGCCCGGCTGTTGCGAACCGGTCTGGATGTAGGTGATCGCCGGGTCGTGGTTGATGGCCTCCGTGTGCAGAGATTTGACGATGGCAATCTCGTCGGCAATCGAGGCCGTGTGCGGCAGCAGCTCGCTGATCCATGCTCCGCTCTGCCCGTGCTGCCGAAACTCGAACATGGGCGCCACGCAGGGGAAAGACTTCTGGCCGGCCGTCATGCCCGTCACGCGCTGGCCCATCCGCACGCTGGCCGGCAGCTCCTGGCCGTGATACTCGCGGAGCTTCGGCTTGTAGTCGAACAGGTCGATGTGGGAGGGGCCGCCAGACATGAACAGGTAGATCACCCGTCTGGCCAGTGGCGCATGATGCAACGCCTCGAGCACGCCGGGGACGCCCCCCTGGCTGCTGCCCGTCGCTGCCCATGCCGGCTGCTCGCGCTGCAACAGCGTGGCGAGCGCGGCCACACCGATGCCGGCGGCGGCACGGCCGAAAAAGTGGCGGCGGGTCAGCAGCAGTGCACGTTCTTGCAGCGGATCCATGGCTCATATCCACGCAGCAAAAGTCCAAATGCCTCTCGGCCTGCCGCAGCGGTTTGCCGGGCAAGACGGAGTCCAACGGCTCAGCAAGCGGCAGGCACTCCAGCACATGTCACATCTCATGGCCGGGTGATCACCTCGTCCAGGTTTAGAATGGTGCTGCACACCACGGCCCAGGCCGCCAGTTCGGCCGGGTCGAGCGACTCGTCGCGGGAACTCTCGCCCACGGCGAGCAGCTCAAGGGCAGCCTGCGGCTGCTCGTGGTATGCCCGCTGTTGCTCGCGCAACACGCCCAGCAGAATCTCGAGTTCGGCCGGCTTGGGGCAGCGTGCGGTGCACAGTTTGAAGGCCAGGGCAGCACGCGCTTCGGCCGTCGCTTCGGCCTGCTGGAGCACTCGCTCCGCCAGCTTGCGTGCCGCCTCGACATAGGTGGGATCGTTCAACAGCACCAGGGCCTGTAGCGGCGTGTTCGTACGGGCGCGGCGCACGGTGCACGTTTCTCGGTCGGGGGCATCAAACGTGGCCAGGCTCGGGGGGGGGCTGGTGCGCTTCCAGAACGTGTACATGGTACGGCGATAGAGATCCGCACCATGGCTCTGCACATAGGTCTGGGCAGTCCAGTTTGCACCGTCTTCACGATAGGCCAGTTCCTCCCACAGCCCCGGGGGTTGATAGGGAGAAACGCTGTGGCCGCCGATCGGGCGCTGCAGCAGGCCGGCCGCCGCCAGCGCCTGGTCGCGGATCAACTCGGCAGGCAGACGCAGCCGGGGCATGCGTGCCAGCAGGCGATTCTCAGGATCGCGGGCCTGCAACTCCGGCCGCATCACGGAAGCCTGCCGATACGTGGCAGACGTGACCAACAGCCGCAGCAGGCTCTTCACGCTCCAGGCAGGCCCCGCACACTCGGGAGAGGAGGGGCAGCCCTCGCGGAACTCGACGGCCAGCCAGTCCAGCAACTCCGGGTGGCTGGGCCACTCCCCCTGCACGCCGAAATCTTCCGACGTCTTCACCAACCCCGTACCAAACAACATCTGCCAGTAGCGATTGACGATGACCCGCGCCGTGAGCGGTTGCTGCGGCGAGACGAGCCATTGTGCCAGTCCCAGGCGGTTGGGCGGCAGGCCCTCGGCCAGCGGTGGCAAGGCCGCAGGTACGCCGGGAGACACCTGTTCGCCCCGCTTGTCGTACTGGCCGCGAATGAGCAAGAACGTCGGGCGCGGCTGGGGCATCTCTGCCATCACCATGGTGGTGGGAATTTGTTGCTCAAGTTCGGCGCGGCGGCCACGCACGCCTTCCAGTTGGGCTGCCAGGGCGCGCCCCGCTTCGTCCACGTGCTGGCGATAATAGGTGCGCAGCAGGCGTACCTGCTCCTCGCTGCGCTCGGAGGCCGGCAGAGACAGCACGGCACGCACCTCGGGCGGCAGCGCATCAGTAGCGTGGGGATCGGCCGCTGTGGTGAAGGAGAAGCGAAACCGCCCGAGCTGGTGCTGGGCAAAGGGAGACTCGAACCGCAGCGTGACGATCAGTTCCTGCCCGGCCTCCAGTGCAGCGGCAAGCTCGAACACCGCCGCATGCGCCTTTCCCACCTCGGGATACAGCGCCCAGCCGCTGGACGAGTCGGCATCCAGGGCCGCCTCGATGGGAAAGCCTTGCTGGCTGAAGTCCGCCGTGGCCCGCTTGATCTGCAACGGTCGTTCGCCGTCGTCTGCCTCAGCCAGGGCCGCCGTGATGCCGGTCAGCACCACGTTGCCGTTGCTGGACCGTCCCGGCCCCTGGGCAGGCAGGCTCTCGTGCGGCAGTGCCTCCAGCCGGAAGGCCGTGGTGCCGGCTTGCTCCACCGGCACTCGACACACATACACATCCTGAGCCGCGTTGGCCCCGGAGGCCAGGATCGAATGGTCCGGCTGCACGACCAGCTCCGCCCCGCCGGCGGAGTGCAACGACGACGGAGCGGCTGCCTGCCAGGCCGGCACCGCGGCGGCCTGCGCGGCTTCCCAGGCAGCCTGTGCGGCGTCGAGCTGTGCGTCGGGCGCCGCGAAACGCTGTTCCAGTTCGGCTATCTGCGAGGCCAGCGAGGCCAGTTCCGCCTCCTGTTGCGGCGTGGCAACCTTCAGCACCGGCTCCGCATTGCCCTTGTTGCCGTCCAATCCCCGCTCGGGCACGTTGTTGAAGAACGCATACAGCCGGTAAAAGTCCTGCTGGGTAAAGGGGTCGTACTTGTGATCGTGGCACTGGCAGCAGTTCAGCGTCAGCCCCAGCCATACGGTGCTGGTGGTGTTGACGCGGTCCACCACGTAGGCGGTGTGGTACTCTTCCGGGATCGCCCCCCCCTCGAAGTTGATCATGTGATTGCGGTGGAAGCCGCTGGCGACACGCTGCTCGAGCGTCGCCTCGGGCAGCAGATCTCCCGCAAGCTGCTCGATGGTGAACTGATCGAACGGCATGTCGTGGTTGAAGGCGTCGATCACCCACTGCCGCCAGCGGGTCATGTCGCGGCCGCTGTCGATGTGGTAGCCATGCGTGTCGGCATAGCGGGCGGCATCGAGCCACTCCAAGGCCAGCCGCTCGCCGAAGTGGGGCGAGGCCAACAGCCGCTCTACCAGCCCCTCGTAGGCAGTGGGGCTGGGGTCGCTGACGAAGGCATCGACCTCTTCGGGCGAGGGAGGCAGGCCGGTCAGATCGAGCGAGAGACGCCTGATGAGCGTGACGCGATCAGCCTCCGGCGAAGGCGTAAGGCCCTCTGCCTCGAGCCGCGCCAGGATGAAGCGGTCGATGCCGTTGCGCGGCCACTCAGCGTACCGAACCTCGGGCAGGGCCGGGCGCACCGGCGGTATCAGCGACCAGTGGCGCTCGTATTCGGCACCCTGTTCGATCCACGCAGCGAGCAGCCGCTGTTCTTGCTGGGTGAGGGTCTTGCCGGTTTCTGGCGGTGGCATACGTTCCGCCGGATCGGCCGCCATGATGCGCCGTATCAGTTCGCTCTGCTCTGGCTTGCCAGGAACAATGGCCATGCGGCCCGAGTTGGCGGGTGCCGTGGCCCCATCCCGTTCGTCCAGCCGCAGGCCGCTCTGCCGTTGCTGCGCATCGGGCCCGTGGCACTTGAAGCAGTTGTTCGAGAGGATCGGCCGAATATGCCGGTTGTAGTGGACCTTGGCCGGCAGAATCGCCTCTGCGGCGGGCGATGTGCCCGCGGCCTCTTGTGCCTGTGCGGCCGAAAAACATCGCCACATCATCAGCAAGCCGACCGCGCAGAAAACGCACGTGGCCAGCCGGACCGGCCGGAATGCGAACTCAGGCGGGCCAGGCAAGTAGTACCGGCTGTGTCGCATAGGCATCGCTCGGTGCAACGTCGGCAGCGTGGGGGGCGGGCAGCAGGCGTCGGCCGCGGCGGCGCAACACCGGCTACCCGCACGTCTTCTAGCATAACCACTTGAGCGGCCGCGGCACAGGTGGCCACAGAGCCGGTTGTGCGGGCGTGCACTGCCGAGCTGCGTCTGGGGCGGCGGAAGCGCCGATACTGCACATACCCCGCCTCTGGAAACTGCCGCAAGGAGGCCCCCATGAGACACATCCTGCTGGTCTGTCTGATCGTGGCACTTGCCGGCCCTCTGGCCACGGCACGCCAGCCGCAACAGCCCACAAGCGCATACGAGCGCGAACTAGCGCGCAGCAACTGGCAGACTCCCTACATTGCCGGCTATACCTACATGATGTGCCCCACGCCCTACCGCGTGCCGCTGCGCAACCGCCGTCCCCCGCCCCCATACGCCTTCCGCTGCTGCCCCTACTACCGCGGCGGGTGGTAGCCCACGGGCTGGCACGCCACAGCACTGGAATCGCGTACGGCCACGGACCGGTGGCCGGTTTGTCTGGCTCCTGGCCGCGCTTGAGGCCGCAGAGCTTCAAAGACGCACCTTTGGCGAGCACCGGTAAGCGGCGTGCCAGGGGCGATGTGCCGCTTGCGGCGGACCGGGGGCGAAGCTGCGCGTGGCCGTCCGCCATATGGCCATGTGTTCGCAGCGCCGTTTCGCACGGAGCTGCCACGTTGCCCTGGCACTGCTCTGGGGATCTGGGATCCCCCCTCGGGTCGGCGCGCCTACGTTCCCACACAGGTCGGCGACCGTCTCGGCGGCCTGGCATTCCCGCGTGGCATGGGGAGGCTGCGTTCCTGTTAAGCTCGCCAACCGCATTGGCGCGGCATCGCCGCACGGCAGGGGCCCTATGAGCCGTTGCCCACTCGCGGCTGCTGTTGCGTGATGCAGTGGAACGCCCCCAGGCCCCACACCAGATCGGTCGCCCGCTGCCCTACCACGCGCCGATCAGGGAAGGCCGCTTGCAACATGGCTAATGCCTGTGCATCGGCCGGATCGTCGTACTGGGGGACCACCACGATGCCATTAGCAATGTAGAAGTTGGCATAACTGGCTGGCACGCGCTGGCTGCCCACGAAGAGTGGCCTGGGCATGGGCAACTCGGCCACCTCCAGGGGCCGGCCTTGCTCGTCCGTCGCCAGCTTGAGGCGGCGCAGGTTGTCTGACAGCGCCGCATGGTTTTCATCACGGGGATCCCGCTCCACAGCGGCCAGCACGCGCCGCGGCCCTACAAAGCGTGCCAGCTCATCGATGTGGCCATCCGTATCGTCGCCGGCGATGCCCTGCCCCAGCCAGATCACGTGCGGCGCGGCTAGGTAATCGGCCAGAACTTGCTCCATCTGCTGGCGCGTGACGCCGGGGTTGCGATTGGGGTTGAGCAAGCATTGCTCCGTAACCATCACGCTGCCGGAGCCGTTCACATCGACGGCCCCCCCTTCGAGGATCAGTGGCGCCTCGAAGCGAAGGCATCCCAGCAACTCCGCCACGCGGCGCGGCACTTGGGCATCCAGTTCATAGGGCGGATACTTGCCTCCCCAGGCGTTGTAGCCGAAATGAACCAGTGCGGGCGGTAGGTTGCGGCCCGTCAAAAAAATCGGCCCATGGTCGCGCGCCCAGGCATCGTTGGTCGGTATGTCGTGCAGCGTCACATTCGCAAGCTGGCCCACCATGGCCTGCGCCTCGGCCCTCACGTCGGCCCCTCCACACAGGATGTGTACGTGCTCCCCCGCCGCCAGCGTGGCGGCCAGCCGCAACCAGACGCCGGGGATCGGCTCGAAGCGGCCGGGCCACGTATCGCGGTTATGGGGCCAACTCAGCCATGTGGCCTCGTGCGGCTCCCACTCTGCGGGCATGCGATAGCCGAGGGCAGCAGGAAGATCCGGTGTGAAACGCGGCGGCATGGCAGCACGTTGTAACGGCTGATGCGTCCCGCGTGAAGGGTCTGCAACCCGCTGCCGGCCAAACCATGCCCGCGCAAGATAGTGCTCGGAAAACGACTGGGCATATCCGTCCCAGCGGCCAGGGGGAGAAACAACGGCAAGCGTGCCTGTGCGCTATTCTTGCCACTCTTGTCCGTCTACAAACACGCGGCCCTTGGTACGCACAATGGCCTGTGCCGTGGCGGAGGCGAGGCCGCATTGTTCGAGGTACGTGTGGGAGAGTCCCAGCGAGAGGACCTGGGCCGTGCCATTGTGCTCGAACGTGCAGCCGGAAGCCTCGACGAGCGAAGCGCCGCCCACGGCCAGCCCACTGCGGCCATTCCAGCGGCACACGACGTTCTCGAGCACGATACGCCGCGCCGAATCGTGCGCATTGATGCCGTCGAGCTGGAAGCCCTGGATAACCAGGTTTCGAATGATCACGTCGTGCACATGGTACAGGGTGATGCCCACTCGCTGTGCAGAGACCGATAGCGCGTAGTCTTGCGGCAGCTTTTCCGGCTCCACACAGAAGTAGAACCAGAGGTCGCTTTTGGTCCATTGCCGGGGCGCGAGCGTAGCTGGCCGTGCCTGGGACGCATGTTCAGCGGGCTGGCCGTTCAGAAACAGCCGCTGACAGCTGAGCAGCTTAGGCCGGCAGCGGAAGACCAGGCCGCCGACGGGTTCCCACAGCCCTGGTGCCAGAGGTGCGGTGCCGTCCAGGATGGCCCCGCTGCCGTCGATCTCAAACGGGGCGAGGGCCGAGCCGCAATGCCTGCCGGTGCAAAGGCTGAGCACTTCTCGGTAGGGCTGCTCGGTGCGGGCCAGCACGATGCGGTCGCCAGGGCGGGCGATGGCTAATGCGCGAGAGATGCTCCGCAGCGGACCGCGGCCATCTCCCGCCACGGGGTCGCGGCCGGAGTGAGCATCGTTGCCCCGCACGTTATCAACATACAGCTCGGCTGCCGCCGCGGGCGGCGGAGCTGCCCATGACGTCAAAAGCAACACCATTGCCCAACGCAACGCCGCCGCGGATCGCTCCCTTGTGCGCATTCCGACTCCTCTGACTCGAGTGCGTGGTTGCCAGGGTATCCTCTGCCCAGGATTACTTTGCAAGTGTAGCACGCCTCGGGCTGCGGGGCGCAAGCGGGTTGTGGCGGCATGCGCCGCGGGGCGACCAGATGGCCGCGAGAGTACGCTCGGCAGGGCATGGTGCAAGCGGGTTACGGCGTCCAAGGCGGCGGGCCTAGCCCGCCGCAGCAAGCCGAAGCGCGGCACAACACGGCCGCTGGCAGCGGCAAGACGCCGGACGTGCTGGCTTGGGGCCGCCCGGGCCTGGCGGCATGGTGTCTTACCGGCTGAATTGCTGGCACCAGTAGATCCGCCCCCCCGGCATGGCATAGGCAGCGATGCCAATACGGCGGTGGAGGCGGTTGAGGATATTGGCTCGATGTCCGGCGGAGTTCATCCAATCTCGCACCACTTCGGCGGCGGAGGACTGCCCCCAGGCAATGTTCTCGGCGACGGGCGCTGTGGTGTGTTGCAGGCTGTCGCGGCGGCACATCCACTGGCAGTGGGAGCGGGCTGACTTGAGCAGCCGCTCATCCAGTTCCAAAGGCGGCAGACCATGGCGCTGCCGTTGGAGGTTGGTGTGATGGAGGATCTGAGCCTCGATCGGGTACAGCGCCACCGAGCCATGCCAGATGATGGGCAGGGCCTGCCCTGTGGTGACGGCAAAACTGACCAGCATGACAAGAGATGGCGACACGGCATTTCCTCCTGGTGCGAACTCGAGTTGGCCACGCCGCGCACGCCGCCGCAAGCCACGGCGGCCATGCGTCACGAAGCCGCCAGGATACGCGACTCAAGCAGGATTGCAAGCGGCATGGCGGCGTTGCCGCCTGTGCGGAGGCCGAAGTTGCGGGCAGCCGCTTGCAATTGTGCGAACGTGTGCTAAGTTGCGGCTCCGGATCTACAGGTACGCTTGGTAAGGAGCAACACCCCATGTCGATGTTCATTGGCGAAGCGCTCGTAGGCGAAGGGAACGAGGTAGCCCATATCGACCTGCTGATCGGCAGCAAGGATGGGCCGGTAGGACATGCCTTTGCCAACGCCCTGGCACGGCAGAGCCAGGGCCACACCAACCTGCTGGCCGTGCTCACGCCCAACCTGGCGGTGAAGCCGGCCACGGTGCTCGTCACCAAGGTGACCATCAAGGGCATGGGGCAAGCGGCGCAGATGTTCGGCCCGGCACAAGCCGCCGTGGCCAAGGCCGTGGCGGATTCGGTGGCCGAAGGCGTGATCCCCCAGGGACAGGCCGAGGATCTGGTGATCGTCTGCGGCGTGTTCATCCACCCCGCCGCGCAGGACAACAAGAAGATCTACCAGTACAACTACGAGGCTACCAAGCTGGCCATCAAGAATGCCATGACCGGCAAGCCGACTGCGGCAGAGATGATTGCCGGCAAGGACCAGGCCAAGCACCCCTTCCTTGGCTTCTAGCCAGCCATGGCCAAGCCGCGCATCCTCGTCCAGCTCGATACGGATGAGCGCCCCAGCCTGTTCGACAGCGTCGTGGCCGTGGATGCCGGCGTGCAGCACCTGTTGCGCTACTGCGGCGTGACGCCGGAAAATGTGGTGCCGCTGGTGCACGGCGCCATCTTTACCCGCGGCGGCGATGATCTGCGCTGCACGGCGATCTTCGTGGGTGGCTCGGATGTCGCACGCGCCGAGGCCGTGCTGGCCGCCATTCGCAACACCTTCTTCGGCCCCTGCCGCGTGTCGGTGATGCTCGACCCCAACGGCGCCAACACCACCGCGGCAGCATGCGTGCTGGCCGTGGCCCAACACGTTGAACTGTTCCAGGCCACGGCGGCCGTACTGGCCGCCACCGGCCCCGTCGGCCAGCGCGTGGTGCGGCTGCTGGCCCGCCAGGGCGCCCAGGTCCGCGTGTGCAGCCGCAACCTGGCTCGGGCAGAGGAGATCTGTCGGCGTGTTGCGGCGCAGGCAGCCCCGGCTCGCCTCGAGCCCTGGCAAACGGCAACCGCGGGAGAAACACTGGCGGCCATGCAAGGTTGCCAGCTCGTGGTGGCCGCCGGCGCCGCCGGCGTCCAGCTCCTGCCAACCGATCTGCCCTGGGC
>JAIMBC010000213.1 GCA_023511675.1 Pirellulales bacterium
AGAACTTCCCCAGACCGCTGTCAACAGTGTACGGCAATCGGGAATTGTTTTTGGCCGAAAGCGGCGGACCATCGGTACCAAAGTATGTCGCACGCTTCGGCCGCATCGGGGCCTCTCGCAGAAGCAAGGCAGGAGGCCCCGGCTTCTCCCTAAGCCGACACCCCAGGTCCTCGCCCGAAAGCCGCCGCGATTGCTGGGCGACGTCGCCCAGGCCGCCGGCCCACGGGGCCTTCGGAGCTGGCGAGCGCGCAGCTACTTCTCTGGGTGCGGGCCTATGTCCTGTTTCACGGCAAGCGGCATCCGCGTGAGCTGGACCGCGCCGCCGTGAGCCGATTTCTGGAACACGTCGTGCGGACCGAGAAGCAGCCGCTGCCCGCGCTGGAGCCAGCGCGCTCGGCCCTGGAGCTGCTGTACGGCGCGGTGCTGGGCAGCGACCTGGGCGTAGTGCCCCCTCCCCGGCCGCTCGACCAGATGAGCCAGATCCTGCGGGTACGTCATTACGCGCCGCGAACGGAGGCGTGCTACCTCCACTGGGCCAGGCAGTTCATGCGCTTTCATGCGAAACGGCATCTGCCCGACCTCGGGGCGGCCGAAGTCGAGCAGTTCCTGACGCACCTGGCGATCGACGGGCGGGTCTCTGCCAGTACACAGACGTGAGCGCTCAATGCTCTGCTCTTCCTGTACCAGCAAGCGCTCGAGATCGACCTCGGCGGCTTCGAGGCGGTGCGGGCCTGCCAGCTCGCCGAGCAGCGGCGGGTGGAGGCGGAGACCAACCCGGGCTTTGCCCGCAAGGCCAGCGAGATCCTCGGTTCGGCGTTCACCAGGCGCGGCTGGTCGGCCAGCACGGGGCGCGCAACGCGCGGCGGGCAGCCACGGCCTCAACTGTCCCCGGCCGCGTGATTGGCCGTTCCGGCGGCTGTGTGCCTGGCCTTCGCGAGGCTGCCAGGCTTGGTGCCGCTGCCTGGCCGGCCTTGCTGCAACCGCCGGTCTAGCCTTGCGGCGACTGCCTTGCTGGTTCTCGCAGCGAGCGCGCGGCAGCGTGCGGCGTGGCAAGAGGGCTGGGTCTTCAGGGGGCGCCGAGGGCGCTGGTGGACGTCTTCGGCTTGTTCGCCCAGCTCGACGAGCCGCCGCGATTTCTCCCTCGAACGCCGAGCGCGTTAGGGCGCGTCTTCGCCGTGCTCGGGCGGGCTTTCGGGCGGTTCTCCCTCGGGGAAGGGATCGTCTTCGGCAGCAGGTGGCTCGCGGGCCGGAGGAGTGCTGCTCAGGGCGGCGCGGCCCAGAGCGCGAAGGAAGCCTTCTCCGAGCGACCTGATGGCGGCTCCGCCGGGGCTGGGCTCTTCGGGCTTGGCGGCCTGAGTGTCGCCGCCGGGCTGACTGGCCGTGTCGCCGCCCGTGCCGCTAGCCGCGCCGGCCAGGTCCCGCGAGCCTGCGGCAACCTGCTGGCCGGCCTGCGAGCCGCTGCCTCCGGCGGCCGCACCCGCGGGCTGGCTGCCGAAGCCATCGACCGGGCTCTGCCCCTGAGGGGCGAGCGCGTCCTTGGCTGCCGGCTGGCCGCCGCCGGGCGCGTAACCATCCGCAATGCCGCCGGCATCGTGCGCGCTGTTGTCTGGACCCGCTCCCGCAGCCTTGTCCGGCTGCGAGGACGTATCGCCCCCCGAGCAGCCGGCAGCCAGCAGCAGTACCAGCGGCCAATACCATGTCGTCCTCATTGGCAAACTCCTGCAACAGAATACCACCGCCGGGCCCCGCAGCCGCGGCGGCAAGATCGAGATCAGCTAGCAAACTCCCGCATAAACTCGGCCAGGGCCTGCACGCCCTCCACCGGCATGGCATTATAGATCGAAGCGCGAATCCCGCCCACCGAGCGATGCCCCTTCAGCTCGCACAGCCGCCGGGTTGCGGCCTGTTGCAAGAACCTTGCCTCCGTTTCCGCATCCGGCAGGCGAAATGTCACGTTCATCACAGAGCGCGCCTCGGGCAAGGCATGGCCGCGGTAGAAACCGCCGCTGGCGTCGATCGCCTCGTAGAGCAAGCGCGCCTTGGCCTGGTTCTGCGCGTGCATGCGTTCCAGTCCGCCCACGCTGTTCAGCAGCCAGCGCGTGACGAGCATGACCAGATACACGGCAAACACGGGAGGCGTGTTGAGTCTGGAGCCCTCTCGGGCATGCTGTTTGAAGGAGAGCATCGAGGGCAGGTCGTCCCGGCACAGATCCAGCACATCGTCGCGGATGAGCACCACGGTCACGCCGGCTGGACCAGCGTTTTTCTGCGCACAGGCATAGACGATGCCGTAGCGTTCCAGGTTGATGGGGCGGCTGAGGAAGTCGCTCGAGGCGTCGCACACCAGGGGGACGCTTCCCGTGTCCGGTTCGGCCGCGAATTGTACGCCCTGGATGGTCTCGTTCGAGGTGAAGTGCACGTATGCAGCCTGCGGGTCCAGTTCCAGCTCGTCGGCCCTGGGCAAGCGATCGAAGTTGTACGCCTTGCTGCTGTAGGCAGCCCGTACCGCACCCAGGCGAGCGGCCTCCTCGCAGGCCATCTGCCCCCAGGAGCCGGTGATGATGTAGTCCGCGCGGCGATCACGCAGCAGGTTCATGGGGATCATCGAGAACTGCAGCCGAGAGCCGCCCTGCAAGAACAGGATGCGAAAGTTCTCGCCTGCCCCCAGCAGCCGGCGCAGATTGGCCTCTGTCTCGGCCAGCACGCCGTCGAACCACTTGGAGCGATGGCTGATCTCCAGTGCGGAGATGCCCAGCCCCGGCAGGGCCAGCAGGTCTCGCTGGGCCTCTTGCAGCACTTCCAGCGGCAGGACGGCAGGACCAGGCGAAAAGTTGTAGACGCGCGTTTGCATGCTCAGTTCACAGGCTCGTGTGCAAGCGACTAAACATAACGTAAATGGCCTCTGCCTGAAAAGGAGAGACCCCCCGCATCGTTTGATAGCTTGAGCAGGCAGCCTAGACTCCTCCCATCCAGGGCCAGAGGCCAACATGGCAACCAGCCGCGCAGAGCGGATTGCGGCAACGCCGCTAGCGCCTGCCGCCGCAGCTTGCAGCCCACGGCACCATGCCCGACCCCAACCTGCGTGCCGCCCAGTGCCATGCTGGTAGGTCCCAAGCACGCTGCAAGCCCTCCTCTGGGCATGTATCCTTAACAACGTTCTTGCCACGCCAGATGGTTCGTCTACCCGGGAGGTACCTGCCATGTCGCACCGCGGCCGCCAAACCGTTCGCAAACCGGCCACCAAGTTCCCGCACCTGAGAAAAAAGCTCGCCCGCGCCAAGTACGGTGCCCGGCCGAAGGGAAAAAAGGGCTAGCCCTGTTGCCGCCCCGCTGTCCCGTGCCCGCAACGCTGCCATACCTTCCTGTCGCGCGCAGCCCGGGCGAGCGGCCGACTTGCCATGCCTCGCATGTACCGCGTTGCAAGCACACGCCTAACAAAGCCAGAGAGCCCTGGGCAGCCGCCCGGTTGGCCGGCCCCTTTCAACATTTGCTGCTGCCTGCCCGGCTTGACCTGCTGCGAGCGGGCCTCCTATAGTTCGGCCCCTCGCACGCCAGGAGCAGGTGCATGGAGTGGTACCGCTGCCCGCACGCCGCCTACACGATCAGCCGTGCCGTGCATCTGGCGCGACTGGGGGCGTTCGACCCAGCCTGCCGGAGCTGCCCTCATCGGCACGATGCGGCAGACCTAGCGCCCAGTCGGGCACGCGCATGGCAGGTGCTGGAGGCAGCGAACCAATGCCCGCAGCCCGACACCTACGACGGTGCCGTTTTCGGTACGTTGCACAACCAGATCTCTCTGCCAGTGGTCCGCCGCCTGGCCCTGGGCTGGGCACACTTTGTCATTGCAGGGCACGCCCGTGAGCACGGCAACGCGGCCTCGCCGGCGGATGGCGGCGGCAGCGTCCGCGTGTTGCTCGCCGGTGATGGCCGGCCGGAGAGCGTACCCTTGCTCGCCGCTGCGTGCGAAGGGCTGCGGATGGCCGGCTGCCACGTGCTCGACATGGGCGCTGCCCTGGCGCCTGCGGCCGTGAACGCGGCCGCACGGCAAGGCGCGGCCTTGGCCGTGTATGTGGGCAATCCTCCTGGGCGGCCTCACACGGCCGGTGTTTGCTTGTGGGGGCCGCGGGCAGAGCCGGCTGCTGCCGGCGATCTCTCCACCGCCATGGTCCGGGCACCAGGAGCGTTACGGCACGAGGGCGGCGGATGGCAGCCATTGTCTGCCAGGGAGCCCTATCTGTCCTGCTTGAGGCCGTGGTACCACGGGCTGCGGCCGCTGCGGTTTGTGCTGCACAGCACGAGCCGCGTGCTTGGGCAGTGGCTGGCGGAGCTGCTGGACCAGACGGGCTGCGAGGCGCGCTGGCCGCCATTGCGGCTGGCGGTCCTGGGTGAGGGTGGTGGCGCAAGCAAGGAGGTTCCGGCCGGCCCCCACCTGAAGGCAGTCGATAGCTCACAGGTGTTTGCGGGGGGGGAAGGGGCGGCCGCCTGTTCGCTGGGCCCACGTGGTGAGGCTCTTGCTGCCTTGCAGCAGGAGACCCTGGCTGCTGCTGCTCATTTTGGCATCTGGTGCGATGGCGACGGCCGCCGCTGTGTTGTGCTCGACGAGCGCGGCCGCATGATTCCCCCCGAGCGGCTGCTTGTGGCCCTGGTGCGCCTGCTTGCCGCGCACCGGCGCGCTGGGTCAACGGCCGTGGTTCTGGAGCAGGCATGCCGCCAGGAGACGCAAGTGCAGCTCGCCGCCCTGGGGATTCGCGTGCATCGATGCGAGGCGGGGCGATCCGTACGCCAGGCGATCATCGACCGCGGCGCGATCGCCGGCGGAGGCCCAAGCGGCTGCCTCTGGTTCGACGCTGCCGCGCTGGCCAGCGACGGGACCGCCGGAACCGCCGCCAATGCAGGACCGCAGCTTGATGCCCTGGCCGTCCTGACGCTATGGTTGCACCTGTTGAGCCTGAGAGATCTGCCGGCCTCGCAAGCCGTGGAGCAGCCGCTGCGGGGCTGCCCTCCGCGGCATGTCCGAACGGAGACAGCCCCGCCCGGGGAGTAAACCCGCACACCTGAGTTGGCGAATGATGCGTTGGCAATGACCCGAGCATGGCTGGCCGAGCGTACGCGTCACTTCGAGGCCTCCGGCATCCGCCGGGTGTTCGAGCTGGCGGCGCGGCTGAAGGATCCCGTGAACCTCTCCATCGGGCAGCCGCACTTCGATGTCCCGGCGGAGGTGCGAGCCGCGGCGATTGCGGCCATCAATGCGGGCAAGAACGGCTACACGGTCACCCAGGGCATTCCCGAGCTGCGAGACAAGCTGCAAGCGCGCGTGGACGCCGAGTACGGCCACCCGGACCGCCAGGTGTTCATCACCAGCGGGACCAGCGGCGGGTTGGTACTGGCCCTGCTCGCCCTGGTCGATCCCGGCGACGAGGTGCTGATCTTCGACCCGACGTTTGTCATGTATCCTGCCATCGTGGCGCTGGCCGGCGGCACGTGCGTGCGCGTGGATACGTATCCAGACTTCCGTCCCACGGCAGAGCGTGCCAGGCCCCACCTCACGCCGCGGACCAAGGCGATCTTGCTCAACAGCCCGGCCAATCCTACCGGCGCGGTGGCCAGCGATGAGGAGGTACGCGCTCTGGCCGAACTAGCGGCCGAGCATGACGTGGCCCTGATCTCCGACGAGATCTACCGCCTGTTTTGCTACGACCGTCCCTTCGTCTCGCCTGCCCGCTATAACCCGCGGGCAATCGTGATCGACGGCTTCAGCAAGACCTGCGCCATGACCGGCTGGCGGCTCGGTTTTGCCCACGGTCCTGCCGAGATCATGCGCGAGATGCTGAAGATTCAGCAGTACAGCTTTGTCTGTGCGCCGCAGCCGGCGCAGTGGGCAGGGATTGCCGCCCTAGATGTGGACATGACGGCGCACGCCGCGGACTACCGCCGCAAGCGCGATCGTCTGGCCGAGGGACTGGCCGGCTACTACGAGCTGGTTTGGCCGGAGGGGGCGTTCTATGCCTTTCCGCGGGTGCCGAGGGGGAGCGGCACCGCGTTTGCCGAGCGTGCGGTGCAACAGGGACTATTGGTGATTCCAGGCGGCGTGTTCAGCCAGCGGGACACGCACTTTCGCATTTCGTACGCTGCCAGTGATGAGACAATCGAGCGGGGTATCGAAATCCTCCGCCGGCTGGCGGCCGATGGCGGGCCGGGCTGAGCCCCTGTGCAGCCGAAGAAAAGCGGATGGCGGCCAGTGCCTCTGCCATGCTGCGCCCGGCGCGTCCGCAAACGATGCCTTCCTGGGCGCTCGCGACGACGCCTCCGCCATGCGGCGCGCGTCACGTCCCGTCTCGTTCCCTCCACGGTGAACTCTGCGCCGTGCCGCGTACGTGCACGAACCTTGCGAACGCTCCGCACGTTCCGCCCTGCTCGTTCACTCGTCGTCGCGCTTCTCGCCTGGTGCCTGGCCGAACGTCCCTTGCGGCCGCACCGGCTCGAGCGTCCCCTCGCGGCCGATCTGCCGGGTGGGAATCACCCTTCGATCGAGGTCTCCCTTGAGCGTTTCAAACAGGTCGCGCGCAAACAGGCGGTTGCCGATATGCCAGGAGTGCTCGAAGCCGCCGATTGTCTCCGTTTTGATCCTGCTGGCGAAGCGCGGCATCGTCGCGGGGCCGGGCAAAGGAGGCCGAGCAATCGACATTGACCGCCTTGCGGGGCGCGTCGCCCGGCAGGCCCACGCGGCCGACGCGCGGGGCCATACCCAGCCGCTTGGCATTGGAGAGCTTCAACACGGAGTCGTGCAGGTTGGAGTAGTTCGTCAATCTCACGCAGTGCCTGTAGAGGGCCTGCGTAGCGCTGTTGCCATCGCTGAGCGAGCCAGCGGAAATGTCTCCGGCAATGAACACCACCTGGCTCACCGTCCAGGAGTTGTTCGCCAGGCGGGCATCGTCCGCGTCATCACACGCCTCGCGAATGACATACGCCCCTGTGGAGTGTCCTAGCAAGTGAATGTTGATGGTACACGCTGGCCCCTGCCGCTCGGCCAGCCGCCGCACGCCGTCGGTAACCAGCGTCATGGCGGTCAGCTTCGCGTCATGCCGGTCCTCGACATAGTTGAGGGCTCGCTGGTCGCTGGGCCAGTCGAAGCTGAGCACCTCGCCCTTGAAGCCCACGGCGTGCAGGTCCTGCTTGAGGCGCGCGTGACGCTGGATCACGATGGCCTGGTCGTTGTTGTACCCGTGAATGAACACCAGCAGGTCGCCCCGGTCGGCGGCCGGATCCCGCGCGTCTTTGCCCCACGTCGCCGCCTGGCGTAATCTTTTGAACCACTCCGCTTTGCTGCGCAGCTCGTGTCGCGGCGAAGGCAGTTTTCCCTCCGGCACCAGCAGATAGCGTATGCGGCCCGGCTCAGCCACAAATGCGCCGCACCGGACGTCGCGGGCGCACATCACAAACTGCTCCGCCATGCACGCCACCTACTCAAAAGGGCCATACCAGGGGGGCCAAGACTACGACTACCGCGCCTACCAGCACGTCCAGCGGAATGCCAATCCGCAGGTAGTCTCCAAAGCGATACCCGCCGGGCCCGTACACCATGAGATTGGTCTGGTAGCCCATGGGCGTGGCGAAGCCCGCACTGGCCGCCATCATTACGCAGGCCACGAAGGGCATGTAGTTCACGCCCAGGGAGTGTGCCGTGCCCACCGCAAACGGGAACATCAGCGCCGCAGCCGCATTGTTGGTAATGATCTCGGTGAGCAGCAAGGTAATCAGGTACACCACCGCCAGCGTGGCCCAGGGATTGCCTCGCGCCAGCCCGACCAGAAACTCCGAGATGGCCTGGGCCGCTCCCGTTTGCTCGACGCCTCGCCCGATGCCGAACGAGGCCGCGATCGCCAGCAGCGTGCTCCAATCGATGCTGCGGCGTGCGTCGTCGATCGACAGGCAGCGCGTGGCCATCAACAGCCCTGCTGCCACCACGGCCGCCTTGAGCATTGTGGGCTCCAGCACGCGCGGCCAGCCCAGCGCCTGAAACAGCGCCGGTCCCACGGCCACCGCCCCCACCATGGCCAGCAAGATCAGCAAGGCCAGCACCGCACGCTCATGCCGCCGCGGCGCCGAGTCCTCCACGCGGCTCACCAGAAAGAAATCGCGGCTGTTGCGCTGGCGGTCCACGAACGAGGGATGGGCCTCCAACAACAGGGTGTCGCCCGGCTGCAAAACCACGTCCCCCAGCTTCTGGCGGAGCCGCTCTCCGTTGCGGGCCGCCCCAATCACCACCGCGTTGTACACGGAGCGAAATCGCCCGTCCCGAATGGTCCGCCCCACCAGCGGGCAACTGTCCGAAACCACCGCCTCGATCAGGCAGCGGGTGGCCCG
Organism: Pirellulales bacterium; assembly: GCA_023511675.1. Taxonomy (GTDB): domain Bacteria; phylum Planctomycetota; class Planctomycetia; order Pirellulales; family JAIMBC01; genus JAIMBC01. Next base: position 8,365 of record JAIMBC010000213.1, read on the forward strand.
CGGGGCCGTCAGCTTGAACACCTGGTCCGTTGCGGGAATCAGCCCGCGCATCTTCTGCAAGTCCGCCACCGTCTCGAGGATCCCCACAAACACCAGCCGATCGTTGGCCCATAACCGCTCCTCGGGAGACACCGCCGGCAACACAATCCCGTCCCGATCGATCTCCGCCAGGTAGGCCCCCGGCAGGTGCCGGAGCCCAGCGGCCTCGATGGTTTTGCCCACCAGCGGACTGTCCGGCGGCACGAGCATCTCCGCGGTGTACTCGCGCGGGTCGTCGTGCTGGCTGATGGCGGGCTTTCGGTCGGGCAGGAGCCAGCGATGGGTAAGCACCAGCCAGGCGATGCCCACCACGGCCGCGGGCAGGCCAACCCACGTGATGTCGAACAGCCTCAGCCCTCGGGCCGGCAAACCCGTGCGGCGAGCGAATTCCTCCCGTGCCTGCTCTTCCGACATGCCGCGTTCGACCAGCCGAGCTGTCTCCGCGTCACTCAGCTCGCGCACCTTGCCGTCAACAACCAGATTGGTACTGGTGCCGATCAACGTCATGGTACCGCCAAGAATGGCCGCGTAGCTCAACGGCAGCATCAGCTTCGAGGCGGCGATCTGCGTCTTGCGAGACCAGTCCGCCACGGCGGGAATGAGCATGGCTACCAGGGGCGTATTGTTCATCACGGCGCTGAAAACCGCCGTGGGAGCCATCAAGCGGAACATGGCGCTGCTCGCCGATCGAGGCCGCCCAAACAGCGCCTGCACGATCCAATCTATGCCGCCCGTCTGCCTGATGCCCGCCCCCACCACGTACAGCACCGCCACGGTGACCACGCCCTCATTGGCAAAACCAGCGAGTGCATCCGCAGGACCGATCACACCGGGCAGTACTAAAGTCACCAGCCCGCACAGCAAGGCCAAATCTGCCGGCAGGCGCGAGGAGGCCATCAGCCCCAGTACCAGCAACACAACCACCAGCGAATACCAGGCTTCCCAGCCCATCGCACCACGGCTCTGAGAGTATGTTCATTAAGTTGATTATTGTAGTGATGAATATCGGCCGTCGCAAGGGACCGACTTCGATTTGCCAGGTGGGCCAGGAGCAGGATTGACGCAAGACGCTTGTGGCAAATGAGTTGTGAACACACAGGCGGACTGGAATCTGCCAAACAGCAGCAGGCATCTGCCGGGCAGGCCCTTCTTGCCCAGCCTGCGGGCGAAGACGAGGATGCACGATCGCCGGGCCCCGGCGGGCTTTGGTGACGGTACTCGACGAGCCCGCCGCGGTGCCGGGGGAGGCCGCGCCACTTTCCGAGGCGGCGCTGGCGGTGGATTGGCTGCGCCCGGAGGAGGATGCCGCTTTATCCCACCTACAGCCGGGGAAGTAGTGCTGGTGCCATTCTTGTTTTCAGACCTGTTGCAATCCAAGCGCTCCTTGTGTGCTTGGTGATACTCTTTGAGAGTGTCTTTGTGCCCTTTGTGGTCCTTTTTTGTTCTTTGTGTCCTTTGTGGTCCCCCTTTGTGGTCCTCTTGCCGTACTCGAGCGCCTACCTTTCGTCTGTTCCGCGCACTGCCTTGCGCACGGGGGTGCGGTATATGCACAAGGTGTACCCGATGCGGGCGACCAGCTCGGCGTGCGCAAGGGAAGAGGGAGGGTGGCCCTCAGGATCGAGGTCGTTTACGCTGACAACGTGCCACGTTCGTCTCTTGCGTGCTGTCGGAGGGGGTGGCGGCTGCGTCCCGGAGCAAGTGGAGGTTTCTGCAAGATAGTCGATGCCTACCCGCCATGGGTCCAATCCTCCGCTCGTGGTCCAGGACCCAGGCCCGCCTGAGTGTTCGATGCCACGACGGAGCGGGTCCCTCCAAGGGGGAGCGCGGCGCTGCACCTGTGGCCTGGAGGGACGCGCTCCGTCACGTTCGGGGGGGCGCGAACGGTGGGCGGGAATCGCGGCCACGACGGAGCGTGGCCCTCCATGAGGG
>JAIMBC010000214.1 GCA_023511675.1 Pirellulales bacterium
ACCCTGCACCCGCAGGTGGCACAGCCTCAGGCGGGCCGGCCTGGCGCTCGCACGGCGTTGGCCCCTGCTGCGGGCTGGTTGCTAGCAGGGATGGGCGATGGGGAGGCTGAAATAGAATGTGCTTCCCTCGCCCACCTGGCTCTGAACCCACATGGCGCCCCCATGGGCCTCGACAATGGCCCGCGCCATGAAGAGGCCGAGCCCGACCCCCTGTCCCCTGAGCTGTGGCGTCCGATAGAACGGCATGAACACCGCAGGGATATCCTCCCTTGCGATGCCAAAGCCACGGTCGGCGATGGAGACCGTCACCCGGGTCCGGTCGGCGGCAGCGCGCAGGACGATCTCCGTACCCGCAGGAGAGAACTTGGCGGCGTTGGAAAGGAGGTTTCGGAGGACGCGCTCGATTCGCTTGGGGTCGGCTCGCACGGGAGGAAGCGCGGCGGGCATCTCCGCCCGGAAGGTATAGGCGGGCTCGGCCGAGCGGAACCGGGACAGGACGCTCTGGATCAGATCCGTGAGGTCAAGGCTCCGCACCTCGAGCCGGAGGTGTCCTGCCTCTGCCTGCGACCCATCGATGAGGTCCGTCACCAGCGCATTGATCCTGCGGGCCTGCTCCGCGATGGTCCTCAACCCCTTCTTGAGCTCTTCGTCTGGTATGCCCGTGTCGGCCTTGCGCTCCAGTAACTCGGCAAAGCCGAGCACGGAGGTGAGCGGCGTTCGCAGCTGATGCCCGACCGCTGAGAGGAACTCGGCGCGCATGCGCTCCAGCTCGCGGATATGGGTGACGTCTCGCCAGACTACGACTGCCCCTTCGATCTGGCCGTCCGACCGCAGCGGCGCGGCGCTTACAAGGAGGTGCCGCACAACGCCATCAGGGGTGGGCAACTCTTCCTCAAAGTTGTCAATCCGCTCGCCTCTCAGGGCGCGCGCTGATGCGCACTCTGCAGGGGGGAGGGGCCGTCCCTGCCCGGCGGTGAGACCCGCTTTGGTAAGCAACGTGGCGACGCTGTCGCCCGGGGCGACCTTGCAGTGCGACAGCATCTCCTCGGCGGCCGCGTTCCACAGCACGAGCCTGCCCTCCCGGTCAAAGACCAGGACCGGCTCGGCGATCTGCCCGAAGGCTGTGTCGAGCGTCTGCTGCCAGGCGGAGGCCCCCGCCCGTGGCGGATCCGCCACAGGCGTGGAGGCCTCGACCCGTGCCGCCGCATCAGCCCGTGCCGCCGCTTCGGGCAAGATGGCGCGCAGCAGGCTGACGGCGTACAGCTCTTGGCACGCGCGTACCCGCTGTGCGCTGGTAAGGATAAGCCGCATCTCTTGCGAGATCCGCTCTGCGCTCACGTCCACAATGCGAGGGGCAAGTTCGATGATGGCGTCGCGGGTGGCCGTGTCCAGGGCGAAGTCGAGGCAGGCGGCAAACCTTACCGCGCGCAGCATGCGCAGCCTGTCTTCCAAGAATCGCTCGTGCGGGTCGCCGATTGCCCGCACGATGCGGCGATGCAAATCCTCCTGGCCGCCGACATAGTCGATCACACGCCCTTCGACGGGGTCATAGAACAGCCCATTGATTGTGAAGTCGCGTCGGCGTGCATCTTCCTCGGCGGAGCTGTAGGTGACGTGGTCGGGATGCCGCCCGTCGCTGTAGGGGCTGTCGCGGCGAAAGGTGGCCACCTCGATTTGACCGGCATGCCTGGGGCCGACAACCACAACCACGCCGAACGCCGCGCCCACATCCACGGTTCGTCGGAAGAGCTGCCGTATCTGCTCAGGTCGGGCATCAGTCGCCACGTCGTAGTCTTTGGGGTGGCGTCCCAGCAACTCGTCTCGCACACAGCCGCCAGCCCAGAGTGCCTGAAAGCCGGCGGCTCGCAGCCGCCGGACGATATCCAGGGCAAACCGCCGCTGCTGCTGTGGGTTGACTGTGCGCGTCACCTGGCATCCCTTTGGTACGTCCCGACTCCAGGATTATACCCTTCTCGGGAAGATGCCGATGGCGCCGTGCTGGCATCGAGCTTTGGCAGGGGGTAACATGATGGCAAGCCTCCTGCAAACCGTCGAGAACCAGGCTGAGGGGCCGTATGAGCGTCGAACTGCACTTTCTTTCCGGAACTCGCTTGGGCGAGCGGCTCCGTCTCGAAGCGCTGGAGTTTCAAATCGGCGTCGGCACAGGATGCGACGTTGCTATCGATCCTCAGCGGGATCCGCAGGCTGCCGGTTGCCGCTTGCTTCTCCGTCGCGACGCCCAAGGCTGGCAGGTGCGCAATCTGGGCCGGCCAGGGGCATGGATCAATCAGCAGCCGCTCACCGGTAGCCTGCCGCTGCGCTCGGGAGACGTGGTGCGGCTTTCGGAAGAAGGGCCGGATCTGCGCTTCACCATTCTGGCCGATGCGCCCCTCACCGGCCAAGGCACGCAGGACCTGCCGGCCACGCTGCCCGCCATATCCGCGGCTCCAGCAGGCAAGGCCCCGGTCACACCACCGCCCCTGCCTCCCAGCCGCGCAGCACCCCCCGAGGCCGGGCCTAGCGGGGCCTTGGGTAGCGGGGCCGGTGTCCCCGACGCGGCGCTCGCGGAGTCGCGCGGACCCGCCGGGGCCGAAGCCTCCCCCCCATCGCCGCCAGTCCCGCTGATGAAATACTTCTTGGCATCCCTGCTGACCGCCCTGATGGCAGTGGCGATCTGGATGCTGCTCCGTACGAGGACAGATCACGATCGCGTCGCGGACCATCCGCGGACTCAACAGAACGACGGCGCGCGGGACACCGCCCCGCACGGAGGAGCCGTTACAGAGGAGGACGCCAAGCCGGGCGGCCCCAGCGGCCAGGCGGCTCAGCCGGCGGGCACGCCTGCTCAGAATCGCAAGCCCCAGCGTCGGCCCAAGGCCGCCGCCCCGCGATCGTCCAGCGGCGGCCTGCGGCCACGTACGGATAAGTCCCCAGTCAACAGCCGGCCCGCTTCGCCCCTATCAAGCGTGCTGGTGCTAGCGCTCGAGCCGTTCGAAGATCGACCGGCAGATGAGGGCGCTGCGCCGCGACGGGAGCGGCTTGTACCCTTCGCCGCTGCCTGCGCCGTACGCCACAAGGACCATGTGATGCTCCTTACCAGCGGCTGGACGGCCTATCTCATGCAGCAGTTCTGGCTGCTTCTCGATGACGCCGGCCAGCCCCGCGTGCGATTCTTCGGCATCTCTACGCGAGAACCTGTCCGCGCGTTGGAGGTGCAACGCATCTTTGTGCATGAGGCCTATGCCCGCGCCCACGAAACCCTGCCGGATGTTCCCGCGGAGGCGCCGGCAAATCTAGGGCTGCTGCTGGTACACCAGCCGCATACCACGGCCGTGGCCGCCGTTCCCTACGCGGAGCTGCTCGGCATGCGGCGCGGCACCGTGATCCAGGTAGCTGCCGTGTTGGGCGTGGCGGCCACACCCGAGATATTGGCGCAGGCGGCCGCCGGGCGTCTGGCGGATATCGAGGTGCGGTTCCAGCAGGTGCGGCTGGAACGCCCCGCCGCCACCCGAGAGGAGGCGGCCCCCGTGTTGCACATGAGCTGGCCGGTTGGGGCGGGCCGTCCCGCGGAAGGGACGCCTCTCTTCGACGAGCGCGGCCGTGTGGTGGGAGTGTGCACTGTGCAAGCTGGCCAGCGGCTCACCGCTTCGGGCATTGCTGCCGAAAGCCTTGCTGCGCTTTGGGAGCCAGACCTGCCAGTAATGTGGCGCGAGTTCAAAGCGCTGGTGAGGACGGACGATCTCCAGGAAACGGACGGCGTGCCGCCAGATGAGGGGCCTTGACGGGGCCGGCAGGCCGAGGCATCGTCTTGGTCCCTCGCGTGTCCGGCTGGCGGCCGGCCGTGCGCTGTGCGCTGGCGGTGACGGCTCCGGTGCGCGGCCCATTACCGCCAAAGGCATGCTCCGCGAACCTGTCCGTTTTCCCATGCCAGCTTGCCCGGCGCCGTAGCGCGATCCCATACTGGATCATGTGATGTCTCCATAAGCAGCCTTGCTCCCATGCCAGCAATAGATGCAACCGCCATACCCGTGGGCGTCGATCTAGGCACCACCTTTTCTGTGCTGGCGTACCTGGACGAGCACGGCCGTCCGGTCACCGTGCCCAATGCGCTGGGAGATAAGCTGACTCCCAGCACCATCTTCGTGGATGAGCGAGAAATACTCATTGGCAAGGAGGCCCTGGACGCAGCCGTGCTGGCACCGGAGAACTTTGCCGAGTACTTCAAGCGCGATATGGGCCGTCCCGCCTACCATCGGCCCGTGGCAGGCAGGCAGGTGCCGCCGGAGGTACTCAGCGCCCTGGTGCTGGAGCGGCTGCGACGTGACGCATCCAAGCAACTGGGCGTGCTGCGGCAGGTTGTGATCACGGTCCCCGCTTATTTTGACGAGCTGCGTCGGGCAGCTACGCAAGAGGCGGGCCGCCTGGCAGGCTGGGAGGTGCTGGACATCATCAACGAGCCGACGGCCGCCGCATTGAGCTGCGGTCTGGAACACGGCCTGTTCGAAGACGGTGCGGCCGGCCGAACAGAGCGTGTGCTCGTCTACGACCTGGGCGGCGGGACGTTCGACGTCACGCTGCTGGAGGTCGATGGCAGCAGCTTTCGCACCATCGCCACGGACGGCGATGTGGGGCTGGGCGGCAGAGATTTCGATGAGCGGATCGTCGACTGGGCCGCGGGCGAATTCGTGGCCGCACACGGTCTGGATCCGCGCACGAATCCGCGCGACGCCTTCCGCCTCTGGGCGGATGCCGAGGCAGCCAAGCATCAGCTCTCCGAACGCACCTGGACCACAATCGTTGTGCAGCATGCGGATCTGCACTTGCAACTCGAAATCACGCGGCAGCAATTCGAGGAGCTGACTCAGGACCTGCTTGAGCGGACGCGCGACACCGCCGACCTGCTGGTGCGGCAAGCCGGCACGAACTGGCGTCACATCGATCGGGTAGTAGCCGTAGGCGGGGCCACGCGCATGCCCATGGTCCGCCGCATGCTCAGAGAGCTGTCCGGGCGCGATCCCGATCATTCACTCGACCCGGACGAGGCCGTGGCCCAGGGGGCCGCCATCTACGCAGGCATGCTGCTCGGCCGCACGCTGGGCATGTCTCGGCGGAGCTGCGTACTGATCAACGTCAACTCCCACAGCCTGGGCGTGGTCGGCGTGGACGAGAAGTCCGGCCAACGCGTGAACTCGATCCTCATTCCGCGCAACACGCCCTTGCCCGCTGCACGAACCCAATTGTTCTGCACACTGGAAGAGGGCCAACGCAGCGTCGCTGTGCCGGTGGTCGAAGGCGAGAGTGAGCGGCCCGAGTTCTGCCTGCTTTTGGGCAAGTGCGTGGTCAGCGACTTGCCCAAGGGTCTGCCCAAGGGTACGCCTGTCGAGGTCGAGTATCGCTACGAGCCAAACGGCCGGCTGGCGGTGGCGGCGCGGCTGCCGGGAGTGGGCAAGAAGGCTCAGGTGGTCTTGGAGCGAGAGCATGCCTCCCAGGGCACAACTCTCTCGCAGTGGCGGCATCGGCTGCTGGGAGAGCTGGCAGCAACCGACTCCATGGGCCTGCCGTTCGCAACATCGTCGGAGGCCCTGGACCTTGGCGATCCCCGGAGTATTCGCAGGCGGCTGGACACGCTCTATGTGCAGCTTGGCCGACGGGCGCTGGAGATGGCCGTTCCCGTGGCGATCCAGTCCGCCCAGCAGGCGGCGCGGCAAGCCGCGGGAGAATACCACCAAGCCCGGCGCCTGGTGGAACAGGCCCGCTCTCGACGCGACGCCGCCGTGGGACTGGCCGAGGCCGTGCAGCGCGGCAGCGAACTATCGCGCGCCGAGCTGGCCTTGCGCCAAGCCCAGGCGGCCGCTGCCTTTGCTTATCTGGTGTTGGGCCGCGAGTGCGCGCTGCACCGCGTGGCCCCTCCCGGCAGCAGCCCCCTGTTGGCGCAGATCGACGAGCTGCGCAGCCGCCTGCAAGCAAGCTGAGTTGATGTGCAGGCCATGAACTCGCCTAGCCGCCCCGATCCGCTCCGCTTGACTGAGGTGGAGCCCGACCCGCTCCGTGCCGAGGCCGCCTCGCTCTCCCTCCGGCTGGTCGCGGCGAGCGAGGCCCCCTGGCCGCGGCCAGGCATGCCAGCAGGCGACAACGCCACCCAGCCCTATCGGCCAGTGCTGCGCCCCCCCACGCCGCTGTTGCACGTCCTCGATGATCATCAGCAGTCCGCCGAAGTCGTCCGCGTGCGCACAGACGTCTTCGAGATCGGCCGGACGCAGGGGGACCTACGGCTGCCCCATGACCGGCTGCTCTCCTCGCGTCACGCACGGATCTCTCGCCACCAGGCAGAGGGGCAATACACCTGGACGCTGGAAGACCTGAACAGCTCCAACGGCACGTTTGTACGGGTGTGGCGTGCTCGGCTGGAGGCGGGCAGCATCTTCTTGATTGGCCGCACGCGCCTGCGATTTGAGCTGTCAGCGGGTGTGCGCGGGTCGCCTGCTACTGCCCCTAGGCACGAGCAGGCGGGGGTTGCACAGCACGGCTTGCAACCAAGCCTGGTAGAACTGGTGCCCCTTGGGGAAGGACGCCGGCTGGCACTATCCGGCACGCGACAACGGCTGGGGCGGGATCCGGAGCAGGCTACTATCGTGCTGGACGATGTTGCCGTGAATCCGTGCCATGCGGTGCTCGCCATGCACGAGGCCGAGAAGTGGAGCCTAGAGGATCTGGATTCGCGCAATGGCCTATGGATCCGCGTGAACAGGGTAAAGCTGGTGCATGGCGCCTCGTTCTTGCTTGGCGAACAGGTGTTTGTGTTCACGCTGCCCTAACTAACCATGCGAAGGCGAGAGGGGACGTTAGCTCGAATCCCCCGCACATCGCTGCATTCCCCCCTTCCCCATGGTCGTTTGCCTGTAAAGCGATCTAGCCGCGGCGACGCTTGCGCTGCGATGCCTTCTGCACCACGTCGACGGTAAATCCGCCGACGGGCTGCTGTTGGGTGTCCAGGTATATCCAGTCGTTCAGATCCGCGATCGGGACCGAGACCTTCGATCCGCACTTGAGCTTGCCGAGATTGACCGGATCGTTGTTGAGCGTCCCGTAAATGCGGTCGCCCTCAATGGCAGTGACGAGGATCCAAATAAACTCCGTGTTGTCCCCCGCAGTCACCGGGGCCTTGACGCAAAAACCCTCGCCCACGCCTTGCTCGTATGCTGAGACGAACTCGGGCCATCGCGCCCGCGCTTCGGCGACGGCCTTCTGCATCTGTGGATCATCCTCCTCGACCTCGCTGATGGGGATCGTGTCTGTCTCGACCAGGGCCGCCAACGGATCGGCCGAGCGCAACGCCGCTTCGGTATCCTCGTTGACAGGAAACACGTAGTCCCCTTCCGGGAGAAACACCAGCAAGCAATTATCGTCCAGCAGTTCGGCAAACAGGCGCCCCAGCCAGCGATACCACTCCGTCAGCTCCGCCACGGATAAACGGCCCTCCACGTTGAGAGCGTCACAGGAAAACCAGGCCGTGTGTTGCCGAAACAGCGTGCGGATGCGGACGTCATCGATGTCCTCCGCGGCCTGCTCCACATCGTCGGTATACGGCTGCGGGAAGCAATTGACCACGATCCATCGATCACGGCACTTCACAATGGTGCCTACGCCCGCACCAGCCACAAAGCCATCCTCCCCCTCTGAGTTTCCGTCTCCCAGATCGGCCTCAAAGGCGCGCGAAGCCGCACGCGCCAACACAGCCGCATCCCAGCTCATAGGCTCGCGCAGCAATCCTACAATGGCGATCAACGGCTGCTCTCCTTTCTTCTTGCGACGCCACCACAAGTAACCCAGCCCGCCACCGGCACCCAGCACCACCACGATCCCGAGAATGATCCACACCATCGCTGCCAACCTTCACGGGGCCGGCCCTATGCGCGAGACGGCATACCCCAACGGAATGCCCACCAGCGTACCTGCCAGACAGATCAACAAACTCGCCGCTACCAGCCGCCGTGGCTCGCCATGGCGTAGCCCCCACAGCGCGCACAGCGCCCCCAACGGGCCGACCACCCAGGGACAAAAAACGATGGCCACCAGCCCGAGCACCGCTCCGGCCACAGACCAGTTCACGGTGGCAGACGAACGCGAAGGAGTCATCGATGCATCCTGCAAACGTGCCCACACACATGCCTGCTTTGGCAGCCTCGCGTCCCACACGCCAGCCTGCCCCCTCGCACCGCCCTTTCGTGACGCTGCCGCCGGCGAACCTCCTCACTGGGTCGACAGTCCCTGGCCGCCAGCGGCAGACCATGTTCGCATGGAAACGCGCGGTCGAAGCAGACCCGTGCCTCGACGCGCAACCAACCCATCGCGCTCACCGTGACCGCCCCTCCACTTTCAAGGCGCGACACCGGCCGCATGTCTTGACGTGTCCCCATACCAAACGCGGTTTTCGTAAACTTCAGACTTAGGGCTGGATCTGTCAGGCAACGTATCCTGGCCGCAGCGGCGAGTGGCACGGGACCTAGCACACGCCACCCGGTAGAACAGGCACCCGCCCTCCCTTCCAGATGGCGAGCCACCACGGCATGCGGCCAGGCTCGCCCTTGCCGGCAACCGCGCGGACGCACCCGTACCCATCGCCATGGAGTCTAGGCTGCCAGCGCGTCCCCGTCAACGCTACAGCCGGCTAGCCGCTCCAACGCTACCTCCCCGTGCCGGCCGCGGGCAACGGTTCCACACGGGCTCGCGCCATTCCCAATGAGTATAGCAAAAGACTGCTGGCCTATCCTAGGCTGACCACAATTCTCAGGACGACCTGCAGCAAGAAGGCGATTACATAGGGGTACAACAAGAGCGGGTACAGCCAGTTGGCAGGGTCCGAACGCCAACGGGAGCCGTGTTCTGCCAATTCCTGCACCGCCATGAAATGGCCAATGCCGGCGCAGCAGAACATGATCAAAATGGCCATGTCCCTGTCGAGTCGCCGCTCTTGCATGAGCTTGCACACCACGTACATACCCATGGGCATCATCAGCCAGAAGGCGATGCCTGCCACGCAACTCAAAAGAATGGCTAACTTTTCCAAGGATCTCGTCCCCACCCAAGGCGAGCTGCCCGCTACAAGGGGGCAAGCATCGTCCCAGGCCGCCGCGTTGAATGCCTCGAAATTCCGTGGTGATCCCCGCCGATGATGCCAATCTAATTGCCTGCCACCAGCGCGTCAATGGCGTGGGAAGGCGCAGGGCGGCGCCGCTCGGGATGGCTCGGCTAGAAGGCGTCCCGCTTGCCGAATGCCCCTCGCCTGGCATAAGGTAGGGGCAGCCTGAAGTGCTCAAGGAGTCTTGCGATGGTCGTGCGTCTGACGCGCAGAGGTTTTGTGAGGTGCGGTGCAGCTACGGCAGCCAGTTTACTGGCGGGTTCGGCCGCGGCGCTGGAATCGCCGCTGCGCCGCGTGGTGGTGGCTGTCCTCGGCACCCACGGGCGCGGCGTGGGCTTGATACGTGAATTCCTCGCTCAGCCTGGCGTGGCGGTAGCCTATGTCTGCGATCCCGACTTGCGCGCCATGGAAAAGGGCCTGGCCGCGGTGGGTTCGGACCAGCAGCCAAGACCGGTGGGCGTGCAGGACTTTCGCCATGCCCTGGAGGACCCTGCGGTGGACGCCGTGGTGATTGCCACGCCCGACCACTGGCATGCCCCGGCGGCCATCATGGCCTGTGCCGCCCAGAAACATGTGTATGTGGAGAAGCCCGCCTCGCATAACGGTCGCGAGGGCGAGCTGATGGTCCAGGCGGCACGCAAGCACCAGCGCCTGGTGCAGTTGGGCACGCAGCGGCGTAGTTCGCCTGGAGTGCAAGCGGCCATCCGCCGATTGCACGCAGGGGAAATCGGCCGCGTGCTGTTTGCCCGCGGCTGGATTACCAGCATTCGTCCCAGCATTGGCCGCGGGCGCGAAGTGCCGCCGCCCGCTGAACTCGACTACGCCATGTGGCAGGGGCCAGCGCCGGAGCGTCCCTACCGGGACAATGTGATTCACTATCACTGGCACTGGTTCTGGCACTGGGGCACTGGAGAACTTGGCAACAACGGAATTCATGCCCTGGATGTTTGTCGCTGGGGCATGCAGGTCGATTATCCGCGGCGAGTGGTGTGTGGCGGAGGCAAGTACCACTTCGACGACGATCAGGAAACTCCCGACACGCAGCTCGCCACTTTTGACTTTGGCGACCGCGCCATCCACTGGGAGCATCGCACGTGGAACCGGTACGGCCTGAGCGGAGACGAGTTTGGCTGCACCTTTTACGGCGAGCAAGGGACGCTCACCTTGCAGGGGCCCGGCTACCGG
>JAIMBC010000215.1 GCA_023511675.1 Pirellulales bacterium
GGGCATGGTGGGCATGGTAGAGGCGCCTGTGCAGCGGCAAGCGCTGGCGGGGCATGTGGCGCCTGCGGGCAACGCTCGGCGGGATGCCGTCCAGTTGGTTGCGGCGCTCGAAGAAGAGGAGGGCGGGGCAGAACAGCCTGAGGAGCAACAGCGCGGCGACACTCCGTCTGACAAGACCGGCTCCGGCCAGCCTGCGCCAGGCGGACCAGGACCCGGCCCGGGCGGTCCCGGCCCCATGTTCGACGCCCTCTTCCGCGCGCTGGATGCGGACGGAGACGGAACGATCTCTTCCGAGGAGATCGAGGGAGCGCCCGAGGCACTCAAGAAGCTCGACAAGGATGGTGACGGCAGCCTGGCACGCTCTGAGGTCATGCCACCCGGCGGGCCAGGATTCGGACCTCCTCCCCCAGAGCGGATCGTGGCCTGGCTCATGCAACGGGACGAGGATCAGGATGGCAAGCTGAGCGAGGACGAAGCACCAGTCTTCATCAAGCAGCATTTCGCCGAGGTGGACAAGAACGGCGACGGCTTGCTGGATGAAGAAGAGCTCAAGGGCTCCATGCAAGCCCTGATGGCCGCCATGGGTCCACGGGGGCCGGGCGGCCCAGGTAGGCCCGGACCGGGCGGTTTTGGCCCCGGTGGCCCCGGACCAGGTGGCTTCGGCCCCGGCGGAACCGGCACGACGGTTCCGCGTCTTGCGCCGGAGCCGTTGATCGAGCAGCTCTTCGCCACGCATGACAAAGACCAGGACGGCCAGCTCACGATCGACGAGTTGCCCGAACAGCTCAAGGGCCTGCTCAAGGAGATGGACGAGAGCGAAGACGACATGCTCAGCAAGGAGGAGTTGAAGAAGAATGCTGAGAAGCTGATGGCTGCCATGGGTCCCCAACCTGGCGGGCCGGGGCGACCGGGACCTGGTGGCCTGGTGGGCGGCTTTGCCGGCCCCGGCCCCGGCGGACCTGGCGGTCCCGGTGGGGGAGCGGGCATGATGCTGGGCATGGCTCGCCAGATGTTCAGCGGCTTCGACCAGAACAAGGACGGCAAGCTGAGCCGCGATGAGGTGCCGGCCGCTTTCCGCAAGAACTTCGATGATCTCGATGCCGATGGCGACGGTGCCCTGACTGCCGAAGAGTTCCTCTCTGCCATGCAGGGAGGCGGCCAGGCCAGAGATAGTGCCCTCATCAACCGCGTGCTGCGGCACGATGAAGACGGCGATGGGCAGATCAGCGAAGAGGAAGCCCCCGAGTTCCTCAAGAAGCACTTCGCCAAGCTCGATGCCAACAGCGACGGCTTCCTCGACGAGGCCGAACTCCAGGAAGGCATCGCCACCCTCCGCGAGCTGCTCAGCCCCAAACCAAAGGCCAAAAAGAAAGCCAAAAAGGCCAAGCCCAAGGCCAACGCAGAAAAGCCCGAAGGCACCTAGCCGCTCAACGGCCGCTGAGGGCCAACCCTCGCGACCAGGCAGCAAACGCACGTATGGTCCGCCCCAGCAGCCCAAGCCGGCGGCCTTGGGCTGCTAGGGGTGGCTCTGCGCGCTGCCCCCGTGGGCAGCCCTGACGTGTAACATGCCCCCGCATCCTGCGCCTAGCGTGGTACGGAATGTGGGCGAACCGGCACGGCCCCCACGGCGTCTTGATGGTAGAGCACAAGGGTGCAGCACGCACAAAGCCACCATGGCACACGATCCAGAGCAGTTCGAAGATCTCGAGTCCCAATCGCCACCACTGCTGAATGAGCAGCAGGAAGCAAACTTTGCCCGCTGGATCGAGTCGGAACTTGCCTGGCTCGAAAGGCGATTTAAGCACCTGGCGACCCCGTTCGCCGGCCGCATGTCCAAAGCGCTGCTCAGGGGGTCGGCCGGTGGAGCAGGCCCGGCACCCTCTGACCTCGAGTAGGTTGGTGACCCGCGCCCTTCGGGGGCGCGGCTCTGCGAAGCACCGCCGCCGGCTGCTGACCCCGCGTCTTGGTAGGCGCGGCTCGGGCTCGGATGGCGTGAGTGAGCCGATGCATGGGGCCGCGGCGTGTGTGAACGTAACGCATACATGGGCCCGTGCGAACGATGGCGCTGGGGGTGTGCGCTGGCCTGGCAAGCCCAGCAGGCGACGAAGCGGCGATGCGTTTGCGAGCCAGGCAGCACACGCCCCGCAGTTGTGCGGCCTCTGGGCAGTCGACCTTGCATGAACTGAATCCGTCGTACCTCGTCAGCCGGGCGCTCCCGCGCTGCGTTGCCTTGTTAGGGAAAGGGCGGCAGGCTAGCATGGTTTCATGCGTGTGCTGGAAGGTCAGGTTGCCGTTGTTTCCGGGGCCAGCCGAGGTATCGGCCGGGCTACGGCGCTGGCATTGGCCGAGGCTGGCTGTCACGTGGTCGTCAACTATTACAGTCATGCGGCTGAGGCCGAGGAGGTGGCCGCTGCCTGTCGCAGCCACGGGGTGCGCGCTAGTGCCATGCGGGCCGACGTGGCGAGCCGCGAGGCCGTCGAGGCCATGGTAGCCGAAACCGTGGCTGAGTTCGGCCGGCTGGATGTGGCCGTAACCAACGCCTGCTACAGCGATCGGGAACCCTTCTATGAGGCCAACCTGGAGGGCTTCGCGCGCACCATCGACGTCACCATGTGGGGGGCCTTCTATTTGTTGCGTGCCGCGGCGCGCCAGATGATCTCTCAGGGAGCCGGCGGCTCGATCGTGGTCATCAGCTCTCCACATGCGTTTATCGCCGTGCCGCGGAGCATGGCGTACAACATGGCCAAGGCGGCCATCGATCAGATGGCGCGCACCGCCGCCATCGAACTGGTAGAGCACCGCATCCGGGTCAACATCATCCATCCGGGTTGGATCGATACCCCGGGCGAGCGCAAGTTCGCCAGCGAAGAGCAGCTTGCCCGCGCTAGCGCCAAGCTGCCCTGGGGCCGTCTGGGCAGGCCCGAAGAGATTGCCCGCGGCGTGCTGTTTCTGTGCGATCCGGCCAGCGACTATATTACGGGCAGCGCTCTGGGCATCGATGGTGGCATTACCTTGCCCTGGTGGGCCAATCGGGGTTCAGCCGTACCTGAGTAGAACGAGCGGCGCATGTCCGGCATGACGCAGAAGTACCTGTTGCCCTGCGGCTGCGGCAGCAAGTTGGAGGTGGATCGCTCGCAATGCGGGTTGACGTTGGTGTGCACCTGCGGCGCCCAGCTTGTGGTGCCCACGTTGCGCGGTCTGCAAGACCTGGAGCCGGCGGCCGCGGGCGATGCACCCTCGCCCACTGCGCCTCGGCGCTGGAGCAGAGGCCAGGGGCTGATCTTTCTGGGCTGCGTGCTGCTGTTGGCCAGCGGCGTGGGGGAGGGGGCGCTGTGGCTGATGCGGCCGAAGCCGCCGCGATTTGAGTGGTCTCACGAAGAAAACCTGAAAGAACTCGACGCGCGCCGCCTAACACAGCTTTGGGATTTGTGGGACCTGCTGCGCAAGGGCCTGGAAGAGGGAGGCGAGTTCGAGCCGGTGACACAATACCGCCAGCAGCTCGCCAAGCACCAGGTGTTCGTCTGGACGTTGGTCCTGCCCGCTGCACTGGGCGTGTTGCTGTTGCTGGCAGGCCTCGTGCTGCCCAGCGGCGCGAGCCGTCGCAAGCGTTAGCCGGGGGGATTGGAAGAGGCGAATGCAGCTCGCCTGTACACGTGCGTCAGGCCGCAGCGGTCGGCGCGCCTGGCGTCATGCCTGAGACACATCGTCTGCCCGGTCAACGGCCAGCGGCGCGAAGCTGATTCGGCGTCTGGTGCGGCTGATACGTGGGCATCCGGCCGCGGCGCATTTCCGCTGTGTGAAGAGTTGGAGCAAGCGGTGGGACGGGTGGTTAGCTGCCGCTGGCGTCTTCTGCGGGCGGCTGTTGCTGTTTAAGAGCGAGGAACTGGGCTAGTTCCCCAAAGGTGCGCAAGGGGGCCTTGCCTTGCTTCATGGCTTCTGTAAGGACAGGGACAGGGCGGGGCCGACTCTCTCGCTGGCGGGGCTTGCCGCCGCGCGGCGGTTTTTCGGAGCGCTCCCCCTGCAGCGGAGGGCGACGCACCTGCTGGCTTTCTTGGCCCACGGGAGCGAGCGCATCTTCCGTGGCGGGGCTGCCTGCCGGGGCATTCTCCGTGCCAGTAGCATGCCCAGGGGTTGGGCTGCCGGCGGCCGTGGCAGCGAGTGCAGAGCCCTCTGCCGCGGCACCCGTCACGGTGGAGCCGGACTGTTGTGCCGGCGGGCACGGCTGCGTGGGGGCCGCCTGCCGGCGGCCGCGGTGCTCGGAGCTTCTCCGGCGCGCCGGGCCACCTCCTCCGGCAGCCGACCGTGGAGACCTTGGGGGCGGCGGACCGTGCCCGGCCGTCCCGCCTGCAAGGACATGCGGCCGCCGCCGGCGGGCCTCTAGCTCGGCACGCTCTTGGGGTGAAACCATGCTCAACGAAACCCGCCGCCGCTCGCGGTCCACCTCCCGTACCCACACCTGCACGGTGTCCCCGACCGCGACCACCTCGTGAGGATCCTTCACATACCTGGGAGCAAGCTGGCTGACGTGCACCAGTCCTGTCCATTTCACGCCAATATCGACAAAGGCCCCAAAGTCGACCACGTTGAGCACCGTGCCGCGCAGCTCCATGTCGGGAACCAGATCTTCCAGCTTGAGAACGCCCCGCTTGAACACGGGCTGCGGCAACGACTCGCGGGGATCGCGGCCAGGTCGGGAAAGCTGCGCGATGATGTCGCCCAATGTCAGTTCGCCCACGCCCAACTCCTTGGCAAGCTGGGGCAAGTTGGTCTTTGCCAGCGACTCGGCCAGGGCCGCCACCTTGGTGCGATCTGCCAGCGCGGCGGGCGTTAAACCCCAGCGGGCAAGGATTCTCTCCGCAGCCGGATAGCTCTCGGGGTGGATCCAGGTGGCGTCGAGCGGGTTCGTACCGCCGCTAATCTTGAGGAAGCCGGCCGCCTGAACATAGGTACTCTCGCCAATGCCCACCACCTGCTTCAACTCTTCGCGGCACTTGAACGGGCCATGTGCCTGACGGTACTCGAAGATCCGCTGCGCTGTGAGCTGATTCAGTCCCGACACGTAGCGCAACAGCGCCGGACTGGCCGTGTTCAGGTCCACGCCCACGAAGTTCACACAGCTTGCGACCACATCGTCCAGCGAGGCGCGCAAGTGCCGCGCCTTCACATCGTGCTGGTACATGCCCACCCCGATGCTGCACGGCTCGATTTTCACCAGCTCGCTGAGCGGGTCTTGCAGCCGACGCCCGATCGACACCGCGCTGCGCAGCGCGGCATCGAGGTGCGGGAACTCCTCACGGCCCACGGGACCGGTCGAGTAGACGCTGGCACCGGCCTCGTTGACGATCACATAGGCGACCCCGCGGCCGGCGAGTTCCTTCGAGAGGACATCGCTGATCCAGGCTTCCGTTTGCCGGCAGGCCGCGCCGTTGCCGATGGCGATTACGCTAATGCGGTGCTTGTCCACCATCTCAACGAGGATCTTGCGGGCGTCGGCGCGTTGTGCTTCTTTCAGCAGGTGGATCTCGGCGGTGTCGAGCAGATTGCCGAAGTCGTCGAGGGCGGCGAGCTTGCAGCCGTTGCGGAAGCCTGGGTCGACCGCAAGCACGCGGCGATCGCGCACAGGGGCTTGCAGCAGCAGGTTGCGCAGATTGCAGGCGAACACCTGCACGGCGTGGGCCTCGGCACGCTCGGTCAATTCGCGCCGCAGCTCACGTTCCAGGCTGGGGTAGATGAGGCGGGCCAGCGCATCGCGGGCGCAGCCGCGGAGGAATTCGGCGTGGGGATGGTCTTCGGGCACCAGCAGCTCATCCAGGGCGCTGTGCATGGCCTGCATATCGGCCTCGATGTGCACGCGCAAGGCCCGCGCGGCCTCGCCCCGGTTGATGGCCAGCACGCGATGCGGCGGCACCTGGCCCACGGCCTCGCTGTACTGGAAAAAGTCTCGGTAGGCCTCCTTGTCTCGGCGTCGCTTCTTGGATGACGGCTTCTTGGGCGCGTCTCCCGCCGCGGCAGCCGCCGAGGTGACCAGCCTGCCTGTGGCCTCCATGATCTGGCGCAGCCGCCGCCGCACGTCTGCCCGCTCGCTAAACCATTCCGCCAGAATGTGCCCGGCACCCAGCAAGGCGTCGGCCGCCGTGGCCACGTGCCGGTCAGGATTGACGAAATCCGCCGCTCGGCCATCCAGGTTCAGTGCTGCGGGGTCTGCGGTGAGGATTTCCCGAGCCAGTTCCTCTAATCCACGGTTGCGGGCAGCGGTGGCCAGCGTCTGCTTGTTGGGCTTGTAGGGAAGATAGATATCTTCGAGTTCCCGAGCGCTGCGGGCAGTGTGGATCGCCTGGACCAGTTCCGGCGTGAGTTTGCCTTGCGACTCGATGGAGCGAAGGATGGTATGCTTGCGCTCCATCAGCATGCGCAGTTTGAGCACCCGCGTCTGAATGGCGCGGATTCGCTCCTCGTCCATGCCGCCGGTCTGGTCCTTGCGGTAGCGAGTGATGAACGGGACGGTGTTGCCGTCGTCCAGCAGGGCAACGACCGCTTCTACCCTATGGAGAGGTTCCCCTACCGCCTGAGCGACCTCCGCCAGCTCCAGCGTGGGCGTGAGCGCCATCATATTACACACGCGTTACGGCAGTGGTGCATACCGCGAGGCAATGTATGGAGCCGGCGAGAGAGTGTCAAGCTGGCGGCGGACAGCTTGGCTTCAGACCAGCAGGCGGCCTGCGGCCCCCACCCGCTGCGGTGGGCGGGCCTTGTAGCGAAAGGGGCGGGCAAACAGGCAGGGGCGGGGCGCATGGCCGGGTGTGGACCTGCCCGTGGTCGGCGATGCCTTGTTGCACGGTGGCACGCCCGGCAGGATCGGCCTGCGGCGTGCGTCCCGGCGATGCCGACAAGGGTGTTGGAAATGCTCAAACCCGCAGCATGCGCGTTGCCGATAGAACAGGTAGAACGCGTGCTTCGCGCGTTGCCGGACTGCCTCCCCAGGAGGCGGGCCTTAGCTGCATGGCAAGGATGTCTGGGATGCCACGCTGCCATCTGCGCGTCTATTACGGTCCTGAGTCTACTGCCCCCGAGCAAGCTGCGTGTGAGCGGGTGACGCTGCCCCTCAAGGAAGTGGTCCCGCTGCTGGCCGATGCCGTCCACAGCCAGCGCACCTGGCTGGCGGACTTCGAGGATGACGAGATTACGGTATCGGCAGATCTCTACGAGATGCTGCTGGCCTATCAACATTACCGCCGTCCTTCGGCTTGAAAGCTCGCTTTACTCCATGCCAGGGTCCGTTGTCGGCGAGGCCTCCGATTCTAGCTCTGGCGCTGCCAGGGCGTTCACCGCCTCAGCACGCGACTCAAACAAGGGCCAGAGCTGATCTAGGCGCGTTGCCCGGATGACTTCTGCACAGTAGGGGTGCAGGCAGCAGAGGGCCAGCCGTCCGTCCCGCTCTTTCAGGCGCTTCCAGACGCGGAAAACGACCTCGAGGAAGGCGGAGCCTACGAACCGCGTGTGGCCCAGATCCAGCACCAGCCACAGCGGCGTGGCCGTCTTGGCCAGGGCCGTCAGCAGCTCGTGCAACTCCTGCAAGCGCTGCACGTCGAACGAGTCGTACTGGCCGCCCAGTTCGACCACTGTCACATCCCGTTCACGCCACGTCTTGCTCATGATCTACGGCGGCCCATGGGCACGCTCATCCGGTAAGGCGGCAGATCGGCAGCGTAATCATGCTGGGCGGCTGCACCACGGACGGCCCCCCTGGCTCTGTTAACTTGCCGCATCGGCGCGTACTCCCGCGCCGTGCAGGCAGCCGCTGCGAAAGGCAGCGGCCATGGCCAGCGGCACCTCGGCCTCGGCCAGCACTACCTGCGCACGCATCTCCGCCACGCGCGCCCTCATCTCCTGCTCCTCGGCAATGGCCACGGCCCGCCGCTCCTCTGCCTTGGCACGGGCCACGCGCGTATCCGCCTCGGCCTGATCTGCTTGCAAGCGGGCACCAATGTTCTCGCCCAAATTGATGTCGGCGATGTCGATGGAGACGATCTCGAACGCCGTCTGGGCATCCAGGCCGCGCTGCAACACCGCCTTGCTGATGATATCCGGCTTTTCCATCACCATGTAATGGTAATCCGCCGAGCCGATGGCGGTGATGATGCCTTCGCCCACGCGGGCAATCACCGTCTCTTCCGTGGCGCCGCCGATTAACTGCTTCAAGTTGGTGCGCACGGTGACGCGCGCCTTGACCCGCAGCTCTACCCCATTCTTGGCGATAGCGCTCAGGAAGGGGTTCTTGGATCGCTGCGGATCGGGACAATCGATCACCTTGGGGTTCACGCTGGTTTGCACCGCCTCCAGCACATCACGGCCTGCCAGATCGATGGCACAAGCTCGGTCGAAGTCCAGATCGAGATCCGCTCGATGCGCGGCGATCAGCGCCTGGATCACGCCCGGTACGTTTCCCCCAGCCAGGTAGTGCGCCTCCAGGCGGCGCGTGGTGATCGGGCAGCGCGGGTCGTTGGCAATGCCGGCCTGCATGGCCATGATCTTGGACTTGACAATCACTCGCGCATTCACCTGGCGGAGGCTCATGCCGATCAGGCTGAGCATGCTCACGCGGGCATTCGACATGTAGGCCTGGAACCAGAGGGGCCCATAGATCAGGAACACCAGGCCCACCACCGCTACCAGCACACCGAGCATGATGATTCCCAGCACGGCGGTGGAATCCAGCGCAAACAGCAACGGCAGCATGGGATACCTCCGAGGGGTACAGGCTTTGGGAACTGTAACTTAGCGATTGCTGGTGGAATTCGCCAGCGGCAGGCCAGCTATTCGATCCAGCCGCCTCCCAGCACGCGGTCTGCCTGATAACAGACCGCTGCCTGCCCTGGGGCAATGCCATACACTTCCTCGTCGAAACGTACAGAGAATCGATTGTTCGGCAGCGGCGTGACCAGCGCCGGCACTGCGGCCGACCGATAACGAATCTGCACGCTCAGCCGCAGCGGCTGCCGCGGCGGATCGCAGAGCCAGTTGGCATCGCGCGCCGTGAGTTCCCGCCGCGCCAGTTCAGCCCGCGTGCCGATCACCACGCGGCGCGTCTCCGGCTCCAGCCGTACCACGTAGCGGGGCTCGCCTAAGGCCACGCCCAGCCCTTTACGCTGCCCGATGGTAAACCCCTCCAGTCCCGCATGATGGCCGACGACTTCACCCCTGGTGGTGACGATCTCTCCCCCGCGTTCGGCCGGCCTCAGCCGGCGCACCAGATCGGCATGACCTCCGGGACGTACAAAGCAGATTTCCTGGCTGTCGGGCTTGTCGGCCACCCGCAGCCCCAGCCGCGATGCCAGCGCGCGGATCTCGCTCTTGGCGTATTCACCCACAGGGAACAGCAGGCGCTCCAATGCCTCGGCGGCGATGCCAAAGAGCACGTAGGACTGGTCCTTGCCCGCATCGGCCGCGCGATACAGCCCCATGCGCCCATCCGGCAGCGCGCGCAGCCGGGCATGGTGCCCGGTAGCCACGTACTCGGCACCGGCGCTGGCCGCATAGTCGAACAGCCTGCCGAACTTCAGCCAGTTATTGCACATCACGCACGGATTGGGCGTGCGGCCCGCGGCATACTCGCTGACAAAGTAATCCACGATGCGGCCAAACTCTTGTTCGAAGTCCAGCACGTACAGAGGAATCTCGAGCCGGTCGGCAACGCGGCGTGCATCCGCGGCGTCGGCGGCTGTGCAGCAACCCTGCTTGGGCGCCGGCGAGATGGCCTGCAACTCCGGAGGCTGCCCGCTCGCGGCAGAACGCGAAGGTGGGCTGGAAGTCGTCGCACATGAAGCCGTGGCCGTGCAGCTCTCGAGCGGCTCGCCCCCGTGGCGCATGAAGATGCCGATCACCTCGTGGCACGCCTGGCGCAACAGCCAGGCGGCCACGGAGCTATCGACCCCTCCGGACATGGCCAATACAACCCGCGACATGCGCTTTCATCGCCTCCGCCTACGACTCAGACAAGTCTAGCTGTGAACACCATCTCGGCAATAGCCAGCGCCCCACCTGTTGAAGCATGCATCCGCTTGTCCTCGCTGCGGCCTAAAATCTCGGCCCCCCAGCGAGCACGCCCATCGCCCGCCTGTCGCCCCGCCCCTACCTGCTCTTTGTGCCCCTCCCGCCCTTGCGGATCCTCTTCTTTGTGTTCTTTGTGCCCTTTGTGCCCTTCGTGGTCCTCTTCTTTGTGGTCTTTGTGCCCTTTGTGGTCCTCTTCTTTGTGCCCTTTGAGACCTTATTGGTCCTATTCTTTGTTCTATTTAACTGTATAATATAAACATATG
>JAIMBC010000216.1 GCA_023511675.1 Pirellulales bacterium
TCAGCGTGGTCGTGGGCGACGTGCGCGACCCCGTGGCGGTAAGAGCTGCCTGCCGGGGAGTGGATTGGATCCTCCACGCCGCGGCCCGCGTGCAGATCGGCTGGAGCGGCAGGGCCGAGCAAGAGGCCGTCAACGTGGCTGGCACGCACAATGTAGCGGCCGCCGCGCTGGCGGAAGGGGCTCGCCTGGTACATGTTTCGAGCGTCGACGCGCTGGGCTGGGGCACGCGGCAAAGACCCTCCACGGAAGAATCGTCGCCCGCCGGTGGCGTGCTCTGCCCCTACGTGGCCAGCAAACGTCAGGCCGAGCAGGTGGTCCTGGAACATGTAGCACGCGGTCTGGACGCAGTGATCGTCAACCCCGCCTACATGCTCGGCCCCTGGGATTGGAAGCCTTCCAGCGGCCGCATGCTGCTGGAAGTCGCACGCGGCTGGGCCGTGCTGGCACCGCCCGGCGGTAACGACTTCTGCGATGCCCGCGATGTGGCAGCCGGCTGCCTCGCAGCCGCCGCACAGGGTGCCACCGGCCAACGTTACATTCTGGGCGGAGAACCGCTCAGTTATCTGGAGGCCTGGCGCGTCTTCGCACGTGTCACCGGCAGCCGGGCTCCCCTGGGCGTCGCCGCCGGCTGGCTGGTGCGCGCCGCCGGCGCAGCCGGCAGCTTGTGGGGACTGCTCACTGGCTCGGAACCCCATGTGAACTCCGCCGCCACGGCCATCTCTGTGCTGCCGCACCACTTCTCTTCCGAGCGGGCAGAGCGGGAGTTGGGCTACACACGCCGGCCTGTGGAGGAAACGGTCGAGTCCGCCTGGCGCTGGTTCGTGGAATGGAACTACTGTGGCCCACGCCGCAGCCTGTCAGCCGCCACGCGCCAGTCCTGAGGTCTACGCGCTTTGTCAAAACGGCCGCGCTCGTCGCCGCCCTACAAGCGGCCGCAGGCGTCGGGCAGCAGCGGACCTCGTGCTTGCGACGGGCAGCAATCATCCATCTCTCGCCTGGCGTTCGGCTGACCCGCCTGCCCCTGCCCGGAACTGCTGTGCATTTCTCGTGGAACTGGCACGCTCTTGCCCGGTGGCCTGGAGACTTCGCCCGCCGTAAAAGCCGCACATTGTGCAAAGGCCGCAATTTTGCTCAGATCGGCAAAATCCCTACAGGCGGCAGAATCGATCGGGCGATTAGATGTGAGGGGTGCTGCCAACTTCTTCAAGGACCGCCGGGAAGACGATGCAGGGGCACGCGGGGCCACTGGTGCTAGCACTTTGCCTGGGGGTGGCAGGCTGCTGTGGCAGCGGCCACCGCTGCGCGCATGTTGCGTATGGCGGCGCGGCACCGCTTGGCGAGCAGGCACTCGCTCCGGCTGAGCCGACCGATTTCTCGTTCGACGTTCGCCAGGCACGAGACATGACCACGCTCGACAGTGTCTGGCTCTCGCAGCCTCCCGCGGAGATTCGCTACCGGGCCATTACCGCTGAAGAGTGCCGGCTTCTGGCCGCTGAGCATTCGTCTGTGGGAAACCTGCTCCAAGCGGAACGCACGGCCGTAGGCAGTGCGGCCAGCAGTGAGAAAGGCCACCTCAGCCATGCGGACAAACTGCACCTGCAGCTCCTCCATCAAAGCTCCCTCGAGGCGCGCAACCGCTCGGCCGCCGCCGCTCTGGAGCTGTACTACCGCCTCGTTGAGGCCGAGGCCAGCGCACGCATCCTCGATGAAGCACTCCGCCTGCTCGATGAGGCGGCCAGCGAGCTCAAGCGCGCCCGCGAGGCCGAATTGCCCGCGGGCACCGACCCCGGGCAATTCGCCCGCGAACGATTGCAACTACAAAGCCAGCGAGTCGAACTCGAACGCACCATCAGCGAACTCAACACCAGGCTCAAGCAGCTCATCGGCCTCACCGGCACGGGCCACAACCTGCGACTGTGGCCAGAAAGCGACTGGTCGGTGCAGGTCACCGTGTACGAGCCGGAACAGGAGGTCGCACGCGGCCTGGCCTCTCGTCCCGAACTCGTCGGGCTGCGTGCCTTAAGAGACAACCTCGATGCTGAGACGGTCGGCCTCGCCAAGCGCTTGCTCGCCGGCGTCAACGGGCTGCTGGGCACAAGCGGTGGCGCGCTGGGCATGCTGGGTATCACCAACAAGCTGCGCCGCACTCGCGCCGACGCCGCGGAGGTTGCTGCGCGCCGCGCCCAGTTGCAACAGCACACACGCGACCGCGAACAGGAGGTTGCCGCCGACATCCGACAGGCGATCGATAATATTGCGGCGCGGCTGCGAGAAGTAGCCCTGGCAGAGGAAATGCGGCTGGCCTGGCAGCAGCGCGTCGAAGACCTCCAGCGGCGGCGAGAGATCGGCCGTGCCACGTATGCGGATGTCGTCACGGCCCAGCTTGCATTGCTGCGCGCCCAGTCGGCTGAAATCAGCGCCATCACCACCTGGCTGATTGCAGAGCTGAAACTACGTGAGGTACAGGGCCTGCTGGTTGCGGACCTTCCTCGGCACTAATCTCTCTCACCGGCTCCTGCTTGGCAGCGCGCTGCCCGCGAGGCTCCGCCTCGCTGCTCTCCGTTCCCTCCTGGGGGCATGCTTCAGGTCGGCAACGTGCGCAGCTCGGCGCCCAGTCCTGCACGCAAGGGGCGCCCCAGCCAGAATCGTGGTGCTGAACGGTTGTGATGGGAGTGCTGGGCTGTATAACAGTATGGTCGGAGGAGCCGTGGAACGCAGCAGCGAGGATCACGCCTCCGGCGTCCGTGAGGCGGTTCGCGTGGCGGAGAAGCCGCCACAGGGGTGCGCGCCCCCAGCGGCCAGCAGAGGAGGGACGTGATGTCTCAAGCAACGCAGCCTGACGTCAAGCAACTGGGAAAGAAGATCAGCGGGGGGCCGCCCACAAGGGTCATCCTGCTGTCGCACCCCAAGATCGTCTTTCTCTATCCGACCATGCTGATGGCCCTGTTCGCGGCCATTTATCTGAGCTTCCTCAGGGGGCCGATTGCGCCCGAGAACGTCCATGCGGCGGCGGTGACGGCGGCGTTCCTGGTGGTGTTTGCCACCAATCTGATCGTGCTCTCCTTCGATTTTCCTCGCACGCTGTCGCTGACGCTGTTCTTTCTGCTGGCGGCGATCGTGATGGGGCTGGTGCTGCTGTTTACCCTCAAGCCGCACTTGTTGCCGTTGATCGGCGAGGCGCTGGCCAAGTACCGGCCTGTGGCCAATCCCACCTTCTTCTGGTCGATCGTGCTGGTGATGGGGCTGATTTACGTGGCGGTGTTTATCAGCCTGCAATTCGATTACTGGGAGGTCACGCCCAACGAACTGCTGCACCGGCACGGCTTCCTGGCGAATGTGGAACGGTTTCCGGCCCCGAACATGCGGTTCGACAAGGAGATCACCGACGTGTTCGAGTACTTCTTGCTTGGCTCGGGCCGGCTGATCATCCAGCCGGGCGGCGAGCGGCGGGCCATCACGCTCGAGAACGTGTTGTTTGTGCGGCAGAAGGAGAAGGCGCTGACGGCCATGCTGGGCGTGCTGCAGGTCAAGGTGCAGACGGAAGCCGACCACGAATAACCCAACCTGCTGGAGGGGAAAGCGGCCATGTGGCGGAGGATTGCAACACGTCCCTGGCGGCTGGCCCTGGGCGGAACCCTGTGGTTGGTGGCGGCGGGGGCAAGTGGCCTGTGGATCACCAGGGCCTGGGATGCCCAGGCGCCGCAGGGCCGCTGGGCACGCACCCTGTGGAGCTACGCCACCCGAGCCACAAGCCCCCTCCGGCTTAAGCTGGATGAACCTCAGCAAGTGGCCGTGGGAGATCCGCTGCTGATGATGCGGGGGGGCGAGGTGGTGCAGGTCGGGGAGGTGTCGGCCCTGATCGAGAATGACCGCGTGCTGCCAGCGCGGCAGGACAAGGTGAGCGTGGTGGAGGTGCGGCTGTATCCCGGCGTGGCTCTGCCCACAGCGAGCGACCGGATCTCCTACCATACGGCCGAGACCTCGCTGGCCTGGGTGGTCCACACCTTGCTCACGGAGGAGCGCAAGGCGGCGGTCGTGCGCGAGCTGGAGCAGGTGTTGCACGAGCATCGCGCCGAAATGGTCGAGGCGCTGCGGCCGGTCGTCGAGGCGGCGGTGCGCGACGCACTCCGCGTGGTGGCGGCGGACCTGCCGCCCGCCGTATCTCGCCGCCGCGCCGCGCTGGTGCGTCTGGGCGAACGCTACCAGCAAGAACTGGTGGAGCGAGAACTGCTGCCGCTGGTGGAGCAGGAAATCTGGCCCATCGTGCAGCAGCGGGCTCAACCCGCAATACGCAGCCTCGGACGAGAGCTGTGGGACCGCGTCTCGCTGTGGAGCTTCACGTGGCGCGCCGTGTGGGACAAGCTGCCCTTCACCGATGGCGACCTGGTGGAGCGCGAGTTTCAGCGGTTTGTAAAGGAGGAGGTGCTTCCCCTGCTGCGGCGCCGCACACCCGAGTTGATCGAGGTGGTCCGCCAGGTCCTGCATGACGTGGCGGCCAACAAGCGCGTGCGGACGGTGGCAAACAAGAGCATGGACAAGCTGATCGACGACCCCGAGCTGGCCCGCTTGCTGGAAGCTATCTTCGCCGAGGCCGTCGTGCAGAACCCCCGGATGCACCAGGTGCTGCGCGAACACTGGCAGTCTCCCGCCACGCAGCAGGCACTCCAGCGGGTGAGCGCTCCCTGGGAGCCCGCCTTGCGCCGCATGGGAGACCTCCTGTTCGGCACGCCGAGTCAAGGTATTACACCGCAGTTCGCCGCGGTGCTACGCAACCAGATTCTCCGCAAGGATCGCCGCTGGTTTCTCTGGGAGCCCGCTGGTACCTCGCCTGGCGCCGTTGGCGGAACGGTACCTCGCGGGCCAGAATCGGCCTATCCCGTACGCCGCTGGCAGCCCGGCGACGCGGCGCCCGCCGCCGAAGCGGCGGAAGCAAACCAGATCGCCACGCCGGCACCCGGACCAGCGTCCCAGCCAGAATAGCGTGCCAAAGCTGCGTGCCGGCAGCTTCCCACACACTCCCCACCACGATTCGACCACGTAGCATCGAGCACAGCCAGCGGCGGCCTCGAGACGATCAGTAAAGCGGAGAACGATTAGCATCCATGCTCACCACATCTGGGCCGGCAGGAGCCTGGGTAGCAACGGGGCGGCTGGCCTCCGCCGGCGGCGCGGTGCGGGTAAGCTTGCCCACGTGAGCGTACAGGGCATCTGGAATGATACTGGAATTCGCTGCGGTCGAACTGTGCCAGCTTACGATTTGCGCCGGGGGGCGGCTGCTGTTGGACAGGGCCACGGCCCGCTTCGAGCCGGGCTCGCTGAGCCTGATTGTCGGTGCCAGCGGCGTGGGCAAGAGTCTGCTGTTGCGCGTGATGGCCGGCTTGCTGGAGCAGGACGACGGCCAGATCGAGGTGGCGGGTGAGGTGCACATTGGCGGCTATCCGATGCTCGGCCGCTCAGAGAAGAGCAGCTCGCCTGGAGTGGATAAGCAGTCATCCAAGCTGTCACGCCGACCGGCGGTGGGGGTGGTGTTCCAGCACTTCGCGCTGTTCGACGAGCTGACGCCGCTGGAGAACGTCCGGTTCGCGGCGGACCATCGGAGACCAAAGCGAGGGGCCGCCCAGCAGGCCAGTCCGGTCGAGCTGCTAAGAGAGTTGGGCGTGCCCGCCGGGCGGCGCACGGCCCACCTGAGCGGCGGCCAGCGGCAAAGGCTGGCCATTGCTCGTTCGCTGGCGTTTCAGCCCGACGTGCTGCTGTATGACGAGCCGACCTCGGGGCTGGACCTGGGGACGGCCGGCCAGGTGGCGCGTCTGATCCAAGAGATGCACCATGCGCATCGCCAAACCACGCTGGTGGTCACGCACGATTTCGAGGCGCTGGCACCGGTGGCCGACGCCGTCTACCTGCTCGACCCGCACACGCACAGCTTGTGCCAGCTTCAGCGGGCGGAGTGGGACCGACTGGCAGAGCTGATTCGGCCGCCGGCGGCCGAAGACGGCGCCCGTTCGTCTCTGGCGATTGGTTACGCAACCTCCGCACAGCCGTGGCTAGCAGCGGGGGATTGCGGACCAGAGGCGCCGGGCGGCTACACTGGCCAGACCGTCGATCCTCCCGCAGCAGCGAGCGCCCCGAGCACGCATGCCGCGACAACGGCCTCTTCAGCCTCTTCGGCCTCTTCATCCCAGGGCCCGTCTGCTGCACGCCAGCCGCCGGCTGCTGCGGCGCCGGAGCAGCGACGGAGTTGGAACGCCCTGGCACTTGCAGTTGCCGCCCTGCTACATACGGGCCGCTGGGCCGAACGTGTGCTGGCCCTGCCCCTCCAACTACTGCCGCGCTGGCCTAGCCCGCGGTGGGGCGTCCGCTTTCTTCTGCACTACCTCTGGCTCGCGGCATCGCCGGCGGCGTGGCTGTACGTGGCCGTGGCTGGCCTGATCATCGGCTTCGTATCCACGTACTTTACGTTTCGCTTTCTTCCCTACCGCGGTTACATCGAGCCGCTGATCATCGAGAACGTGCTGGAGGCCCAGGGCTTCGCCCTGTTTCGGATTCTGGTCCCCGTGTTGGTAACGGTGCTGTTGGCGGCCCGCACGGGGGCAGCCGTGGCGGCAGACGTGGGTACAAAGACCTATTCTCAGCAGACCGAGGCGTTGCAGACCTTCGGGGTGCATGCCGACCGTTATCTGGGTACGGGGGCTCTCTACGCCTTGTTGGCGACCACGCCGGTGTTGTCGTGTGTGGCGTATGTTGCGGCGCGGCTGACGAGCCTGGGCGTGTTCACGGCCACGCATCCGCAGTTTGGGCCGTATTTCTGGCAGTTGCACTTCGATGCGGCACTGCTGGAGCCTGGCCGCTTCTGGTACCGCGGCAGCGTGTGGCTGGCGGCCAAGCTGCTGGTTTGCGCCCTGGGCATCGGGTTCATTGCGTACGAGCAAGGAGTGCGGCCGAAGCATTCGGCGGCGGATGTCAGTGCCGCCACCACCCGCACGGTGTTGCAGGCAACGCTGTACGTGCTGGTGGTGCATTTCGTGTTTGCGTTTTATGAGTTTTGAGCGGGATCGATGCGATCCGCCGAATGCGTCGGGTTGAACCAATCCGCCGGATCCTACGCCGATGGGCCAAGGGCTGCTTGAGCGCGGCCTGCCGCCATCTCTAGAATGTGGCATGTGTTGATGATGGCGCGGCCCAAGGCGCCGCGGCCCAGTCACATGCCCCCGCCAGGAGAGCTAACCGTGAAACGCAATCGCACCTCGCGCCGTACGTTCCTGAAACAGACCTCGCTGCTGTCGGCCGGCGCCATTGCGGCGCCGTACATCGTTCCCTCGTCGGCCCTGGGCCTGGATGGTGCTGTGGCTCCCAGCGAGCGAATTGTGATGGGCGCCATCGGCACGGGCGGCATGGGCAAGGCCGACATGAATAAGATGATGGAGTTCCCCGAGGTGCAGATGGTGGCTGTGTGCGACGTGGATCGCGCCCACCGCGAGCAGGCCCGCGAGCTGGTCAACCAGAAATACGGCAACCAGGATTGCGCCGCTTACAACGACTTTCGCGAGCTGCTGGCACGCAGCGACATCGACGCGGTGACCGTCACCACCCCCGATCACTGGCACGCCCTGTGTTCCATCGCGGCCGCGCGTGCCGGCAAGGACGTGTATTGTGAAAAGCCGTTGGCCAACTCCGTCGGCGAGGGACGGGCCATCGTGCAGGCCGTACAGGCCAACAACCGCATCCTCCAGACCGGCAGCCATGAGCGTTCGGGAGATAATGCCCGCTACGCCTGCGAACTGGTGCGCAATGGGCGGATCGGCAAGCTGCACACCGTGCGGGTGAACCTGCCCTGCGACGAAGGCCACCATCAGAAGGCGCGGGCACTCTCAGAGGTGCCGCCCGAGCAGCCCGTGCCCGAGGGCTTCGACTACGACTTCTGGCTGGGCCACACCCCCCTCGCGCCCTACTGCCCCGAACGCTGCCATTTCTGGTGGCGTTTCAACCTCGCGTATGGCGGCGGCGAGATGACCGACCGAGGCGCCCACGTCATCGACCTCGCTCAGTTGGGGATGGGGACCGACGATACCGGCCCGGTCGAGATCACCGCTCGGGGGACGCGCAATCCGCAGAGCCTTTACAACGTGTTCTGGGACTTCGAGTTCGAGAATGTGTACGCCAACGGGGTGCGCATGATTGGCAGCTCAAAGGGGCCGCGTGGTGTGAAGTTCGAGGGAACGGAGGGCTGGATCTTCATCCACGTGCATGGCGCCAAGCTGGAGGCGGAGCCTGAGTCGGTGTTGACCTCGAAGATCGGACCAGACGAGTTGCAGCTTGGGCGCAGCCCCGGGCACCAGCGCAACTTCATCGAGTGTGTGCTGAGCCGCCAGCAGCCCGTGGCGCCGGCGGAGGTGGGCCATCGTACCGGGACCATCTGCCACCTCAACAATATTGCCATGCTGGTCGGCCGCACGTTGCGGTGGGACCCGCTAGAGGAGCGCATCATCGATGACACCGAGGCGGCAGCCTTGCTGACGCCGCTGATGCGCAGCCCCTGGTCGCTGGAGGGATAGGCTGCGCGGCGCGGATGGGCCGGCAAGGGCCGCGGCCAGCTCAGCCGCAGCGGCAGGCCGAGCATGGCCTGCGCGCCATGCCTACGTCCCGCATGAGACGATCGTGGCGTCCCCCATGAGGCCGAGAACCAGCCTCAGCAAGACCCTGCCTGGTCCAACCGGGATGGCTGGTCCCCAGGGCGTGACGGCTGTCGGCGGCTGCGCGCTTCCCGCACATGGCCGCCAGGTAGCCGTGTGCCTTTGGAACCGGGTTCGCTCGCAAGTATAATGGAGACGTCGGTTTAGGCATTTCGAGCCGACGAGTTCTCGTGCCGTCGGGCGATACGGGCCGCATTGGGGGCTGTCCGAATCGCGGAAATGGGTTAACATATATAGTCTGTTAGCCCTCCACTTATGGTGCCTGGCTGTTCGCGGCGGCACTGCCGTGCGGCAGCCGGGCGGTTGCCGCCTCCCTGGGACGGGGCCATGCTGGCCCTGGCTGCCTGCTTCCCGGGGTGCCATGGCCGCGGGCAGCATGTTGGCTTTGTTGGATTTGTCAGCTCATGGATCTTCGCAGCTTACGCAATATTGGCATTTCTGCTCACATCGACTCGGGCAAGACCACCCTGAGCGAGCGGATTCTCTTTTACGCCGGCCGGATCCACCGCATGCAAGAGGTGAAGGGCGGGGAGGGCGGTGCTACGCTCGATTACATGGAGCTGGAGCGAGAGCGCGGCATCACGATCACCAGTGCTGCGACCACGGTCAACTGGCTCGGCCACACCATCAACCTGATTGATACGCCGGGCCATGTGGACTTCACGGTGGAGGTGGAGCGCAGCCTGCGTGTGCTGGACGGGGCCATTTTGGTGCTGTGTGCCGTGGGCGGCGTGCAGTCGCAGTCGCTCACGGTCGACCGGCAGATGAAGCGCTACCACGTGCCGCGGCTGGCCTTCATCAACAAGATGGACCGCGCTGGGGCGGATTACCGCCGCGTGCTGGCTCAACTGAAAGACAAGCTCCGCTGCGATGCCGTGCTGATGCAACTCCCCATCGGCAGCGGAGACCGCTTCCAAGGCGTGATCGACCTGGTTGCCCGTCAGGCCGTCTACTTTGATGGCCCGCAAGGCGACCGCGTCCGCCGCGAGCCTATCCCGCAGGAACTGGCCGCAGAGTCGGCCCAGGCGCGCCAGCAGATGCTCGAGTCGCTGAGCATGTACAGCGACGAACTGATGGAACTGCTGCTGGCAGAAGAGGAGGTGCCCGAAGAACTCGTCCACCGCGTGGTCCGGGAGGCCGTCCAGCAGCAGGAACTCACGCCCGTCTTCCTGGGAAGCGCCTACAAGAACAAGGGGGTGCAGCCGCTGCTCGATGCGGTAACGCGCTACCTCCCCTCGCCGCTCGACCGCCAGGTGAAGGCCCGGCGGTATGATCAGCCGGACGAGTTCTTCACGCTGGCGGCAGACCCGCAGGCCCCTTGCGTGGCCATGGCCTTCAAGATCGTGGAGGATCCCTACGGCCAGCTCACCTTCCTGCGCATCTATCAGGGTACGCTCCGCCGGGGCGATACGTTCTACAATCAGCGCACCGGCCAGAAGCAGCGTGTGGGCCGCATCGTGCGGATGCATGCCGACAAGCGGGAGGACATCGAAGAGGCGGCCGCCGGCGAAATCGTGGCCGCACTGGGCATCGACGCCGCCAGCGGCGACACCCTTGCCCCCGAACCGCGGTTTGGAGTGCTGGAGAGCATGTTCGTGCCCGAGC
>JAIMBC010000217.1 GCA_023511675.1 Pirellulales bacterium
GGCTAGCACGGACCCCCCAGGCCCGGCTCCCGCGGTAAGTACCCCTGCTGCCTCAGCCGCCGGCGGGCGTAGCCCCGCTGTGCCAGCATCAGGCGGCTCACGCACGCTCGCGCAGGCGGAGGTAGATGCATTATTGAGCCAGTCGCGCGCAGCAGCGCGACGTGAGGCAGCCGATGTCTCCCAGCCCCACCTCTCAACCAGCGCAGCGGCCTCGCCCGCGGGATTCTCGGCTGAGCGGGGCGGGTCTCTACCCCCCACAAGTTCCGGCACCGAAACGCGAGCGGCCGGCAGCGCCTCCATTTCGGAGAGCGATCTGGAGCAACTCTTGGCCCACGCGCAACAGGCGCTGGCCTCCTTGGACCAGCCCTCTGCTCCTCCGCCGGGCCTTGCTCCCTTCACACTCAAGGACCTTTCCAGCAGCCCCCCAGCGGGGGAAGCCGCCACACTGGATCTGCTCCAGGACGTCGAGCTGGACCTGCGCATCGAATTCGGCCGCACCCACCTGTCTCTGGAAGACGTGCTGCGGTTGCGCAAAGGCTCCGTGGTGGCGCTCGATAAGCTCGCCGGAGACCCCGTGGACATCTTCGTGAACGATCGGTTGATCGCCCGCGGCGAGGTGCTGGTACTCAACGACAACTTCTGTGTACGCGTGGCGGAACTCGTGGCCGGAATTCCCACCGGTTGATGGACCCCTAGAGCTGATCGCACCGTGCGGCCCCCGTTGCTCTCCTTTGGCCTGGCCCTGCTGTTGAGCACGGCGCCCTTCCCCGCCCGCCTGGGTGCGCACGATGCCAGCCCCGCTGCCGCACCCGGTGACCAGGAGGCGAGCCAGCATGGCATGGGCAACATCTCCCCGCTTGGGCGGCCGAGGCCATCTCAACGGGGGGGCGAGCGGTCCGGAGAGCGCGCCACGGGACAAGCCATTCCGCTTGCGCCTCGGCGCATGCCGGACCGGCGGCGGCCCGCCACAGCAGGGCAGGCGGCAGGCAACCACTTAAAGCTGCGTCCGCTGGCCACGGCGGCAGCGAGTCTGGGAATGGTATTGGGGCTGTTTTTCATTGCTGCCTGGGCCATGCGCCGCGGCTTGCCGGCGGCGAACAGCCCCTTACCCCCCGAGGTGTTCGAGGTGCTCGGCCGCGCTCCCCTGGCCGGAAAGCAGCAGGTGTACCTGACACGACTTGGTCACAAGCTGCTCTTAATCTGCCTCACGCCGCAGGGAGTGAGCAGCCTGGGGGAGATCGACCGCCCCGACGAGGTGGAGCGACTGGCGGGGCTCTGCCTACAGAACCGCCCACACAGCAGCAGTTCTGCCTTCAGGGAGGCGCTTGCCGAGGCCAGCCGGCTCGGTACCGCGGTCGGGCAGGAGCTGGACGGAGGAAACCGTCATGTCTAAACACAGCGTGTGCCGGGGGACCACCGCCACAGATGGCCGGCGTGCCGTCCCTGTGTGTGCGGGAGGGCCTCGAGCAGCGGCCAGACGTCCCGACCTGGCCGGTGCCGTCCCTGTGTGTACGGAGGGGGCGGCCAGCCGGCAATCGCTGAGGCTGCTCAGGTGGCCCGCCTTGGTCCTGGCGGCAGGGCTGGTGCTCTGCCCCGCTGCCGCGGCGCAAGACGGGGCGAATCGGCCGGCACGTGTCGAGGGCCCCGCGGGCCTGCTGGGCGGGCCTGCCGCCTGGACCAGCCCCGAAGGCCTCAGCGGTACCCTCCAGGTGGCGCTGCTGCTGACGGTCCTCAGCCTGGCCCCGGCCGTGGTCCTGATGACCACCTGCTTCGTGCGGATCGTGGTCGTGCTCGGCCTGTTGCGGCAGGCCCTGGGAACACAACAGCTCCCGCCCAGCCAGGTGATCACCTCCCTGGCGCTCTTCCTTACGCTGCTGGTCATGGCACCGGTCTGGAAACAGGTGTACGCCGAGGCCGTCGTGCCCTACACGCACCGCAAGCTCTCGCTGGAAGAGGCGTGGGAAGCAGGCGTCCAGCCCATCCGCCGCTTCATGAGCCTGCAAATCGAACGCACCAACAATGCGGAGACGGTGTGGCTGTTTCTCGATTACCTCCCGGATGCACCCCAGCCCAGCACCTATGATGAGGTGCCGCTGGCCGCGCTGGTGCCGGCCTTCATGCTCAGCGAATTGAAGACGGCCTTCGTGATTGGCTTTCAGATCTACCTGCCCTTTTTGATTCTGGACATGGTGATCTCGACCGTGTTGATCTCCATGGGCATGCTGATGCTGCCTCCGGTGCTGGTGTCGTTGCCGCTGAAGCTGCTGCTGTTCGTCCTGGTGGACGGATGGTACCTCGTGGTGGGCATGCTGCTGGAGAGCTTTCAACCGTTCTCATGACGCCTCAAGACGCTGTCGACCTGGCACGGCAGGCCGTCCTGCTGGTGCTCTTGGTGTGTACGCCCGTGCTGGCCGCCGGCTTGTTGATTGGCCTGCTGATCGGCCTGCTGCAAGCCGTGACGCAGATCCAGGAGCAAACCGTGGCCTTTGTGCCCAAGCTGATCGCCATGATGGTGGTGCTGGTGCTAACCCTGCCCTGGGTGCTGGTGCAGCTTATCGAGTACACGCAGGATGTGATTCGCAATATTCCGGAGTTGTTGTGACGGGCGCAGCGGAATGGCAACTGGCGATCGGCCCCTGGCATGCCCTGACGGCACTGCAGGCTGCGCCGTTGGGGCAGTTTGTCCTGCCGCTAGCGCAGCTCCCACGGCTGCTGCCGCTCGGCGGACTGGCCGATGTCTGGCAGGCGGGCATCTTGTGGGTGTATCTGCTGGTTCTGGCTCGCATCAGTGGTCTTGTGATCGTCGGTCCTGTGCTGGGCGGGCCCGAGTTGCCTGCGCAAGTACGGGTTCTGCTGGCCGTTGCCTTGACGTTGCTGGTGGCTCCTTTGCAGTCTGCCGGCGGGGCATATGTACCGAGGACGCTGTGGGAGTTGTTGCTGGCGGCGGCTGGAGAGCTGGCGATAGGAGTGGCTCTCGGCATGGGCGTGGTCGCCTTGCTGGCGGGCTTGCAACTTGCTGGGCAGATTGTGGGTCAGGCCAGCGGCCTGTCGCTGGCGGAGGTGTTCAATCCGACCTTGGAGACGAGCGTCCCCATCTTTTCTCAGTTGTGGTATGTGCTGGGCGTGGCCCTGTTTGTGGTGGTGGGAGGGCATCGCCTGGTGATTGCGGGGCTGCTGGAGACGCTGGCTGCCATTCCGCCGGGTAGCGCGGGCCTGGAACTGGCCTGGGACGAGCTGGCGAGCCGGCTGGCTTCGCAGAGCCTGGCACTAGGCATCCGTGCCGCGGCGCCGAGCCTTGCCGCGGTGATGCTGGCGACGCTGGTGCTGGGATTGATCGGGCGGACCTTGCCGCAGCTCAATTTGCTGGTGATGGGCTTCGGCTTGAACGCGTTGGCGACATTGTGGGTGCTGGCAGCCTCGCTGGCAGGCACGGTATGGCTGCTGGAGGCGGAGCTGGAGCCCACTGTGGAAACCGTCTTGCAGGTGCTCACGGGCTACTAGCCAGGCGACTGCCGAGGGGAAGGGGCCGTGGCCGAGCAGAACGGCGAGAAAACGCAGGAACCGACCCCACATCGCCGCCAGGAAGCGCGCGATCAGGGAGAGGTGGCACGCAGCGCGGATCTGGCCAGTGCCGTGGTGCTGGTAGCAGCGATCGCCCTGCTCTTGGGGATGGGGGGCTCGCTCTCCGCCTACCTGGTGGAGCGGACGCGTCGGCAGTTGCAGCACCCTGTTCTCAGCACGGAGCTAACGGAGTTGGTCGGCCAGGTGCGCGAGCTGGCTGTGGAGCTAGGACAGGTGTTCGGCCCGCTGCTGGCCACACTCTTTGCCCTGGCGGCGGCTGCCGAGCTGATGCAAACAGGCTGGCTGTTCGTCACCTCCCGCCTGGCGCCGGACATCAACCGCATCAACCCGGTGGCGGGGATGCAACGCCTCTTCTCGCTGGCCGCCACCGTGCGTCTGCTGATGGGCCTGCTGAAGGTAGCCGTGGCGGCGGCCGTGGCCTACGCGGCCCTGGCAGACAAATGGCCGCTGCTGCTCAGTTTGTCTGCCGCGGAGCCTGCACAGCTTGCCCCGGTACTGGCAGAGCTGTTGCTTTGGACGGCTCTGAAAATCGCCGCTGCCCTGTTGATCCTGGCCGCGGCCGATTACGCCTTCCAGCGTTGGAAGTATGAACAAGACCTGCGCATGACGCCGCAAGAGGTGCGGGAAGAACTCAAGAACCTGCAGGGAGACCCGCATGTGATCGCCCGCCGCAAGGCCGTGCAACGGCAGCTTGCGGCCAACCGCCTCAAATCGGCCGTGCCTCGGGCAAAGGTGGTGGTCACCAACCCCACCGAGCTGGCTGTGGCGCTGGATTATGTTCCCGAGACCATGGCTGCACCGATCGTGGTAGCGAAGGGGGCCGGCCTGCTGGCACAACAGATCCGCCGCCTGGCCCTGGAGCACGGCATCCCCGTGGTGGAACGCAAGCCGTTGGCGCAGGCCCTGTACCGAGATGTGGAAGTGGGGCGGCCCATCCCCAGCCAGTTCTATGCTGCTGTGGCCGAGGTACTGGCCTACGTGTATCAACTTAAAGGAGGGGCCCCCAGGACCGCCGCCTAGGCAAACGGCCCCGCGGCACATGCCAGCCAAGTACGGCACTCGGCGGCTGGCACGGAGGTTCAACGTCCCTCGCCGAGCCACCTGGCGGCAGCGTACCGCGCTGCGAATACCATCAGCCGCACGCTGTGTGATGTGGCCTCACGAGTCCGGCGCGGCGGCCGACGCCGACACGTTTTACACACCTGCGCGCCGCATCTCCGCCGCTCTGTTCTACGCAAAAGCCTGCCGCAGTCCGTGTTTGGGCGCACGCGCCCAGATGGGTTGCCGCCGTGGGCTCGCAGCAAGCCGCTGGACGTTGCCGGCACGCTAGAATCTTCCGCTTTCCCGCCGGACCTGGGACTGGAATAGCATCTATGGAAGGCGAGACGTATCTGGCCGCAACCGCACCGCAGCCTGGCCTGGCGGACGAGGCCTCCGCCCCGTTCGAGGGCCGCTGGCACCGGCTGGAAAGCACCACCAACTGGGAACGCGGCCGCATCATCTTTGAGTGGCGCCAGGCCCTGCAAGCCGCCGGCGCGCAGCCCTATGAGTATTCGGACGAAGCCTGGAGCAAGCGCGTGGGCGGCGTGACGCCGCAACATGTGGGCCGGCTGCGGAGGGTTCACGAGCGATTTGCCGCGCAGCGGGACGACTTCCCCGGCCTCTACTGGAGCCACTTTCAGGCCGCGCTCGACTGGGACGATGCCGAGATGTGGCTGGAAGGAGCCGTGCACAGCGGTTGGACCGTGGCCGAGATGCGTTCCCAGCGGCAGCAGGCGCTAGCCGCTTTGGGCACCGCGGCCACGCACGATCAGTACCTGGCAGCCGAGGCCCAGGCGCAACAAGCAGCAGCCGAGCGTGCCCACGCATCGACGCAGGCCGCTGCCGGACCGCTAGAGAGCGTCCCCCCGCCGCTGGAACCTCCCCCGTGGGATGTGGGCGAGGTCTACGAACCCGCTCCCCGGGGCGACAACACAGAAACCGAGCCCGCCTTGCCGGAGCTGCCCGCAGACCTGGCCGAGGCCTTCGAGCTGTTCAAGCTAGCCATCTTGCGTCACAAGCTGGCTGGCTGGACCGAGATCTCAGCGGCGGACGTGTGCGCCAGCCTCGACTGGCTCCGCCGTCTGGCACTCAGTGCCTCGTGACGTGCCATTAGCCGTGGCGGTCTCCTGCGCAGCTTGGCAGCCCCACCCCGCGTGCTAACGGCTTGTGCCCGCGCAACGGAACGGGACGCGCACAGGCTGCCTGGTACCCTATCGGTGCAAGCAGGGGCGCTAGCAGTCCGCGGCGCTCCGGCTTGCGGGGTCTCTGCTTTCGCACAGGCGGGGTTACGGCGGCCTTCGGCAGCCGGGGGACCCTCAGTAGTTCGCCATGATCCGGGCGCACGCGAGGCGGAAAGCCCACTGGCTCTGGGCCGAGCACAGGGGCGCGCTGACCGCGGCACGGTTCGCTCCCCCCTGCCGCATCAGAGGCCGCTTGCGTGACGCGCGCCGCGACGGGAAGCAGCTTGCCGGCCACGGGCTGCCGCGGCGAACGCCAACGCATGTTCTCAGGCGAGCAGTATGGCATCTCCACGGCCGTTTTGCAGGCGAGGAAGCTGGCTTGGCGGCACCGCACCGCGCAAATGGTGGGCGTGAAATGCGTGCGGCAGGCCAGCAGTCGTGAGCCGGGATATCAGCGATCAGCGGTTTCGCTATAGCGAATGTCGTACTTTTCGAGCAGGCGATAGAGGGTACGGCGGTTGATGCCCAGGGCGCGTGCGGCGCGGGCCTTGTTGCCTCGTTCGCGGCGGAGGATTTCGACCACGTGGGCGCGTTCGACGCTGGCGAGGTCGTCGCCGGCGGGGCGGGAGGGGGGGGCACTTTCAGCGGCGGCCGCCACTTCGGCCGGCAGGTCCTCGAGGTGGATCACGTGATCGTCGGCCATGATCTTGGCGCGTTCCAGGGCGTTGATGAGCTGGCGCACGTTGCCGGGCCAGCTATAGCGTTCCAACGCCGCGGCGGCGGCCGGTTCCAGCTCCCAGTCGGGTTGCAAGAAGTGGCGGACGAGCAGGGGAATGTCGCCGGTGCGTTCCCGCAAGGGGGGCAGTTCGAGCGACATCACATTGATGCGATAGTAGAGATCCTCGCGGAAGCGGCCGGCCTTGACCTCTTCACTCAGCTTGCGGTTGGTGGCCGCCAGCAACCGTACGTTGACGCGGCGCTCTTTCAGCGAACCGACGCGCCGCATGGAGCCGTCTTCAAGCACGCGCAGCAGCTTGGCCTGCAAGCCGCCGGCCAGCTCTCCGATCTCGTCGATGAAGAGGGTACCTCCGTCGGCCAGTTCGAACAGCCCGGGCTTGGAACTGATGGCCCCCGTAAAGGCGCCCTTTTCGTGGCCGAACAGCTCGCTTTCCAGCAACGTCTCGGGCAAGGCGGCGCAGTTGATCACCACCAGCGGCTTATCGGCGCGCAGGCTGGCACGGTGCAGCGCGCGTGCTACCAGCTCCTTACCCGTGCCGCTCTCGCCCTGGATGAGAATGGCCTTGTCTGTCGGTCCAGCCCGCTCGATCATGCGGAACACTTCGCGCATGGCGGGAGACTGGGCAATGATCTGGCTGTTCGGCTCGCTGCGTGCCAGCACGGCGCGAAGCTGCCGGTTCTCCTTGCCAAGCTGCCGCCGCTCGGCGGCCTTCTCCACCACCAGTTCCAGTTCCGCCATCCGCACCGGCTTGGTGACGTAATCGCAGGCGCCCAGTTTCATGGCCTGCACGGCCGTCTCGACCGTGGCCTTGCCGGTGAGGATGATCACCTCGCACTCCGCCGCGGAAGACTTGAGGCGTTCCAACACCTCCAGACCGGACAGTCCGCCCATCGCCAGGTCCACCACGGCCACGTCGAACTGGCGCCGCTCTGTGAGCGCCAACGCCTCCGCCCCGCTCGTGGCTGTCTCCACGTA
Organism: Pirellulales bacterium; assembly: GCA_023511675.1. Lineage (GTDB taxonomy): Bacteria > Planctomycetota > Planctomycetia > Pirellulales > JAIMBC01 > JAIMBC01. The sequence goes on from JAIMBC010000217.1 coordinate 7,519, forward strand.
GTAGCCCCGCTGGCGAAACCAGGCTGCATGCGTGTCCAGGAATTCCTGGTCGTCATCGACCAGCAGCAAGTCCAGTTGAGGGGAATCGACCATGTGCCCGTTCTCTTGATTCCATGCCGCGCGAGCCCCCCTCGCCCAGCCTGCCCCATTGTACAGCCGTGCCGAGCCCTGCGCCAGCCCGCACAGATGTGCCCAGGCGCACAAAGGTGTGGCGAACCCGCACGCTCAACCCTGGCCGTCGTCCGCCAGCAACTCCTCAACCTTGATGACCATCTGGGCAATCTCCACTAGCCGCTTGTTCTCGCGGCTGGCTGCCCGCTGAAGCCGGCGAAAGGCGGCCGGCTCATCCACCCCAGCCCGCTGCATGATCATCCCCTTGGCCCGCTCGATCAGTTTGCGGTCGGCCAGGGCCTGACGCAGGTCGGCGGCCTCGCGGCGGAGGGCCTCGAACTGCTCAAATCTCCGCCAGGCCAGGGCAATGGCAGGTTCCAGGTGCGCCCGTTTCACCGGCTTCACCAGGTAGGCCATCACATGGTCCAACTCGGCACGGCTGATCAGGTCTGCATCGTGGAAAGCGGAGATCAAGATGATGGGAATGGGCCGAGTGCGATAGATCTCTTCGGCCGCTTCGATGCCGTCCCGTTCAGGCATGCGAATATCGGTAATCACCAGGTCCGGCTGGTGCTGCTGGCACTGCGCGACCAGCTCTTGCCCGTTCGCCGCCACCGACACCACCGTGTGCCCCAGCAGGGGCAAGATACGCTGAAGGTACTCGCGCATCTCGTATTCGTCATCGGCAATGGCGATCCTCAGCGGTGGAATCATGGAAGGCTCTTGGGCAGCACAATCACGATTTCGGCGCCTCCGCCGGGCGCCTGCTGGGCGCTGATGCGCCCGCCGTGTGCCTCCACAATCCGCTTTGCAATTGCCATGCCAAGGCCGGTGCCCTGAGACTTGGTGGTGAAAAACGGCTCGAAAATCCGCCGCTGCTGCTCCGGCGTGAATCCCGGACCATTGTCGCGGATCGACAACCGCACCGCCGGCCGGCCGGCAAGCCGATCCTCCGACGCCCGCACCGTCACCGTTGCCCCGTTGCCCGCCGCTGCCAGCGCGTTCTCGAAGATATTGCGGAACACCTGCTCCAGTGCCAGGGCATCGACCGGGCAGTGCAAGTCGCTCGTCTCCAGCTCTTCACGCAGCACGGCAGCGTTGCCCTGCGCGGCCTTGGCGGCCAGCACGTCGGACCACGATTCACGCCACAGCCGATCCAGCGCGCGGTTGGAGCGATGGAGCTGGATGGGCGCCGCGTAGTTGCGCACTTCCTCGTAAAGATGGTGCAGGTGCTCCTGAGCCCGCTGGATGCGAGCCACCAGCTCGCGGGCCTGGGGACGGTCGGCCAGCTCCAGCTCCAGCAGCTCCAGGCAGGCCTGGCTGCGCTGCAGGGCGTTGCGGCTCTCATGTGCCAGGCCGGCCACCATCTGGCCGATCGCCGCCAGCCGCTCCGCTTGCATGGCTGCTTGCTGGGCTTCTCGCAACTCCGTGGTGTTCTGGGCTTGCAGCAGCAGGTGTAAGGGCTGCCCGGCCGCGTCGCGCACCAGCGCCATGCTGGTAAGCGTCCAGACCGGCGAGCCGTCGGCGTGCAGATAGCGGATTTCTGCCCAGCCTGCCTTGCTCTGGCTCTGCCGCAGGGACTGCAACAGTGCGGCGGCCGCTGACTGGTCTTCTGGATGCACCACCGCCAGCCAGGGGCTGCCAACCAATTGCTCGGGGGTGTAGCCGAGCATGCTGGTCAACGTGGAGTTGCACCGCAGCCAGCGGCCTTCGGGGCTGGCCAGTGCCATTCCCACCGGGGCGTTTTCGAACGCGCTGCGAAACTGCTCCTCGCTGATGCGCAGCGCTTCATCCGTACGCTTCTGCCGGGCCACGCGGGCCAGACTGGCACGCAGCACGTCTGCATCGATCGGCTTGAGCAGGTACTCATCCGCCCCGTCGCGCAGCGCCGCAATCACGCTCTGCAAGTCGGCAAAGGCGGTCACAATCATCAGCACCGCCCGCGGCGCTTGCCGCTTCAGCTCAGACAAGGCGGTCTCTGCCATGCCGTCCGGCAGCCGGCGGTCCAGCAAGATGGCATCGAAGCCCTGCTCCCCCGTCCGCTGGATGGCCTCTTGCAGGCTGCCCACAGCGCAGATCTGGTGCCCATCCAGCTCCAGCAGGTCGCGCAAATTGGCTTGCGTATCCACGTCGTCTTCCACGACAAGGATCTTCAAGCTCGCCTCTGCTGTCATGTTGCGATCACCTCATGGCGCACCAGCGGCCAGCACGGGTCGCCAGCTCCGGCCTCGTCTCGGCATCCGGCAGCCTAATTGGCCGCGGCAAGCCGCGTCAACCAACGCTGGCACGGGGCCCTGGAAACGGGGGAGAGGCGTGCGGTTGGCCAAGGCTTAGCCATGCTTCCATGGGATGCATGTCGCTTCTTGCAAGCTGGCAAGATGCCTGCACAACAACGCGTCGCACACCACCAGGCAGGATGTCGCCTCTACACAGGGAGGTGCCGCAGCAGGCGGGACCACTGCGTTTCCACCAGGCTTGCGAGGCGGGCCTGTGATGTTGTTCGCGGTCCCCCACATCTCCAACCCAGTTCTGTTTCCCCATTGACACCTCTGCTGGCAACACCTAGCGTCAAGGGTGCGACCCAGGCTCTGGAAGCACCCGAGCCGCGGGCCGCGGCGGCCTGGGCCGCCGCATGCTGCGTTGCTGCATCCTCC